>CAYRHG010000078.1:0-39103 GCA_964424025.1 uncultured Dehalococcoidales bacterium | reverse complement strand
CTACGGTACCGCGGTTAAATTGAAATCTGAATGACGATCTCGTTCTACTATTCAGCAGAAAAAAAGAAATACAAACGGAGAATACACATGTCGGAGATGATGGTTCGCGAAAACCGAGTCCTGAAAGCGATCAACGAAGGTCGCAAAGCGATTGGATACCAAATGACGTTCCCATCGGTTTGGGACGTCGAGATTCTGGGTCGTTTGGACTTCGATTATGTGTGGTTGGATGGCGAACATGGGCCGTTCGGTTACACGGAGTTGGAGGAGATGGTCCGAGCCGTTGAAGCTGCGGGGGCAACCGCTGTGGCGCGCGTGGAAAACGTCGAGGCGTCGCACATACTACAGTACGTGGATCGCGGCATCCAAGGAATCATGGGGCCGCATATCGCGAGCGGTGAAGACGCTGAGAAGCTTGTGGACGCGTGCTACTTCGGTCCGATAGGTCATCGATCCTTCGGCGGCAACCGAGGCACGAACTACTCCTTCACGCCCGACGCTTGGGGCGACAAAAAGGATTTTTACAAGCAGGCCAACGACAACATGATTGTGGGCGCGTTGCTTGAGGACCAAGGTTCGATCGACAACATCGACGATATCCTTGCGGTCGACGGCATCCACTACTTCGGGATCGGGATGAATGATTTCGCGCAAGGCATCGGCTACCCCGGCGAACCGGAACATCCTGACGTTGTCAAAGCGGCCGATGAGCTTTCGGCGTATATCCGGAGCAAAGGGCGTTACATGAGTGGCGACATCATGGCCTCGGCTTGGATCCACGATCTGCTCCTAGACAGCGCGCAGCAGTTCATGGATGAGAACGCGTCGTAACGCCCTGCCTTCCGCATGTCGACAATTGACGAGACCCTGATCGAACGCCTCCGAAACATCGTAGGCGAAGAGTACGTGATCTGGGGATCGGACGATCTGATCCTTTACGAGTACGACGGTTCGATTGATCGTTCATCGCCTGGCGCGGTGGTCTTGCCCGGCAACGCCGACGAGCTTGCCGAATGCGTACGGGCGGCATACGAACACGATGCGAAGATCGTTCCTCGCGGCGCTGGAACGGGCTTGAGTGGCGGCGCAGTTCCGCTCCACGACTCGGTGGTCATTCCCGTCACTCGACTTAACAAGGTTCTCGAAGTTGACGTGGAAAATCGAGTCGCGATCGTCGAACCCGGCCTAGTCAACATCCAACTTTCTAACGCGGTTGCGCAGTACGGTCTCTATTACGCTCCGGATCCGTCGTCTCAAGGCGCTTGCACGATCGGTGGAAACGTAGCGGAGAACGCAGGAGGTCCGCACTGCCTCGCATTGGGCGTCACGACGAATCACGTGTTGGGTGTCGAAGTGGTGCTCGCCGATGGTGAAAAGGTTTGGCTCGGTGGCACATCGCGCGAGACGTACGGATACGACCTCCGCGGCGCGTTCATCGGGTCGGAAGGCACGCTCGGCATCGTCACCAAGGTAGCGGTTAGATTGATGCGAAAACCCGAAGCGGTGTTGACGATGCTCGCCGCATTTCGGTCGCTGGATGATGCGTCTCAATCGGTGTCCGACATCATCGGCGCGGGCATGGTTCCATCTGCGATCGAGATGATGGACCGCGTGACGATCGAAGCTTGTGAACCGGTCTACCATCCCGGATATCCAGATGATGCGGAAGCTGTGCTGATCGTTGAGCTCGACGGACTGCGCGAAACCGTCGACGAACACGGTGAAAGAGTCAGAGACATCTGCTACGCCAACAACACTTCGGAAATACGTGAAGCTGAGGACGATGCGAAACGTGCGGAGTTGTGGGCGACTCGTAAAGGCGCGATCGGCGCGTTCGGAACTATCGCCCCCAATTACTACCTTGTCGACGGTGTAGTGCCGCGCACCAAGCTCCGTGACATCATGCGTCAAGTCCGAGCGATCGGCGAAGAGCTAGATTTGACGATCGGCAACGTGTTCCACGCGGGCGATGGCAACCTGCATCCTTGCATCCTGTTCGACGGCCGCGATCGGGCGCAAGTCAGACGCGTAATCGAGTGTGGTGAACGGATCTTGGAGGCATGTCTCGAAGCTGGAGGCGCTTTGAGCGGCGAACACGGGATCGGCATCGAAAAACAGGCCTATATGCCGCTTGTGTTCACCGACGAAGATATGGCAGCGATGGCAAAGCTCCGCCCTGCTTTCGGCGCGGGAGAACGGTTTAACCCTGGCAAGGTGTTTCCGGGTGGCGCGGTTCATGGGAGTGTCTACGGGATTTCGGAAAAGGCGTTTAGAGTTACAGGGCCCGGTGGTTTGCAAGCGGTTTGAGGACCGTCAGGCTACGATGCCTTGGATCAAGGTGGCGACGGACGACGCAACAACGATTGAAGTGAGAACCGTTCCGAACATCCAACGAAGCAATCGACTTTCAAGTTGCGAAAGATCCGATTTGATTTCATACTTCAGGTCGGCTAGGTCTGCTTTCGTGGCCAAATGTTCGTGACCGCCTTCGAGGCAGCTAACGCGTTGGTCCAAAGTTGTCATAATCGCTTTCGAACTCCGATTGTCTACAGTTTAGATCAAACTGAATCAGCAATAATATCATACATAGGTGCTAATTATGATTAGATGTCAGGAAACCTTTGAGATATGGGACGTAGAAACCGGAACGGAACGATCATGGTGCAACGGAAACTAAGGATAGGCATCATTGGCGCGGGCGGATTCGCCGTGCAACACATGGAGGCGTTCGCAGAGATTCCTGAGGTCGAGGTGGTTGCCTTCATGCGGCGCTCGGAAGGACCATTGCGGGCGATGCAAGAGGAGTGGAACGTCCCGAAAGGGTACACCGATCACCGCGCGATGCTGGACGATCCCGACATCGACGCGATTGACATCGTCACACCCACCGATTCCCACAAGTTCTACGCTTTGGAAGCGATCGCATCGCGCCGCCCTGTCCTGTGCGAGAAGCCGTTGGCTTTGAACGCCGCAGACTGTCAAGACATGTTGGACGCGGCGGAGGACGCGGGCGTGATTCACGCGGTCAATTTCAATCAGCGGGGTCGCACGCCGGTGGGCAGGATGAAGCGATATATCGACGCCGGATACGTAGGCGATGTCTATCACGTCAACATCAGGTGGGGGTTCTCGTCACAGCAGGACGCGAGGCCGGATGTTCCGTCATGGCGCTTCTTGCCGGAGCATGGCGGGGGCACGGTTTATGAATTGATACATGTATTCGATATGTGCAGATTTCTCAACGGCGAGATCGCCCGGGTTTCAGCGGTTTTGAACACGGCGGAAAAGCATCGCGGGTTCATAGATGCTCCGGATGGCTTCGACGTTAACGTGCCCGATTCTTCGGCGTTTTTGCTTGAGTACGCAAACGGCGCATACGCCGTAGTCCACACGAGCTTCGTGCAGCGCGGCGAGCCGCTGCGCCGGGGCTTCACTGCCGACGTTGGAGGTTCGACCGGCAGGATAGTCTCAAATGGGCTTTTCGGACTGCTGGGCACATCGGGAGAGAACGCGGCCCTAGCCGAGATCGATCCCGGTCCGCCCTACCCTCAGCCATACGAGCAGTTCGTGGCTGGCGCGTTGGCTGGTGATCAGGGGTTGATAGAGACCGGATTCGAAGCCGGTCTTGAGGCGGCACGGATAGTGGACGCAGCGCATCGTTCGTGGAACGAGAAGAGGTGGGTTGAGGTTGAGCGGTGAAGAGCCGCGATGTTCATTGAATAGGTAGTTCCCTTTGCGGCGCCCTGTGATTTAGCCACACGTCGTAGAAAATCGAACCCAAATACTTCGGCGGTTCTAGCCCGTTAACCCATGGATGCGTCCGGTAGCATCCGAACCCAGCAAATACCTCGATTGGGATCACTAGCGCCTCTTCCGCCAAGTAAGCTTCGATATCGAGGTACATCTGATGCCGCTTGACTGCATCCTGTTCAGTCGCCGCGATACCTAGCATCTCTTCAACTTTCAGAAATTCAGGTGCATTTCCGATCTCGCCGAACGGGGCGATGATAGCGCGCAACACTGTTGATGGGTCGGGGAAGGTAGGAATCTCGTGATACATCCTCAGGTGGTAATCGCTGTTATACCGCCCTTCGAAGTCGTCGATGACGCTGTGGCCGCCGATCTCTTCTTCTACCACCATGTTTAGCATTTCGCTCCACGTCTGGAACAGGACATCGAGATCGAAAAGCAGACCCCACGAATCGGAAGGTAGGTACCCTAGCTCCCAAGCTTCGGATTGTTCTTGATACTTTGACTTCGCATACTCTGTTCTCGCGGTTTCGAGATCGAATATGGGATGAACATCCGGAAGTTCCAACGTGGTTAGATCGCCCGAGATCAGTCTGCGTTCGGTGTCGGTTCGCCATCGAACCGAGTCGACATTAGCACTAGCTACCACGGCGCGACGGAAGTGCAAATCGTCGAACGGCGGAGCGGCCGCGTTCAAGACGATGAAGCTAATCGTTGGAGCTTGGTCTGCTGAGTTCTCAACGGCGTCGGCGACTTCGATGAAATCTCGGCTCCCAGTTTCATCAACGGAACAACCCGTGGCTTCGTGGTCAGTCCCTTCATTGGCAAAGGCGAGCGGATCGATTGTATTTATCTCGCCGTGCTGGGCGTGCGTTTCGTTTTTCACCACGTCATTGCGGAACCAGACGCCATCTAGGTATGCGGGACGACCCCAGTAATGAGGGTTGCGGGCAATCGCGCATCTGTCTTTTCCGGTTGCGAAACTAACACGGTAGGTGACGAGTTTGAACGGACCGGCTCCAACTGGCATGTTGGTCTCGTCGAACCCCACGACCTCTATATAGCCGCCGGGGTTTTCCCATTCGACTGCCCATGTTTCGACGTTGTCTTTTTTCAGTACAGATGCAACTGGGTCAGCGAGTAACGCGGCGAACTCGGCGCGCGCCCGCGTTAGCCGAACTTCGATGGTTCTATCGTCGACTACGGTTACGCCAACCAAGTCGTGACTTTTACCTTCCGTTACTGCCTGCGCACCTTCGATCTGTCCCAATACGTCGCGGGCGCGTCCACCTGGTATGGATTTCCTCAGCGCGCGTTCCCAACTCCATTTGAGATCGCTGGCGGTCAACGGTGAACCGTCACTAAATTTCAGGTCCGACCTCAACACAAATTCATACAGTAAACCCTGTTCTCGAACCTCGTATGAGGAAACCAGTTCTAACGTCACCAGTTGGTGTGGATCGTCGCTCAGCTTAAACAAACCTGCATGAATCTCCGTAACGATTGAAGGATCATCTATCCACATCGCTTCCGCTGCACCGTCGATGGCCGGATCAGCAATGCTGCAAGAAAACGCGGGTGCGGCCAAAACGCCACCGCGTCGCGGGCCGTCTTGGTTGAGTGGTTCAGGTTCGTCGCCTTCCGCGGTTGGTGGTATCGTCTCGACGATCTCAACCCCTTCGAGAATCGATGACTGAGTCTCAATGGTTTCCGGTTTTGCCGTCGTAGACGAAGGCGTTTCACTAGTGCACGATGCTTGGAGACTCAACAGGCAGACAAAAGTCGCCAACATCGGACCAATTAAAACCGTCCGAAATGTTCCTTTTGCCGGATTTACCACATGAGGATGATACGTCTGAAACGATGGTTTGGATCGTTGGTCGGAACTACGTAAAAACAATCGACTAACATCGTTAACGTGAATTGCGGACTTAGGAGGTGCCACCATCCCACTCGAATACGTAAAACTGGGCCGAACGGGCGCTAAGGTATCTAATCTTTGCTTGGGTTCGGCTAATTTTGGCAATCCGTCGCGTTGCGATGATTCGACTGCGCACCGCATCATGGCAAAGGCGTTTGATGCCGGGATCAACTTCCTTGACACATCTGATTCGTACTCAATTGGAAACTCCGAGCGAGTGATCGGCAACTTTTTCCGATCGACGAGTTGGCGAGATCAGATTGTGTTGGCGACAAAGTACACGTCGCAGGTCGGGGATGGTGTGAACGATACCGGTGCGTCGAGGTACCACATCGTTAGAACGGTCGAGGCTTCATTGAAACGACTGAAGACGGACCGTATAGATTTGCTCTATTGCCACAAATGGGACGCAGACACGCCGATCGAAGAGACGTTACGAGCTGTTGACGATCTGATTCACCAAGGCAAGGTGGTCTACGCCGGCGTTTCGAACTTCCCGACTTGGATGCTCGCCAGCGCATTGTGGACATCGGATGTCCGCAACCTGTATCGGGTAGAGGCGATCCAGTCAGTGTTCAACATCTTGCAGCCGGGATTGGCGTATGAGATGATCCCGCTGGCGAGCAAACACGGCGTCGCGGTTGTGCCTTACAGCCCGATGGCGAGCGGCGTATTGACAGGCAAATACCTAGATTCGTACGAAGGACCTCGCGATGACGCACGCGGCCGCAGTTTGGCAGGTCGATATGGCGATGATGCTCGGCACGAGACGATCGTGAAGCTGAAGTCGGTGTCGGATAGGCACGGTGAGCCGATGATCAGGTTGGCGTTGCAGTGGGTGTCGGAGCATGACGGCGTAACCGCGCCGATATTCGGCGCCCGTCGGATCGACCAGTTGGACGATACGCTGGATGCGTGGGGTAGATCGGCGTCCGATGAGGCGATGTCGGAAGTGCGCGCAGTTGCCGACGAGTTCGCCGCTATTGCGCCGATGAACTACCCACCGAGCGCGGGACAGCCATTTGTCGCGGCAACGAGCGCGGCGTGAACCGTTGGCACCTGATCGATCCAAGGACATCGAATGTTTCTACGAGTTACTGAACGAACTCGAGGAACGCGTTGGCGGCAAACGCATGTTGAAAGAATGTCACTGGAACTTGGGTTGGCCCGAACGTGGGGTTTACTTCTTCTTCGAAGAGGGCGAAACTCGATCCCGTTCACTGGACGATTTGCGGGTGGTTCGAGTCGGTACGCATGCCGTAACCGCAAAATCGAAGAGTCGGTTGTGGCATCGACTTTACGAACACAAACAGGACGGCGGTCGGTCAGTTTTCCGCGATCATGTTAATCGAGCTTTGAGGACACGAGCCAATACCCGTGGCCCAAAGGCTGAGCACAACCACACGCGATGCACTAGTGGTTACATCAGTCGAATGCCTTTCCTGTGGCTGAACGTAGACGGCGATGGCAGCCACAAAAGCCGAACATGGTTGGAACGAAATTCGATTGCGTTGTTGAGCAATTGGCGCCATAACCAAGGAGATCAACCAAGTGATCGATGGTTAGGTATGCATTCTGGCAAACCTGAAATCAAAAGGTCAGGGCTATGGAACGTCCAGCACGTCAAAAGTAAGTATGAGTCGTCGTTTCTCCATCGCTTAGCTGATTATGTTGGCCAAACTGACAAATTGCCCGATCCCGCTGACGAATGGGACAGTCCGATATGCATCGGTGAGGAAGCCACATGAACTACGTAAGACTTGGCAGAACTGGTATGAAGGTTTCGGAGTACTGCATCGGAGCCGACAACTTCGGTGGGCAGACCGACGAAGCTGAAGCGCTGCGCATCATGGGTGCCGCCTTCGACGGCGGCGTGAACTTCATCGATACGGCCAACTCATACATGGATGGTCGTTCGGAGCCGATCGTCGGCAAATTCATTCAAGGACGCCGATACGATGCGATCGTCGCGACTAAAGGAAATAGTCGCGTAGGTGTAGGCCCGAACGATCAGTACGTCAGCCGCAAATATGTGATGCAGGCGATTGACGACTCGTTGCGCCGATTGAATACGGATTACGTCGACCTGTACCAGATTCACTCGTTTCCGGTTGATGTTCCAATTGACGAGTTCGTCCTCGCTTACAGCGACATTGTTGAGTCGGGCAAGGCACGTTACATCGGCGTATCGAATTTCGCTGGGTACCAACTTGTAGAGGCGTTGTGGGAAGCGGAGAGACTAGGTGCGCGTCGCTTTGATTGTGTGCAGCCGCAGTACAACCTGTTGATGCGGGACCCGGAGCGAGAGCTATTCCCGGTGTGCGCCGAGTACGGAATCGGTGTAATCCCCTACTCTCCTCAAGCTGGCGGCTTCCTGTTGGGCAAGCATCGAAACTACCAAGCCGAATCAGGCGGTCGTTTCTCCGACGATTTCCGCGCTTCGCAGTGGTATCGGGGCGACTACTGGTCAGATCCGATGTTCGACGCGATGGAGAGGATCATCGGGATCGCTGAACGCTACGGAGTATCACCGAACGCGTTGGCACTTCGTTGGGTGATCAACAACCCTGTCGTGACCTCGTGTATCGTTGGTGCACGCAACGAAGAACAATTGAGGTCGAATCTAGCGGCGTGGGAGGAGGACGTGCCGCAAGAGGCACTTGATGAGGCGACAACGGTTAGCGAAAGGGTGAGGACGACGTTCGCAAAGGTCTAGGATTCGCTTTCCAACATAACGCGTGACAAAGTGAACGAAGGATTCGTCGACCAAGAAATATGAACTACGTCAGACTCGGCAGAACTGGCTTGAAAGTCTCCGAATACTGCATGGGCGGAGACAATTTCGGTGGCCAGATGGATGAGGCGGAGTCGCTTCGTGTGATGAGTGCCGCGTTCGATGGTGGCGTGACCTTCATCGATACCGCCAACGTTTACGAAGAGGGGCGTTCCGAAACATACGTCGGCAAATTCCTGCAAGGTCGGCGATACGACGTCATATTGGCAACGAAAGGAAACGGGCGGCTCCATTGGGGCCCCAACGGTCGCCAAGTTAGTCGCAAGTATGCGATGGACGCGATCGACGACTCGCTGCGGCGTTTAAACACGGATTACATCGATCTCTACCAGATCCACGACTTCCCTCTCGACGTGCCGATAGATGAGTTCGTCCTTGCTTACAGCGACATCGTGCAATCCGGCAAGGCTCGATACATCGGTGTGTGTAACTTCGCCGCGTATCAAATCGTTGAGGCGCTTTGGCAAGCGGACAAGCTCGGGGCGCGTCTTTTCAACTGCTATCAAGGTCGGTACAGCCTATTGGCCAGAGATCCCGAGCGAGAGATTTTTCCGGTCTGTCAGGAATATGGCCTAGGCATGATGGCCTTCTCCCCGAGGGCAGGCGGTCTGCTGCTTGGGCAAGACCTGCATTTTGAGTCCGAACCGGGTAGTCGATTTTCACCTGATTTCAGGCATTTCGAGTCTTTCCGGCGGACGTATTGGTCGGAGGCGAACTTTGCCGTTGTTGAGAAAATCATGGCAGTCGCGAACAAATATGGTGTCTCAATGAATGCGTTGACGTCGCGCTGGGTCATCAGCAACCCGGCGGTCACGGCTTGTATCATGGGCGCTCACACCGTGGAGCACGTACGCTCAAATCTAGAGGCTTGGGAATCTGACTTTCCGCGAGAGGCGATCGACGAAGCGACGGCGGCGAGCGAAGCCGTGAGGACCCCTTACTCCGAAGTTACCGGCACCTACAATCAAGATCCGATCAGCGCTAGACGCTAGCAACGCCTAGGAGGCGGAATTGAGTTTAACGATCTATCTTCATTTCAACGGAAACTGCCGTGAGGCCTTTGAGTTCTATCGCTCGATCTTCGGCGGCGAATTTGATTTGTTCAACACGTTCAGAGAAGGCCCAGAGGACATGCCTTTGCCCGACGACGTTTTGGACCAGGTGATGCATGTTGCGTATCCGATCGGATCATCGGTGTTGATGGGTTCCGACGTTCCGGAGCAGTTTGCGCCGCCTCCGGTGCAAGGAAGCAATTTCTCCATCTCATATCAACCGGAGAGCAAAGAAGCGGCGGATGAACTTTTCGCTAAGCTGTCGGATGGTGGAACCGTGACGATGCCGATGGAGGACCAGTTCTGGGGCGCTTACTTCGGATCGTGCATCGACAAGTTCGGCATAAGCTGGCAACTCAACACTGAGCATTAGTAGTCGCAAACGAGATCGCCACACCACTGTCTCAGTCTCGAACGGATAGGGCATGAACATATACCTATTTTTCAACGGCAACTGCCGTGAGGTTTTCGAATTCTACCGATCGGTTTTCGGCGGTGATTTTGCGTTTGTGACGACCTTCAGGGAAGGGCCTGACGATATGAATGTGGCGGAGGAGGAGTTGGACAACGTCATGCACATATCCTTCCCTCTCGGCTCCGGTTTCTTGATGGGAAGCGACGTGCCCGCATCGTTCAGACCACCGCCCACTGTTGGCGACAACTTTTCGATTTCGATTGAACCGTCGAGCATCGAGGAGGCCGACGAACAGTTCGCCAAGTTGTCTGAGGGCGGAAGTGTGTCAATGCCGTTGGAAAAAATGTTCTGGGGCGCTTACCACGGATCATGCACCGACAAGTACGGCATCAACTGGCAGTTCAACTACTCGCTGCAGGAATAGACCGACGGCGATGAGTTTCGAGGTCGACGGGCTTCTGCCCCGCGAAGTGGCGCGACCGAGCGACGCGGCTGATGTCGCGACGATCCTCTCCGATCTCCACTCACAATCCGTTGCGGTCATCCCTTGGGGCGGCGGTACACGGATGGGCGTGGGCAATACACCACGCGATTACGATGTCGCCTTAGATTTGACAGGAGTCTCACAAAACATCGAGCATGTCGCCGGCGACATGACGGTGGTGTGCGACGCCGGCGTGCGTATCTCGGATTTGACGGATCTGCTTGGCGAGAGCAACCAACGCCTGCCCTTCACCATACCGCGACCTGAGCGAGCAACGATCGGTGGGTCCGTGGCTTCGAACGCTTCGAGTTTGCTGCGCCCCAGATTCGGCGGGATTCGAGATTGGATCATCGGTCTTCACGTGGTACTCGCAGACGGGACACCGACTAAATCAGGTGGTCGTGTTGTCAAGAATGTGCAGGGATACGATCTTCACCGACTTCACACTGGCGCGTTCGGCACGCTGGGGGTTATCACTAGCGTCGCGCTCAAACTGGTGCCGCTGCCTGAGCGCACTCGGACTGTGGCGATGTGGTTCGACCGCTTTGGTCCAGCCGCCGATGCCGCCCGCGAAATCGGGCAGTTGGAATTGACGGTCGAGTCGGCAAGGCTCTACTCAGGATCACGTTCCGCGGGTGCGATACGAGAGTTGGCGACGAGCCGGTATATGGATGCTGATGTCGGTATCGAAAGCGCGACCCATCTGATGTTGGTCAAGGTTTCGGGATCGGTCGCAGCACTAAACCGCCAAATTGAAGATCTGATCGGCCTAGCCGGTACGGTGCCGGCGACCGGGTATGAATCCTTGGATGGCGCGCAGGAAACCGATCTTTGGGATTACTTGGAACAGCCGAATCTCGAGGCTAAGCTGAGCTTAAGGATCGCAACAACGGCCATTGACAGTGCCGCTCTTGTTGATCGGTTGCGTCGGTGGTTAGAAAGACAACAGGCGAACGGTGACTTGTGGTCTGCAATCGACGTCGGGTATGGATCGTTGATGTTGAACTTCGCTGATATTGATGATCACATCGCTTCTGCACTCATCAGCGAAACCACTAAGCAAGTCCGAGACGTCAGTGGTTCGGTATTGATCGAACGCTGCCCAATTTCGATCAAAAAGAGCGTCGACGTATTCGGCATCGACCCGTCGGCATCGCAAATCATGAAAAATATGAAACACGAATTCGATCCGGGGCAAATATTGAACCCGGGCCGGTTCGCGTTCCGCATCTGATGCCAGCAAAGTCGAAATGAAGTCCACGCCAAACGCACCGGAGCGGGGTTTCATCACCGCGGTCGCACCTGCCGAGGAGGATCTGTACAAGTGTGTGCAGTGCGGTTTCTGCCTGAGCGCGTGCCCCACTTATTTGGAAACCGGTCTGGAAGCAGAATCGCCGCGCGGCCGATTGACGTTGATGAAAGCGGTAAACGAACGCCGGATCGAGATTACACCTGAAGTCACTCGGCACTGGGACTTGTGTCTGGAATGTCGGGCCTGTGAGGTCGCCTGCCCTTCTGGGGTGCCTTATGGCCGGATCATGACGGCGACACGGGCAGAGTTGAAGGAACGCGTCAAACGCCCATTCCACGAGCGAATCGCTCGAGAGGTTGGTTTCAATCGCCTGTTGACGCGTCCGAAACTCATGCGGACATTCGGCAAGTTGACACGGTTCTACCAAAGCTCGGGAATGCGGTCGTTAACCAAGCGCGTTGGAGTGATGAAGGTACTTCCTGACCGTTACAAGTATCTCGATGAGGCATTGCCGCCGTTAGAACCAGGGTTTTTCGTACCCGACGGGCGAGTGGTGAAGCCTATGGGCCGTATCAAAGCACGCGTGGCATTGCTTGGTGGATGTGCGATGTCGATGATGCATGCGTCGACCATGGAAGCGACGGTCCGAGTTCTTTTGCACAACGGATTTGAGGTCCATCTACCCGCAGGTCAAGGATGTTGCGGTTCAATGAATGTTTACGCTGGCGAACTCGCGACAGGTTTGGAAATGGCTGCTAATAACGTCAATGCGTTGCTGTCAGGGGATCCGGACGTTGTCGTCACATCGTCGGCTGGTTGCGGCTCGACGATGAAAGAATACGGTGAATTGTTGCCCGATGACCGCGCGGCCGAGGAGTTGGCAGAGAAGACGCGAGACATTCACGAATTGCTGGATGAATATGGGTTCGCCGTGCCGACTGGTCGAATCGAATCGAAGGTGGTGTTCCAAGATCCTTGCCATTTGTTATCCACGCAACGCATCGGTGACGCACCGCGACGAGTTCTTGAAGCCATTCCAGGCGTTGACTTAGTGGCGATGGACGAACCCTCCGTTTGTTGCGGCTCGGCGGGTTCGTACGCGATTTCGCAGCGCGAGATGTCTATGCGATTGGGTGATCGCAAGGCGCGCAACGTCGTCGCGAGTGGCGCAAACGTGATGGCGACTGGGAACCCTGGATGTGCGCTGCAGTTGACGAATGCGTTGGAGCGTGCGGAATCGGAAGTGCGAGTAAGCTATGTTGTCGATCTGCTGGATGAGGCGTATCGACTCGGAGGAGATTATTCTTGACGTTGCGAACGCGACCTAGTATCGTCTTTATACAGCGAAATTCGATTTAAACCTTAATGCAAGGTTGATTTATGGGAAACACACAGAACCCGAGCAAGGAAGAGATCGAAGTGGCGGCTGAGCGGGCGAAAAGGTTTTACCACGACGACATCAAACACCAATTGACTGACGCCGATAAAGGTCGTTATATCGCTATAGATGGCAATACAGGCGAATGGGAAATTGGGGACTCAGACGATGTGGTGGATCGGTTGAAAGCACGCGTGCCAGATGCACTCGTGCACACGATCACGCACATCACCATGGTTAGCGAATACCTGCTGACACCGTTCCTGGAAACCACGATCGACATAGCCGATCTCCATTCTCACCAACTCGCCGACGATAACGAAGAGTTTGGCAAATGACAGAAGGGCACGTCCGCGAGTCGAATGGTCGCTTGTTCCTTGTGCAACCGATACGCGTTGAAGGACCTACTGGGATAAGCAACGTGTACGACGCCATAGTGGATACCGGATTTACAGGTCAACTTACACTGCCGGCCATTCAATGTGCGCAGTTAGGTCTTCAGCATGTGCGTTCGACCTACACCATGTTCGGCAACTCTTCGATCGAAGAAATCGGAGTTTTTCGCGCCAATTTGCTTTGGGTCGGATCTTGGCGAAATGTGTCTGTATTGGCGACCGGAACCGAGGCTTTGATCGGTATGGGCCTACTTCGTGGTAGCTCCGTTTGTTTTGACGCGGTGAACATGGGCGAGATCGCGATTGAACCTTATTCTTCTGCTGTCGATTAAGTAATCAGTACTGAATCACTTGTTGGCGTCTATCAGATCGTCGCAACCGGCGATGGGTCGGCGGCCAGCGTCCGAGAAGCGGCGGCGACGGCTTCCCCGCGTGGAACTTCGTAGCCGAGGCGGGGCAATATGTGCTCCAACGCGCTGAGCAAGCCGAACACGTTAGCTGGCACACACGATTCGCCCATCAATCCGACTCTGATGACCTTTCCAGCGAACTGGCCAAGTCCGCGCCCTACTTCGATGGAGTATTCATTTAACAAAGCTGATCGCAACTCGCCGTCGTCGACACCTTCGGGCAATGAGACAACGGTCAATTGATTTAGCAGGTGATCCGGGTCGACTGGAGATTCGAGACCTAACGCCTCAAGACCAACCCGCAACGCTTGCGCAACCTTTTCGTGGCGGAGCCATCGAGTTGCCAAACCCTCTTCGTGCACCAATGCGAGCGCTTCGCGAAGGCCGTACATCATGCTCACCGGGCTCGTGTGGTGATGCGTGTGGCTCGGCCCCCAATAATCGGCGATCAACGACAGGTCGAGATACCAAGAACTCGGCAACGTTTTGCGGTTTCGAATATGGTCTAACGCCCTATCCGAGATCGCAACCGGGCTAATGCCAGGCGGAGCTGCGAAGCATTTCTGTGAACCGCCGTATGCATAATCGACCTCCCACGCGTCGAATTCCACGGGGGTCCCTGCCAGCGACGTAACTACGTCGGTCATGAACAACGCACCGTGGTCGTGGGCGAGCGCCGACAGAGTGTTGATGTCTTGCAGTGTTCCAGCAGAGGTTTCGGCGTGGATCGCCGAGACTAATTTGGTGTCAGGGTTTGCTCGGAGGGCGTCTTCAAGTGATTGCGGGTCCACGGTCGATCCGTATGGTGCTTCTACTCGAACCACGTCGATGCCGAGACGTTCGCACATGAGGATCTGACGTTCACAGAAGAAGCCGTTTACGCAGATGATCGCTTTGTCCCCACGTTCGAGCAAGCTTGATAAACCAGCCTCCATGCCCGCCGACCCTGCGCCAGCAACTGCCATCGTGGTCTGCTTGGTGATGAAGACGCGCGCCAGCATCGTCGAGACCTCATCCAAGATGTCGAAGTACGCGGGATCGAGGTAGCCGATGATGGGTTGTGACATCGCCCTCAGCACTCGAGGGCTTGCTGAACTTGGACCGGGTCCCAAAATGACTCGGCGCGGGACCGGTTGCGACCCGAGTCTTGTGAGGTTTGGGTCTGAAAGTTCTCCGTTTGATGATTGATTGTTCGTCAATTGATACGACCTCGTTGGTGTCGTTGGTATTTCTGGAATTTCACGATAATGTATAACGGCTACTTGGGCAAATGGAAGTAAACGCAACTCATTCTACCGAGGCGTCAAATTGAGAGAGGAATTGATGACATGGATCTTGGATTAGCTGGAAAAGTGGCGCTCGTGACGGGTGCAAGTGATGGTATCGGCAAGGCTGCCGCATTGCGCTTCGCAAAGGAAGGTGCGAGCGTCGCCATCCTCGCGCGCACCATGTCCGATTTGGAGGTTGTCGCCGCCGAGATCAGTGGGGCTACCGGCAGCAAAGTAATCCCGGTTTCGGCCGATGTGTCCATCGAAGATGAGGTCAAAAACGCAGTCAAATCAACAGTCGAACAGCTGGGAAGCATCGACATTCTTGTCAACAACGCGGGCCAAGGCAACGCCAATCGGTTCGAAGACATGACTAACGAACTTGTCGACTCCGACTTTGGTGTCAAAGTGAAGGGCGCAATATTCATGACGCGGTACGCTCTGCCCTATCTCAAACAGTCCGATTGCGGTGCCATCTGCAACATCACCACCGCTGCAGGAAAAGCCGCGCCGGGCGGCGCACAGCCGACTTCCCTTTCACGCGCAGCAGGTCTCTCGATCACAAAGGCATGGTCGAAGGAGTTTGGCGAGTACGGCATACGCGTGAACTCGGTTTGCATCGGGTCCATAAAGAGTCGACAGAATCGCCGACACTGGGAAGTCGCTCACGCTAAGGACCCGTCGTACACATTGGAAGACCACTGGGCATCGTATGGACCGGGGATACCGCTGGGTCGCGTCGGCGAATCGGAAGAAGCGGGTGACGTGATCGCATTCCTGTGTTCGCCCGCCGCCAGTTACGTCTCGGGGACCGCTGTGAACATCGACGGCGGAGCGGCGCCGGTATATTGATCCGTCCTACGAGGGTGCTTTCAATTTAGGCTAGAGATTTCGCATATGGTCTGGACCGACGCGGTCCGGCATCAAGAAAGGAAGATCACGGCATGGACCTTGGACTAGCAGGGAAGAAAGCGATCGTCACAGGCGCGAGCGACGGAATCGGCAAAGCAGCCGCGTACAGGATGGCGGCGGAAGGCGCGAGTGTTGCGCTTGTTTCGCGCACCGCATCAGATTTAGGAGCTGTAGCGGCAGAGATTAGTGGAGATACCGGTAGCACAGTGTTCGCATCTCCTGCCGATGTCTCGGACGAGTCGGCCGTAAAGAGCGCGGTCGAGTCGGCGGCCGACAGAATGGGCGGGCTCGACATACTGGTCAACAACGCCGGAACGTCCTCGGCCTCCACTTTCGAGGACATGACTAACGAGCAACTCGATATCGACTTCTCGCTCAAGGTCAAAGGCGCAATCTATATGACCAGGTACGCCCTGCCATATCTGAAGGATTCGGACGCGGGAGCGATCTGTAACACCACGACCCCCGGCGGCAAGGCCGCGGCCGGTGGTAGCCAACCAACGTCCTTGTCGCGAGCCGCGGGAATCTCCCTTACGAAGGCGTGGTCGAAAGAGTTCGGCGAGTATGGGATCCGCGTAAACACAGTCTGCGTCGGCGTGCTGAAGAGCCGACAACACCGCATCCGATGGGAAGCCGCGAACGCGAAAGACCCGTCCTACACCTTGGATGACCACTGGGCCACCTTCGGTCCCGGCGTGCCGCTAGGTCGCATCGGAGAAGCTCAAGAAGCCGGCGACGTCATCGCTTTCCTTTGCTCACCCGCCGCAAGTTACGTCTCCGGCGCAGCGGTAAACGTCGATGGCGGGGCCGCACCGGTCTATTGATCATCTCCGGCCCAATTAGTCCGGCGAAATGAACCTACGGCATCGATTCGATGTCGAACCCGGCTCTGACGAAGATCTCGGTTCCTGTGGATAGGCAGGCCTCATCAAAGTCGAACTTGGCGTTGTGATGCCCTTCGGTGCCTTCTTTTGAAGCGCCAAGGATGAAGTAGGTTCCCGGGATTCGGTTCATGAATTCGGCCATGTCATCTCCGACCGAGATCGGCTCGTATTCGCCCACCGAGTCCTCGCCGATGGTCTGCATCGCCAAGCTCGACACCCAATCGGCGACCTTCGGGTTGTTGATCACCGCCGGGGTGCCTCCCAAGCGCTCGTATGTCGCCTCGCAACGCAGCGCTTCAGCGACACTTGACGCGATCCGGGGCACAGCATCCGAAATCGTGCGATGGTTTTCGGGCGTGTAGGCGCGTATCGTACCGAGAATCTCAATCTCGTCGGCAATGACGTTGCCTGCCGAGCCTCCGTGGACGCTTCCGAACGTAACAACGCCCATGGCCTGCGGCGAAATCTCACGCGCAACCACGGTTTGGCAGGCGTTGATGACGTTCGCGGTGGCGACCAAGGGATCGACCGTCAAATGTGGCATCGCACCGTGCCCCCCGTGCCCTCGTACGGTGAGCTTGAACATGTCGGCGGCCGCGAAGACGGTGGCTTGGTTGACGCCCACGTAGCCCATCGGCATCTGATTCCAAAGGTGCGTGCCGATAACCACATCGGCGTCAGCGATCTCCATCGCGCCATCGGCGATCATGGCCAACGCGCCCTGCGCGATCTCTTCCGACGGTTGGAATATGAACGAAACGTTGCCGGCGACGCGATCTCGGTTTTCAGCGAGGATCTCCGCGGCGGTCAGTGCCATCGCGATGTGACCGTCGTGACCGCAAGCGTGCATACGCCCGTTTGTAGAGGCGAACTCCAAGCCCGTCAACTCATCGATCGGCAACGCATCGATATCTGCTCGGATCGCCAGCGTCCGCCCCGGTTTGCTGCCTTCCAACTTGGCGACGATGCCAGTCGTTCCTAAACCGTCATGGACTTCGAAACCGGCCTTACGCAATCGGTCAGCTATGTATGCGGAAGTTTCGTGCTCCTCGAAACCCTGTTCGGGACGGGCGTGCAGGAACCGGCGCGTCGCGATGATGTCGCTGTGTCGTTCAGCGACTAAGTTCGAAACGATGTCAACCATCGCTAAACGTAGCTGCCTTCTCGCGCGGCCGCTGTAGCGATGGATCGCTCGATAAAGGCCTCTTGCGCGGCAGGCACGTTGTCAGGATCGCCGCCCCAGGTCTTTAACGGCGTCGCCTGTAATCCGCGTCCGTACGAGAACGTCAACTCCCAAGGCGCACCTTCCGATTGCGCCAGCTTGTTTATCGAGTCGAGGTTGACAGTTGCCTCTTCATCGCCCTGCCCTCCCGAAAGGAACGCGAGCCCGGGGACTGCCGCCGGAATCGACCGTTTAAAGCACCCCACCGTCCGCAGCGCAACTTCCTCCGCATCGGCACGGTTCTCAGCATCGGCACCGCTTAAAACCATATTCGGCTTGAGCACCATGCCTTCGAGATCGACGCGTTGAGTTTTCAACTCCTCGAACGTCCGGTCCAGCGTCTTTTCGGTCACCCACTCGCACGTTTCTATCGAGTGATCGCCATCCATCAAAACCTCTGGCTCGACGATGGGAACCAACCCCGCCTCCTGTGACAAAGCTGCAAATCGACCAAGTGCGTGTGCGTTGACGTTGATGCAGTAGTCAGACGGGATGTGGTCGCCGATGGTGATTACGGCGCGCCATTTCGTGAACCTCGCACCTAATTCGTAGTACTCATTCAGACGATCACGGAGTCCGTCGAGACCGTCAGTCGTCAACTCTCCCGGCGCGCCAGCGAGCGGATTCGTCGATTGGTCCACCTTGATGCCGGGGATGACACCCTCGTTTTGCAGCAGCTCCACGAACGGTATTTCGGCATCCGAGGATTGCCGCAGGGTCTCGTCGTAGAGGATCACGCCGCTGATGTACTTCCCATAGCCTTCCGTCGTGAACAGAAGTTGCCGCCACGCCCTGCGATTGGGTTCTTCGTTGGCGACGTTGATCGAAGCCAGGCGACGTCCGATAGTGCCGGTAGATTCATCTGCAGCGAGAATCCCTTTACCCCGCGCAACCATGGCTTTCGCTGTGGAATGAAGCTCGTTACCCATCTTGGTACATCCTCCGAATCTTGCCCTGTCGGCTCGTCAAATCTAGGTTGGTTCCGATTGAATTCGTCACCATTTCGGCTTGTTGGCAATGATACGGCATGAAGCTGGTTTCGACCGCGGCGATCGGACGTTGGGCTCGCTTTGCGCGGCATATAATGCAGGCACGAAATAACCATCGATGCCCGCAGAATCAAGGTTGGCGAACCATGGCAGTATCACCCCCGAATCTCTTCCAATTTGCGATGGATCACCCGAATGACGAGTTTGCCGACCCGTCGGATCTCGCGGTGTTGCTCAACGCAATTGGCTCGGCTGGCAAGTTCATATCGTCGGAGATTAACCGTGCGGCTCTGCGCGACATCTTCGGCTCCGTCGGTGCGGCCAACGTCACGGGCGACGATCAGCAGGTACTGGACGTGATTGGGGATAACGTCGTCGCCGAGGCGCTGCTGGCAACGGGCCTAGTTTGCGCGATGAGTTCGGAAGAGAATGCGGACCTCATAGACTGCGGTGATACCTCGGTTTCCGGCCAGTATGTCGTGGTCTACGACCCGGTCGACGGTTCGAGCAATATTGACGTTGCGGCGCCGATCGGCACTATCTTCGGAATTTACCGCCGTTTAAGCGAAGGAATCCCAGCGGGCGAAGTCGACATACTGAGACCTGGCTCCGAGATGTTGGCAGCGGGTTACGTGCTTTACGGCTCGTCAACGATATTCGCCTACACATCCGGTCACGGCGTGCATTTCTTCACGTTGGACCCTTCGCTCGGCGACTACCTATTGACATCGGAAAACGTGCAGACGCACGGGTCCTCGCACGTCTACTCGGCGAACGAAGGTAATTCCGGCAAGTGGAACGCCCCTGACCTCAACTGGGTCGAACACGTTAAGTCCGAAGGTTATTCGGGCCGCTACATCGGAGCGTTGGTCGCCGACTTCCACCGTAATCTGATGAAAGGTGGGATCTACGCCTATCCGGGCGACAAAAGCAGCCCAAGCGGCAAACTTCGCCTCCTCTTCGAGTGCGCGCCGCTGGCGTTCGTCGCTGAACAGGCGGGAGGCGCGGCTACCGACGGTACTTCATCAATCCGCGAAATCGAACCGGATCAGCTGCATCATCGAACGCCGATGTACATCGGCAACGCCGATGAGGTCGCGTTGCTGGAGAGTTTCCACGCCTCCTCGTCCTAGCCCTTTCCCATGGCTAAGAGAGGGAATCACGATGGTTACATCAACCCGCGTTTCTTGAACAGGTTCGCCAGTTTGGCGATCCCGTCGTAGCACTTCTCAGGTGTTTCGAAGGCGAAGCAAAGCCGGGCGCAGTTCTGACCATCGCCGTTGGGCGCGAAGCCGACACCGCCGTTGTAACCCACGCCAGCCGCGAATATTTCGTCGCGCGGCGAGGTGATGTCAGTGCCTTCAGGCATGGTCAACCAGGTGTAGCAACCGCCTTCAGATTTCGACCAACTCGCGCCGATTTCGGAAAAGTTGTCGTTGAGCGATTCGTCCATTGCGTCGCGCTTCTGCTTCAGAAGCGGGTTGAACCGGGCTCGATGCTCGTCGAGGCTGTTCCGCAGGAAGCCCTCGATGGCGTAACTTGCGAACTGGTTGGGGCCGGATCCGACTTTGCAGCTCATCGCCCTCCGCAACACTTCAGGCGCGGCCGTTATGTAGCCCATGCGAAGTCCGGGCGCCAGCAGTTTGGAGAATGACGCTACGTGTATCACGATCCCAGAGTCGTCAAGCGTCCTGAATGCCGGTTGCATCTCTCCTTCGAAGCGAAGATCGACGTAGCACTCGTCTTCAAGGATGGGTACGCCGTGCCGGTGAGCGATCTCGAGGATCGCTTCGCGGCGCTCCAACGGAAGAGTCGGTCCCATTGGGTTCTGATGCTCTGCGATCGTGTAGATCATCTTGGGCTTCTTGCCCTTTGCGGACAGGTCGGTAATCAATTCGTCGAGCGCATCGGGCACAAGACCGTCGTCGTCGGTTTCTGCGCCGTAAACGGTGTTGCCGAAACGTTGCAGTTGGCCAAGCGTGCCACTGTAGACAAAGTGCTCGGTAATCGCGGTATCGCCAGGGTTAGTAAGGGCTTGGATCGCGAGTCCTATCGCTTCACCTGATCCGGCCGTAAGCAGGATGTCGTCGATCCCAACCTTGAAGCCGCGGTCGTAATCGAGTTTCCACGCTGCGTATTCACGCAACTCTGGCGAACCCGCGGGTTGCGGGTAGTACGCCATGTGACGGGCGATTTCGTCGCCACGAGAGTCCATCGCCGTCTGCAATGCGCTTACCAGTCCGTCCATCGGTGAGGTTTCGGGCGCGGGGTAAGCCACGGCGAAATCGTATTCGGCGTGCGGGACCGTGTTGATTGGAGTGTCTTCTGACCTCTCCGAGAAAAGACCTTCGTAGCTGAAGCGAGTGGTGGTAGTTGTCATGTGCGCCGGAACTCCGATCTGTTACATCAACTCAACGCATTGTATTTGCTAACGCGTGCAAAGTGTAATTTGCACGATAGACTTCACGCATCGGCGTCGATGCCGACAACCTCACCGGAGTTCGTTACGCGGAGGCAGATATGCGTGGCATCAGGTTTCTAGGCGATAAGCGCAGCGAAGTTATCGATTACCCGGAGGATGAACCGGGACCGGGTTACGTGTTGCTCAAGATGCGTTCATCCGGGATGTGCGGCTCTGATCTACATAGGTACCGCGTTCCCTTGCCGGAGGAAGAAGCCGAACGTGAGCCAGTACGACCTGGGCACGAGCCGTGCGGCGAGATCGCTGAGATCGGAGAAGGCGTTGAAGGATTGCAGGTTGGTGATCGGATACTCCAGCACCATTATGAAGGTTGCAAGGCATGCCGGTTCTGCAAGGAGGGTTGGTCGCAGCTGTGTTCCGGCACTGGACGCCAAACGCACGGGTACCAGATCCATGGCGGTCACGGCGACTATATGATCGCCCACGCCTCGACCTGCTTACCGCTTCCCGATGAGTTGAGCTACGAAGTGGGCGCGTATCTCGCCTGCGGCGCGAGCACTGCGTTCCACGGACTCAAAAAGCTCAATCTTTCTGGGCTGGACACAATTGCGATATTCGGCGCTGGACCCGTCGGACTGGCAGGTATGATGTTCGCCGCAGAGATGGGAGCTAGAGTGATCGCGGTCGACATCTCTGGCGAAAGGTTGGAGACGGCGAAATCGGCTGGTGCCTGGGCTGTTGTAGACAACAGTGACGGCTCGGCGGTGGAACAGATCCTAGATTTGACGCACGGCGAAGGCGCCGACGCCACGCTGGAAGCGATCGGCATTCACGAAACGCGGTTGGCTGCCGTGCAATCGACACGAATATTCGGTCGGTGCTGTTTCGTGGGCGAAGGCGGCGATTTTCATGTCGAACCGAGCCCCGATATCATCCACCGGCACCTCACGTTGGTCGGTTCGTGGACCTTCAGCACGCATGGTCTGGAAGAAGCGGCCCGATTTACTGCACGCCGCGATGTCCCGCTCGAATCGCTCATCACCGGCAGGACCGGCATTGAAGACGCGCCGGCAGCGTATGAAGAGTTCGAAGCAGGTGCGCCGGGCAAGTTTGTTATCAACTGGGATTGAACCAGATTATCCAGCAAACTCGAGAATCGAGACACTAAATCCCTTTACGGGTTTGTTCGGCGTTTTGGCGAATTTCGCCGTTGCTCCTAGAGAGAATGAACGAGAAAATCGTTCGGTGCGGACAAAATCACACAATTTCGCGCGGTGTGCTAGACTGAGAACTTCCGCGCTCGTTAAGTTTCATGGTCTAATCGCGGACTCGTGCGCGGTCAATTTCGAACCAAAAACGAAACTTTGCAAGAACACGCGTCGTAACACCTAGAAGAGGGCACCTGTAAACCTAGAAAATGGGCGAAGTACGTCTTCCAGCAAATCCTCGGCCACTCCCCCGCAACTGCCAGGGGAACCGAGCCGCTAAGACGTCCTTACACGGGCTTCCGCCGCGTTTCACCGAATAATAGTTGATCCCCATAGGATTGGCAACTGCAAAACGGCATCAAAAAACGTATTTCACTAACAAACCACAAAACTCGCATTGCGAGTGAACGAAAGGGCCCCTGACAATTGGTGACGATCCGCAACACCCAAGTTGACGACACATCCGACGAGGATGCGGAGTTGACCACAAACGAAACCGGTTCCGCCGTTATGTCCGAAAGTGGCGACGGTCGGACGTTCAACTTCGCTGATCTCTCGTCGGATGATGCCGATGATGGTTCCCCTTCCATGAAGGCCGCAACTGGTTCGACCGAGTTGGAAGTTTGGGAAGCCGCCCGAGAGGAAGGGCCGGAGATCAACCCGGCCGCCGGCACTGACGATTCCGCGACCGACGACAACGTTCGCATGTATCTCCGTGAGATCGGAGATGTGCAGCTTCTGAGCAAGGCCGACGAAGCGATGCTTTCTCAGCGCGTCGAGTCTGCCAACTGGCTGGAGCGGATCGAATGGGATATTCGCGGCACGCTGTTAACCGTGTACGGGTTCAAAGAGTACCCGCGCAACCGCGACCAGTTGCCTGACAACCCTTCCCTCGTGGACGCCGTCGATGTCGTCGCCGTCGTGTTGCGCCGCCTAAGCAGGCTTGCACCGATCGCGGACCAAATTGCCACCTACATGGCAAAACCGAAGCCTGTGACCTTGGAGCAGTTGCTCACTGATTTCGAGTACCGCGCCATGATCAACTCGGCGCGAGACACGCAGGTTAAAGATCTCAGCAAGCTCCCGCCATACGAGTTGCTGTTGCGTTACCTCACTGACACGCTCGAGATCTACGAGAACACCAACCTGATGGACAGGTTCGGTGTATTTGACGAAACCGCACAGAAGGGGCGCGGCAAAAAAGCCCAAAAGCTCAACACCAAAGATGCCCGCGCGAAGCGACGTCTGGACAAAGCCAGTTTGCTGGTCCGCGAGCTTGCGATCCTTTCCAGCCTGCTGCCTCACGATTTGGGTCTGGTTATGCCGCCGGAACTCAAGCTTGAAGATCTGGCCGTCGAAGAAGGCATAGAGCCCTGGCACGAGTCGTACCTTGCGGAAGCCAGTTCGATCCTCGAGTCGCAACTTGGTTCTATCCGTAATGACGGTGACCGATCGCGCGACCACCTTGGCAAAGCCAACCTGCGCCTAGTCGTAAGCGTTGCGAAGAAATACACTAACCGTGGTCTGACTTTCGAGGACTTGATCCAGGAAGGCAACATCGGCCTGATGCGAGCCATCGACAAGTTCGACTATCGCAAAGGCTTCAAGTTCAGCACCTACGCCACATGGTGGATCCGCCAAGGCGTCACGCGTGCGATCGCGGACCAGTCGAGGACAGTGCGCATCCCTGTGCACATGTACGAAGCGCTGAACAAGGTTCGCCGCGCGTCTCGTGAACTCGCGCAGGAGTACGACCGCAAGCCGACGATCGAGGAGATCGCTGAGCGAGTGGAAATGACTGTTGAGAAGGTCACCGACGTTCTCAAGAACGGTCAGGAGCCGATGTCGCTTGAGACCCCTGTCGGGGAAGATGGCGACAACGAGCTTGGCGACCTACTGCCCGACCGCGATGCCCTTGCGCCACCCGAAGAGACGGCGCAACGGCTGTTGAGCAACGACATCTCCAACATCCTCAATGAACTCGAGGAGCGGGATCGAGAGGTCCTTATCCTGCGATTCGGATTGAAGGATGGCAAAGAGTACACGCTCGAAGAGATCGGGTGTCGCATGGATCTTACGCGGGAACGGATCCGCCAGATCGAGCGCACCGCCCTCAAGACGCTGCAACGCAGTCGAGCAGTATGGGAGATGAAAGAGCATCTCAACTGAATTGGTTTCCGCGTTTGAAGACCGGACTAACCAATTGGATGTTGAAGAGTTTCGGTTACTGGCCGGTTTCAGCCTTTTGGGAGCATCTAATGTTGCGATCCCAAACAGTAAATGTGCCGAACGAAAGTTCGTGGCATACAATCAACGCCGGCGCGATCAGATTAGGGACCATCAACGCTTTCGTGGTCATTCGCGGCAAAACAATAAGGTAAGGAACAAACGATGGGGAACTTCCGCAGACTCAACTCAGCCCGTCATGCGAAGGACGGTAGGCGTCTGTTGCGCGCAGCGCGTGAATTTGGGGCCAAAGGATCGGACGCAAAGGACCGACGCAAACAAGAGTCTGTTCCCGAAATCGTAGCCGAAACTACCGGTTGGGCTGGCAAACCCGTCAGCACGCCAACCGAGGAGTACTACGTACATCAAATCGACCGGTACCAGTTAGATGGTTACTGGACTGATCGCGTCGCGTCCAGTTTGGGTGCGGTTTATCGCGACCTTTCGAAAGTCGAAGTATTCGTACCCAAGTCCAGTGTCGAAAAAGAATTGTTCGCATACGTTCACGTCGAACCCGACATAACCGCTTCGGATAAATCATTGATGCAACAGGTTTGGACTAAAGAGGCGGAAGATTTTTATGTCCAGAGCGGCAGATTTGGCCAAGATCTCGCCTCAGACCGAAAATCGATCCGAAACTCCGTCAATGCTAGGTTGCTGTTGCTTGTTGACGACGATTAACGTCGCGATCGCCGTAGGTTGAGTTCTGACTAACGGCCGGAACACCAAACAGTCACACAACGCCAATCGGATCGTCTCCCGATACTCGAGGAAGCCGGGTTTGTTTCGATTCCATCGAATCGACCTCAGCAAACATTCGCGGATCAACAACATACGACGTTATAAGATGTTGATTCGCTTTGAATCAACGTCAATCTCAACCTGACAATCGATCGAGGACGCAATGGCAGACGCAGACAGGGTTCAATTCAACGCTGAAGGTGATTGGGACGACATGCTTACGGACGAAGTGAAGGGACTGGTCGCTTCGCTTCAAGACGAATTTGGTCAACGCATCGCAGGTTTGCGTGAGGCGCGGATTGACATGATCAACGTCGCAGTCAAACGCGGCGTACAACCCGGACATCTCGCCCCGAGCGCCGCCACGACGAGCGATTGGTCCGTCCCGGATATGCCAGATGAGCTGTGGAATCCCGGCATCGAGATATCAGGCCCGGCGCACATGACATCGATGTTCATAAACGCGCTGAATCCAGGTCCCGAGGGCGAACGGGCCGAGGGAGACCTCGACGACGACGAGGATTCGGCCAGTCACATCTTGTCCGATACCCTGCTCGCCGCACGCAACCGCAAAGGCGCGGTCAATCGATCTCTCACCTTCTACAACGAAGCACGCGATCGACACTACTCGATTCATGATGGCGACATCCCGTTCTTCATGCACCGAGAACGGGGATTGCATTTGGATGATCCTGATCTGACCGTTGACGGCTCTCCGGTCTCGGCTAGCGTGCTCGGCACAGCCTTGACGCTGTATCACGCCGGACAGGAACAGACCGCACGCGGCCAAGGCGTATATTTCTACATTCCGAAGACTGAATCGCCAGAGGAGGCCGCGCTGTACCGCGACCTATTCGCATCGATCCAGAACCGCGTCCCCGGATTAAAGGACGCGACGATCCGAGGCATCCTGCTAGTCGAATCTTTGCCTCTCGTCTGGACGATGGAAGAGAGCCTCCACGCGCTCGGCCCTTACGCCGCGGGATTGAACGCGGCCCGATGGGACCTCAAAGCGTCACTGCTCGAATATGTGATGGCCGACCGCGCCAGCCTTTGGCCCGACAGATTCGGAGTTGCAGTCCCAACGACGCCATTCATCGCCAACATCTTCCGACGCCTCGTCGCAGTATGCATGAAGCATAACGCTGTGCCCATCGGTGGAATGGCCACCGCTCTGCCCCACCGCGACCAAGAGGTCAACGAAGAAGCCGCGGCGACCGTGCGCGGCGACAAGACTTGGGAGGCCGAGCAAGGCTTCCTACGAGGTTGGGTTGCCCACATCTACCACATGAAACCCGCAGGCGATCCCTTCAAGGAGCTTCGAAATAGCGGTTGGGAACCGTCGTCCGAGATGGCGAACCCCCACAATTATCCGGTGAACATTGAGACACCAGGAGGTCCAGTAACTCAGGAAGGCACCCGCCAAAACGCTCGCACGTTGATCGAGTATGTCGAAGGTTGGCTCGGAGGTCGAGGCGCCAAGGGCATCGACCGTCTTGCCGGCCGCCCCGGACGGCGTCCAGCGTTGATGGAAGACCTAGCTACAGCACGGATATCCGTAGCTCAGATGGCGCAACGAGTGATTCACGAAGCTCAAGCCGAGGACACCGGCGTGACCCATGACCTTGCGCTGCTCAAGTCGATCATCGCCGACGAAGGCGAAGACATAATCAGCTTGATGGGCCCGAATGCACCTACCGCATCAGTCCAACGCTACCGCGATGCCGTCAAAATCTCGATGCAATGGCTCAAGAACTACACAGAGTTCAACTTCCGGTCACTAGGCTCCTACAGCCGCGCAGATCTGGCGGCCATCGCTTCCGACAAGGACGCGATTTAGGTTCGACTCACGAAAGTCCCAGCTGTAATCCTCTGGCAGAACTGGTAGGGTAGAAACATAGGTGGCCTGTCTACCCAGGTTCACAATCATGGCTCTGAACATCAAAAACCAAGAAACTTGCGATCTCGCCAGAGAACTCGCCGAATTGACCGACGACACTATGACGGGCGCGATCACGACCGTACTGCGAGAGCGAGTTGAGCAAATCAAGCGGGAACGCGATCGAGACCAGCTTCTTCGCGATGTCCGCGTAATCCGTGATCGTTTTCGCGCGACGTTGAAACCTGGTCCGTCTCCAGAGGAGATCATCGAAGGAATGTACGGCGAATTTGGCGAGCCGATTTGATTATCGACGCTTCGGCTATAGTTGCGATCTTTTTGGGTGAAAGTGATGCCGAACAATTCGAAGAGAAAATCGCAAGCGCTTGGCCACGCCGCATGTCAGTGGCTTGCCTGTTGGAGGCAACGATGGCGTTAGAGAGCAGATCAGAATCTACGGCAAGTTCCACACTGGGCGCATATTTGACCAGATTCAGTATCGAGTTGATGCCCGTGACTTTGGAACAAGCGGAAGCCGCCCGCGTCGCGTGGCGTCGCTTCGGCAAAGGAAACCACCCGCCCTCGCCAAAACAACGGGAGAACCCCTCCTCTTCAAAGGCGACGACTTTTCACAAACCGATATAGAAGCCGCCTAGTCACCCAACGCGTGATCGACTTTCGGCATCAACTCGTTGGCGAATAGCTCGAGGCTGTTTACCCAAGCGTCCTTGTCGTCCCAGTCGTAACCCATCATCACCAAAGTACCGAACTTTCCGGTCTCCTCGGTCATCTCCAAAATTCGTTCGAGCGCATGGTCCGGATCGCCGGCGATTATGTGTTCCCGCATCCAGTAATCGACATCAACTTCGCTGTCAGGAGTGTTTGGATCCCGCTTGAACATTCCTCTGTCGCGGCCTGATCGGTCCATGAGGTCGCAGATGTATTGGAAGCCGCCGGCAACCGAGTTGTTTCGCGCCAACTGCTGCGCCTCTTTTTTGGAGTCGGCGAGGAACACGGCGCGCGCAATCTTGAATTCCGATCGATCTGCATCGTTGCCCGCTTCCTGAGCCGCGGACTCGTAAGTCTCCCAGATGTTGGCCACAACGTTATTCGCGATCAAACTGTGGGCAAACGGCTGAAAACCCATGCGGCCTGCCGCCTTCGCGGTGCCTGAGTTCATCGAAGTGACGGGCATCGCAATCGGTGGATGCGGCTTCTGGTACGGCTTGTGAACATAGCCGAGCCCCACCACATCGTCGACATGCTCCTCCATCGAGATGTTCCAATACTTACCTTCAATGTTCACTGGCCCATCCGATGCCCAAAGCTCCATCACCATCCTGACTGCCTCTCCGACCATCATCGGCGCCTCATCACGTGGGATACCAAGAATCTCAAGATCAGTAGACACACCACCCAAACCGAAACACAGGTTCAAACGACCTTTGCAGAGATGGTCCAACATAGCCAATCGCGTCGCCACATGGACCGGATGGTGAAGCTGTATACAGACCGGTGCTGGCCCCATCCGGATGTGCTCCGTCTCCCGCATCGCCGCCGCGATGAACATCTCCGGCATCGGAATAGTCTCGTACGCCATCGTGTGATGCTCGCCGATCCAGAACTCATCGAATCCCAGCTCATCGGCACGAATTATCAGCTCCATATCCTCGTCATAGGACTGGGCGAGCGGTTTCGAAGGCGGGTGAAACGGCATGATGAAGATGCCGGATTTGATGCGTGGCAAGAAGGGATTGAGTTCTGTTGGGTAGTCGGGGTTTGATGCGTAAAGTATACGGACAATGCGACAGATAAAATGACAGGATAACTCCCTTCAAATTTGGAAAAACGTGAAACGATGCTTGCCAAAGAAGAGATTGACTCAATCGCCGATCGTGCGAAAGCGTACTACTTCGACAGCATCAAGAATCAGCTGTCGGATGCCGATAAGGGTCGGTTCGTCACCATCGACGCGAACACTGGCGAGTGGGAGCTACACGACGACATGCTTGACGGAATATCGCGTCTGCGCGACCGTATCCCGAATGCAGAGCCATTCACGCTTCGGCACATCACCATAACTACATACCGTTTCCCGTCGGTTCGCGGCCTGCGTTCCAAGTGAAAGTCGGTTCGGTTAGTGACGGGCTTTATGGCCTGCAACCTTACGTCAAACTCGTGATGCAAGGTCCCTTCGGCGCCCAAACCGTTGTCTCAACGTTAGTCGACACTGGTTCAAACGGATTCGTTTCGTTGCCACCTGAGACCGTAGATAAACTTGCCCTTCTGCCGGTAGGAATTGACGTTGTTGAACTTGCGAACGCCAGATCTGAAAACGTGCGGATTTTTGGCGGCGCAGTGACTTTGGGTGGCCGAACTTTCAGAGTACCCGTACATCAGATCGGCGAGGAACCTACAATCGGTACGGCTTTACTTAGGTCTCATAACCTCAGTGTCGACTTCGTACCGGGCGGCGACTTGCAGGTTCGTTCAATCGGCAGATGAGCAAATTGACATTAGACGGGTTGGTGGAACGACGGTTAGTTTAAACACGACTCAATCCCCCGCCTCCGCCAACAGCTTCCTCAAATCCGATATCTGATCCCTCAGCTGCGCCGCCGTCTCAAACTCCAACTCGCGCGCCGCCCTCTTCATCTGCCGTTCTAAGTCCTTCACGATCCGCGTCAACTCATCCTTAGGCAGCCCCATCTCAGCGCCGAACGGCTCACCCTCGTCAGCCAAAACGGTTTCAGTTTTCCGCACCCGCTCCGTGATATCGCGAATGTCCTTGACGATGCTGTACGGCGTGATGTCGTGCTCTACGTTGTGCCGAGTCTGCAACTCACGGCGGCGGTTGGTCTCCGAAATGGCGAAGGTCATCGACTCGGTGTAACGATCCGCATACATCACCACCTTGCCCTCGATGTGCCGTGCTGCCCTGCCAATAGTCTGGATCAACGACGTACCTGACCTCAGATAGCCTTCTTTGTCGGCGTCCAAAATCGCAACCAATGACACTTCAGGCAGGTCCAGTCCCTCCCTCAAAAGGTTGATACCAACTACAACGTCGTACACACCCAGCCGGAGATCCCGCAGAATCTCAGTCCGTTCCAAAGTGTCGATCTCCGAGTGCAGATAGTGCACACGGATGCCCAGCTCGCGCAAGTAGTCTGCTAGGTCTTCCGCCATCCGCTTTGTCAGGGTAGTAACCAATACCCTTTGACCCTTGGCAGTCGTCTTCCGAATCCGATCAATCAGATCATCGATCTGATTCTCAGTCGGGAGAACCGTGATCTCCGGATCGATCAAACCCGTCGGACGAATGATCTGCTCAACGCGCTGCTCCTCGTGAGCCTTCTCATAGGGCCCAGGTGTCGCGGACACATACACAACCTGGTTGACCCGGTCCTCAAATTCCTCGAAAGTCAATGGCCGGTTGTCGATCGCCGACGGCAATCGGAACCCGTACTCAACCAGCGTCGTCTTGCGCGCATAGTCGCCGTGGTACATACCTCTTACCTGCGACAACGTCATGTGTGATTCGTCGACGAACAGCAGATAGTCTTCCGGGAAGTAATCCAGCAACGTCCAAGGCGCAGATCCCGCGGGTCGCCTGCCAAGAGGCCGCGAATAGTTCTCAATCCCCGGACACGTCCCCGTCTCGTGCATCATCTCCAAATCGAACATCGTGCGCTGCTCGAGACGCTCCGCCTCTAGCAGCTTGCCTTCGCCCCGGAACAACTCCAACTGTGTATCTAACTCGGTCCGTATGTCCTTCAGCGCGTCCGCAAACTCTTCTTCTGGCGTGATGAAGTGCTTGCCCGGATAGATGTCATACTCATCGACCTCATTCAGAATCTCACCTGTCAACGGATCAATCAACGTGATCCGCTCGATCTCATCACCGAAGAACTCGAGCCTCACCGCCAGCTCCTCGTCCGCAGGCATGATCTCCAACGAGTCGCCCCGCACCCTAAATGTCCCGCGCCGTAGATCCATCAAGTTGCGGTCGTAGTACATCCCAACTAACCGACGCGTGATTCGCGTCAATCCCGGCTCATCGCCTACTCGAAGACGCAATGTGATCTGGTTGTACTCCTGCGGTGAACCCAGACCGTAGATGCAAGAGACGCTAGCCACGATGAGCGTGTCCCTACGCGTCATCAACGACCGCGTCGCCGCGTGGCGCAAACGGTCGATCTCCTCATTGATGTCCGTCTCTTTCTCGATGTACGTGTCCGACCGCGGTATGTACGCCTCTGGTTGGTAGTAGTCGTAGTACGACACGAAGTACTGAACCGAATTGTTGGGGAAGTAAGTCTGGAACTCAGTCGCAAGCTGCGCCGCCAAAGTCTTGTTGTGCGCGATGACCAGCGTGGGCCGCTGCACCTTCTCAACGATGCTAGCCATCGTAAACGTCTTGCCCGAACCGGTGACCCCCAGTAGCGTCTGGTGCTTCAGCCCACGATCAGCGACGCCCTCGACAATTTGATCGATGGCTTGAGGTTGATCGCCCTTCGGCGAGAACTCATGTTCGATCTTGAACTCGCCGGTCGTGGGTGCGGTAATCGGCACCGAAGTTGGCTCTGCGGTGGTGGTCATAACCCGATTTTACTCACCTCCCAGAACTGTTTGTGAGAGTTAAATTCCAAGTGTAGACACCAACTCGATGCCTACTGCCTAGGTAGCCCAAGAGCTTAAGAACACAGGGGTCAGAAAATGGCCAATGTATTGCTCGTCAGGAACGGCATCATCGAGTCGAACAATCCCTCAAACGGATTGCGTCGCTGTCACGCTCGGTCGCATTCTTTTCGCACCCCCACCAAGTCCGAGCACGTCGCCCTTCACATCAGTTTGGCCTTGTGCCTCCGTCGGAGCGTCGGCGCAAGTTGAACATTCGAACTCTCCGCCGTGAACGTCAACGTCGACGCGGGCTTACGGTGCGTAAGGCTCAGGTACGCCGACGTGCCAGATTGGGCAACCCACTTACACGCTTCAAACTGTTGCTGAACGCCGACTACGTGCGGCTGTGGAGCATCGGCGTAGCCCTCAACATCGTCTACTGGCTCGAAACCGTCGCTCTCGGAATATACGTCTACGAACTCGCAGATTCAGCGTTCGCCGTCGGATTCATCGGTTTCTTACGATTGGCACCGCTTCTGCTGTTAGGAGCATTCATCGGTTCAATCGCCGACCGTGTCAATCGACGAGCGATGTTGGCGGCAACCAACATCACCTTAGCGATCGTCTATTTGATCCTTGGCGTGTTGGTCGTGACAGAACGCATCGAGTTTTGGCACGTCTCAGCAGGAGCGTTGATCGGAGGCATCTTATGGGCGACCGATTTCCCGGTGCGGAGGGCGATGATCGGAGACAGCGTGCCATCTGATCGACTATCCGCTGCATTCGGCGTCGATATGGCATCCGGCAATTTCGCCCGCGTGTTCGGACCTTTGGTCGGCGGCGTATTCATCCAAGCCATCGGAATGCAAGGGGTCTACTTCCTCGGATCTGCGATGTTCGGGATGGCATCACTGGTCGCCATTTCGATGTTGTTAATCAGGACCAGTCGCAACGGCACCGTCGTCGCAACGGGAATCGCGAGCAACCGCACCTACGATCTGCGGAGCGGTGTGCGTTACGTCAGGACCGACTCCGTTCTATTCGTGACGATCATCGTAACGATCGTCATGAATGTCTTCGCGTTTCCATATCAACTCATGATCCCGGTGATAGGCACCGATAAACTGCTCGTCGATCCGGTTCTAGTCGGGCTCCTGTTCAGCATCGAAGGCGTGGGTGCGACTTTGGGTGCGCTCGTGGTCGCAGCACTTGCCCAACCTAGACACTTCACCCGCGTATATACATATTCATCCATTTGCTTGTTGACGATTCTCATGGCATTCGCATTCGTACCTTGGTACTGGCTAGCAATCCCGCTACTGTTCATCTCGGGTTTTGCGATGTCAGGATTCAGCACCATGCAATCAGTAATCGTCGTCATTTCAACTAGCCCAGCGATGCGGGGAAGAGTATTAGGAGTACTTACGGTAGCAATCGGCTCCGGTCCCATCGGTGCCCTCTTCGTCGGATTCCTAGGCACAAACATCGGCGGCGATAAAGCAGTACTCACAATCGCCGCAATCGGTCTTGCGCTGACCTTGGCTACAGTCATGTCCAAACAGCGTTACCTACGTAGCATCCCTCGACCTCGGCACTGACGCTACGTAACTTCCGCTTGAACCAGGTAAACATGTCCGTTTCGGTTGCGATTGGCATTATGTTTTCCCCGAGCCCAAAGAGAATAGAGTTGCCATAGAGGATCCATTCACGCTCGAATCCCGACGATATTCGATGAACTCTGGTCGACATGGCCCGGACTACGACGACGATGCTCGTCGTGATCAAGATGATGAGATCGATCTGCGTTACCGCGCATACCGACTTGAAGAAGACCAATCCGACGATTACGAACTAGACGACGACCGCGTCGCGGACGGTTGGTACACCGAGCCCAAGTCCGAAACGGCTTGGTGGGCAAAAGCCGGTATCGCCGTCGTTTCCATACTCATCGTCCTTGGCCTAGTTGCCGGCCTCGCCGGCCCATTTCTCGGCAACTTCGGATCAGACGAACCGTCTCAAATCGAATACGTGCCTGCAACAGTCGTCGAAGTTGTTGACATGCGCACAATCATCGTCGACCTCGACGGCGAAATCGCGACCGTCCGATACATCGGAGTCGATCCTCTACCTCTTAATAGCTCCTGGTACGACGTCGCACAGTTGGCCAACCAACAACTCGTCGCAGATCGCGAGGTGTTACTGGAAGCCGACGAGGTTGACGAAGATGACTTCGGCCGCCTCCTCCGCTACGTTTACGTCGATCGAAACATGGTCAACGGCCTGCTCATCCGCAACGGCATTGCCCTGCCCGGCGAGTCAACCGAAGGACTGAATCGCCACTTCGCGAGTCTTAAAGCTTGGAGCGACGCCGCGAAATTCGAAAAACTCGGACATTGGAGCGGCGCACCGCCCCAAATTTCCAACCTAGGGGCAGAAAGCTGAAGATCCCGTCGCTAACCCGCAACGGCGTACGCGGCGAACGACGACAAAGGCGCCGCGTCGCCACGCGACGTCGTCTTTCGTTGGAAAATCCCTTAAGCCGTTTCAGCGTCGTTCTCGACCGCGATTACGCCCGACTATGGGGAATCGGCGTCGCCACCGCCGTTATGCGGTGGCTCGAAACCGTCGCACTCGGCGTCTACGTCTTCGAACTCACCGAGGACGCGTTCCTGGTAGGCTTCGTCGGCTTCCTGCGAATGGCCCCGATGCTGTTCCTAGGCGCATTCATCGGAGCACTCTCCGACCGCGTCAACCGGCGAATCGTCCTTGGAGTTGCGAATGTAACTCTCGCTTCTGTCTACTTGACCCTCGGCCTACTAATCCTCGCCGACCGCATCGAACTTTGGCAGATCTCCGCGGGTGCGCTTTTCTCAGGCGTCGTCTGGGCAACTGACTTCCCGGTCCGACGAGCCATGATCGCCGACATCGTTCCCGCCGACCGCGTCTCATCCGCTTTCGGTGTCGACATGGCATCAAGCAACTTCTCACGCGTCATCGGCCCAATAGTCGGCGGCGCCTTCCTCCAAACCATTGGCATGCAAGCCGTCTACTTCCTAGGTACCACCCTATTCATCGTTGCCTCTGGACTGGCCTTCTCGATGCTGTTCGTCCGGAGACCACTCACTACAACGACGCGGACTCCCGCTTCCGCCAGCAGTTTCGACTTGAAGAGCGGCGTCAAACACATCATCGGCGACTCCGTGCTCCTCGTCACCATCATCATCACGATCACGATGAACCTCTTCGCATTTCCTTACCAGCAGATGGTTCCCGTACTCGGTGCTGAGAAACTCATGATCGACCCCGTCCTCGTCGGCGCACTCATAAGCGTCGAAGGACTCGGAGCCACACTCGGAGCCCTCACCATCGCCGCTGCCGCTCAACCCCGACACTTCACACGCATCTACACCTACGCATCACTCAGCTTCCTAGTCGTCATCGCCGCCTTCGCTCTCGTCCCCTACTACTGGCTAGCCATCCCCCTGCTATTCCTCGGAGGCTTCGGCATGTCAGGCTTCGGCACCATGCAGTCCGTCATCGTCGTCTCTTCCACGAGACCCGAAATGCGCGGTCGCGTCCTTGGCGTCCTCGCCGTCGCCATCGGCTCCGGCCCCATCGGCGCACTCCACATCGGCTGGTTAGCCACCCAAATCGGCACCGACACCGCCGTCCTAACCATCGCCGCAGTTGGCATGGTGCTGACCGTCATCCCCCTCCTCATCTGGCGCAAATATCTTCGAAGCATTCCGCGGTATCGCCGCTAAGCGCAGAGCATCGAATTCGAGTTAGCCATGAAAGACCGTTTCGCGCCAAATCGGGGGATACGCAGCGTGTTGTTGACCGTGGCAATCGTCGTTGTGGTCGTCGGGTTGCCATTAACGGTCGTCGTGGGGATTAATTTGGGCGGCGACACTTCCGATCCGCCGGGTTTGTCTGAGTGCGACATTACATCCGACTCGGGCAGCGAGAGCCACGAACCCACCGACGCTCAAATGTCGGCACTGTCTGAACAGATCGAAGAAACGACTGACTGGTTTTCGTTGAATATTGAATACATACGGACTTGCGCTGGACTCGGCGAAATCGATTGGGGTCATCTCGTGCACCTCGTCAACGAACTAGCAGCTAATGTCGATGAGATAGAGGCGGACGCACGCGATGGCAAGTTTCATCGTTTCACCTCCGTTGACGTCGATGCCTCGATTGAGAATGCAAGCTGCATAGTTAATGAGGCAAGTAGGCTGTGCGGAATTCCGCTGCAGTGATCGCGCCGTGGATCATCTCAACAACGAACATCAGACTTACTAGATACCGATTGCCCACCTTAGCCATTGACGACGTTGTAATCGCCGGAGGCATCTTTGACAGTCGCCATCTCCCCATTCACGACCGCCCGCAACCCAGACGGCACGTACTCGCTCACCCTCGCCCAGCTCACCAGCGTATTCGTTGCCGAACTCGAGCGACAACTAGGCCCTCGCGACCCCAACTTCACCTACGTCGGCCTCGAGTTCGACACGACCCCAAACGCCAAACCCCGCATCTGGTTCCTCGACACCGGATACCCGGGCCACGAAACCAAAAACGGATTCAACCACATCGTCATCCGCCTAACTGCTGACGCCCAAAACGACGCCAACCTAGCCATCTGGCAACTAGCCCACGAATGCGTACACCTAATCGACCCGTGGAACATCGAAGCCGAAGGCCGCCCAACCAACTACCTAGAAGAAGGCCTGGCGGCCTGGTACCAAACCACCATCATCCAAGACATACCTATGAACCCTCCCTACGACGAAGCCAAATCTCTAGTTGAACCGTACATGCCCGATTTGGCTAGCGTGATCAAACACCTCCGCACCAACCACAACCTCCCCATCAGCGCCGTAGGCGATCCCGACTTCTTGTTAAACCACTGCCAAGAGATGGATCTAAAGGTCGCTGAAACCCTTTGCCGCCGCTTCCCGTCAACCTGAGGACATCCCAATCAGGATCACAGGTCCCTCGTATCCGCCATCTTCGACCTAATCCGGCACAAACGCCTATTAGAGATTCGAAAATAACTACATGGTTGAGAACAAAGGATTGATGGGCTTGTTTATCCCCGAATCTAGCGCGTTGGCTAAGATGAGCCCTCGCAATCGTCAATTGGCGCCATTCGTCGAAATCCAATGGATTGAACCTTTTGATCCTCGATTCGAAGACTTGGTTTACGACACGTACGGAACTTTCTATTCCGCAACGGGCAACGACGTAGTTCGTCGAGTTGGTTTGGAGCAGGTGATTGCCGACTTAAGCAGTCCAGTGTCAAACGCGTTTGATGACATCGAGGGCTTACCCATGGAATTCAGAGACCAGCACGAGATTTCGGCGCAAGTTGCTCAGATGTTGGCACGGCCTTTATACGCGGAGAAGGATCCAAGAAAATCCGAGATTTGGATTATCCACGGAGATGAGGGCCGATCTCAAGCCGTGTCACTGACGTCAACACTGGTTCACACACATTTCGAAAACCCTTACCCAAGCGCTGATCTAAGAGGGTTGCTCAGCGTTGAACTGAAAGGAGTTCATTTACCTTTGCCTGTTTATGTCTGGGATGAAATCGGTTTCGATGGTTTGTCCCTGTTTGTAGACAATTTCGATGAACGCGTTTTCAAGGTCAATGCGCCAAGGGGCGGATCGCCAACGTTTAATCGCTACTTCGATCCTATCGACGACACCAAACACGAAAGAGAGGTGCTAGAAAGTTTCCGAATATTCAATGAAGAGAATGGGTGGCACATGTCCAACCCCACCCACCAACCCAATGGCGGCACCAGCTTTCCCGACTGGCGATTCACAGTAGACGGCAACGTTTACGACATCGAAATCACACGCTTGTTGAATGATCTCTTCGAAAATCGCATGTTGCGATATGGCCGCGTTAAGTTTGATCCTGCGGAAACAGACGAGGTTGCGGAAACTTTGGAGAACTCGAAGTTCAGCGAAGCCGAATTATCGGCTTCCATATCCAAAGCCGTAAGCGGAAAGAGTGCCAAGAAATTAAAGTTTGGCGGTATTTTCGATTGCATACTGATCATCTCGAACGAGATATTCCCGGTGATGGAACCTTGGTTCCGTATCTGGGAAGGTCACGATTATTCGGAATTCATGGTCGTTTTTCTGGCAAATCTCGATTATGAGACCGACAAGTTCATTTTCCGAAGGTTGCATCCGACGCGAGATCCCAAGCCGAGTTCGCCACCAACTTAATGCCCGGGCATTGTGCGGCAGCTCGCATCGACGATCCCACCTCTTGCCTACACCTAAAATTGAATCTCACGCGACCAAAATTCGCGCCCCAACCCAAACCTCCGAAAGGCCCACACCCCATGCACAACTACGAAGACCTCCTAGCCAAGTCCAAAGAATGGCGCGACTGGTACTACGACGGCGCGCCAAAGCCAAACCCTATCACCGAAGGCGTTACCGACGACGCATTCGACCTCATCAACGCCACCCTCTTCGGTCACATCTACCAGCGCGAAACCCTCCCCACGAACATCCGCAGCATCTGCACCATCGCCGCACTCATCGTCCTTGATAAACCCAACCAGCTCCCCGGCCACATCACCGGCGCCCTCAACTACGGATGGACCAAAGAGCAGATCGTCGAACTCATCACCCAGATGCTCTTCTACGGAGGATTCCCCGCAGCCGTCAACGCCCTTAACGCCGCCGAACAAGCATTCAAAGACTACGACGAACGCCACGCCAACGACTAGCCGGCAACCTCAAACATCCCCCCCCCCTTCCGCTCCGAACGCGACTCCATGGGCGTTCTCGATGTCCCCGCCAACGCCTACTACGGCGCAAACACCCGCCGCGCCGAGCTCAAC
>CAYRHG010000077.1:0-6732 GCA_964424025.1 uncultured Dehalococcoidales bacterium | reverse complement strand
CGTCGATGCCGTCGAGGGTTGCTAGCTCGTATCGAGTGCCGGAGAGGTCGGAGACTTTGAGTGCGACGGCGTTTGCAGGGTCGGCGTCTGAGATGTCGCGTCGTTTTTCTCGGAGATTCTGTGGAATGGTCGAATCGATCTCGATCGCGGGATCGTGGGTTGGTGCGCCGAGGTCGACGCCGGCGTAAGGGAGCGCGCCGGCGAGGAGGGTTACGACGATTAGTACGATCGCGGCGCCGCGGGCCATTCCGCCCCAGAGTCGCCACGCTGCACCTAGCAACAGGCTGACGAGCATGAGCGTAGTCAATGGTCGCCAGTAGAGATCCTGTGGATAGCGTCCGATGACGTATAGGGGCACGCGTGAAGTCACGGCTTCCCAGGATGCGGTGAAGAACACCCAGTTGATGGACTGGAAGATGGCGAGCGCGATGATTGCGCCGAGGACGATGGTGATGATGCCGTCGGTGGGCGAGCTGAATAGGTTGGCTCGAATCCAGCCGGGCACGCCGACAGTCATAGCGGGCGGCGCAGGGTTTGGTCTTGTGGAGGGCTGATTCATATCAGATTCGTCAACCGACTCCTGCGTATCTGGTAATGCGGTTGTAGATGTTGCCGACGAGCGAGTAGAAGAGGCTCATGGCGAGGTATGTGACCATGACCATGCCGATGAGGGAGATGGCAGGTGCGATCTGGGTCATGGTGGTGGACACGCTGACGAGGTCGGGGTACCCGATAGCGGCGGCGAGGCTGGAGTTCTTGGTGAGGTTGAGGTATTGGCTGATTAGCGGCGGGATGATTACGCGCATTGCTTGCGGAAAGATGACGTAGCGGAGTCCAGCATTGGTGTGGAGTCCCAGAGCCCGTGCGGCTTCGGTTTGACCACGATTTACAGCTTGGATGCCGGCGCGGACGATTTCGGCGATGAACGCGGAGGTGTAGATGACAAGTCCGATGAGTAGCGCGAAGAAGCTGCCGGACCATCGGGCGCCGCCTTGCAATCGTCCGAAGGGGCCTTCTTGACGTTCGGGCACTACGATTTCGAGCGGCGTGAAGATGATGAGTCCGATGATGGTTGCGGCGATGACGATGAGAAATCCGATGACGAAGGGATAGCTTTGTTTGCCGGTCTCGATCTCTCGGCGGTTGAGGTAGTTGAATGCGGCGATCGCACCGCCGATGCCGACGAGGGTGAGGATGGCCCATGGCCAGAAGCCGGAGAGTGGCGATGCCCATGGCAGGTAGAAGCCGCTGTTGTTGAGATAGAACGTGTCGAAGAAGACGTAGCCTTCGCGCACGTTGGGAAGTTCGAGGATGATGAGGAACCAGAAGAGCAGCTGGATCAGCAGTGGGATGTTGCGGAAGGTTTCGATGTAGACAAGGGCGAGTCTGCTTAAGAGCCAGTTGGATGAAAGCCGGGAGACGCCGATGACGATCCCGAGCAGCGTGGCGATGATGACTCCGAGGACGGAGGCTTTGATGGTGTTCAGCGCGGCGACGGAGAAGCCGTATAAGTAGGACTCGGAGGGATCGTACTCGATGACGGATTCCCCGATGGGTATCTGTGCGGCTTCGTCGAGGAAGCTGAAGCCGAAAGGTATCTCGCGATCTTGGATTTCGTTGGCGACGTTGAAGATGAAGCCAGAGACGATGGCGATGACGATGATTGCCGAGACGATCTGGACTACCCACTGGATAAAGACGACGTTTCGCCATAGCGGGATGCCGCCGGGGTATAGGATGCTCTGCACTGCTGGTGTCTCGTTAACGCGTCATGCCATTGACGGCTTTGGTGTAGTTTACCGCGTACGTAGGAGAGAGTGGCGGTACGCGGTGCGACGAGCAAAAAGAAAGGGGGATGCGAACGCATCCCCCTTTTTGGTTGGTCGATGAAACCGTGAACTAGCGCAGAGGTGCTGCGTAGATCTGGCCACCCTTCGGGCAGTCGCCGCAAGGAGCGTCTGACCAGAGAGCGTTTCGGCCACCTTCACGAGGCAGGTCGATGCCATCGGGACCGAGGTTGCGGTCGTAGATCTCGCCGTAGTTGCCGACGGCGTTGATCACGTCTTGCATGAAAGTCTCGGAGAGTCCGAGAGTCTCTTGACCGATTGTGCCTTCTGTGCCAAGTAGCCTCTTTGCTTTGACATCGTCGCCGCCAGCTTTGGCACTGACGTTACCGCTGTTGATGCCGTAGGCTTCGGCATAGATCAGGCCGGACATGACGGTCTTGATGATGTCAAACCACTGGTCGTCGCCGTGCGGCACCACTGGGCCGAGCGGCTCTTCGGAGATGGTCTCCGGGAGGATCACGTGGTCAGCCGGGTTCGGCAGCGAGGTGCGGAGTGCGGCTAGCTGCGAACGGTCGTTGGTGAAGACGTCACACGCGCCGGACTCGTAAGACGAGAGGACGACATCGGTGTCTTCAAAGACCTGCGGGTTGTACTCCATCGCGTTCTGCCGGAAGAAGTCGGCCATGTTGAGCTCGGTGGTGGTACCGCTGGTCACACATACTGCTGCACCTGATAGGTCGTAGGCAGACTCGACTCCGAGGGATGCCGGGACCATAAAGCCCTGTCCGTCGTAGAACATGGTCTGCGCGTAGTTGCCCCACTGTGCGTCACGGCTGGTGGTCCAGGTGACGGTTCGGACGAGGAGGTCGACTTCACCAGACTGGATGGTCGGGCCACGCTCGGCAGCGGTGATGTACTGGATTTCGATCGCTTCGGGGTCGTTGAGCACTGCGGTTGCAACGGCTCGGCAGAGGTCGATGTCGAATCCGACATTGCGTCCGGCGTCGTCAAGTGCGCCATATCCGGGCACGTCGTTTCGGCTTGCGCAGATGACCTTTCCACGCTCTCGGACCTGTGCGAGGCGTCCGCCGGTGTCTTCCATAGACATCATGGCTTCGTCGGCCATCATTTTGGCGTCATCGGCGGCTTTTTCGGCGGCGTCCGCGCGAGCTTCGGCAGCGTCGGCTCGTGCATTTGCGTCGCCAAGCGCGGATTGCGCGGCGGAAGCGGTGGCTTGAGCATTCGCCAAGTCTTCGTCAGTCGCGCCGTCATCACTGGTGCACGCGCTAAGGGCGATCGCCATGACTGACACCATCGCGAGCGCCGACATCAGAAGTTTGATTTTCATGTTTTCGGATCCTTCCGGTGTTGTTTGGTTTTTTGATGCGACGCGGATCGAGGTAATCCAGAAACGTAGCAACGATTCCAGTTTACGTCATTTGTGTTTGACGAACCGAGGAGATTCGAAGGGAACGCAGTACAGCGAATTAATTTGACAAATCAAAGCACCAGAATCCGACGCATAGAAGAGCAAGGATTTAATCAGTGGGAAGGAATCACCTTAGCGGGGCGGCGTATATTTGGCCGCCATTGATCCAGAGGTCGTTCCGGCCTTTGCGAGGTAGACCGATGCCTTGAGTTCCGAGGTTGCGTTCGTAAATTTCCCCGTAATTTCCCACTTGTTCAATGACGTCTTGCATAAAGGTCTTGTTGATACCGATCGCTTCTTGGCCAAAGTCGCCTTCGGATCCGAGTAATCGTTTGGCTTTGACGTTGTCACCAGCAGCCATGGCGTCGACGTTGCCGCTGTCAATTCCGTACGCCTCGGCGTAGATCAGACCGGCCATGACGATCTTCACGATGTCGAACCAAACTTCGTCGCCGTGCGGCACGACGGGGGTAAGTGGTTCTTCCGAGACGATCTCGGGGAGGATTACGTGTTCATCTGGATTAGGTGCTTGGGTAAGGAGTGAGGCGAGGCCGGAACGGTCGGTTGTGAAGGCGTCGCACTGTCTTGCCAAATAGGCGTCAAAGGCCACGTCGGATTGCTCAAAGACGGTTGGGGTGAAATCGAGGGCGTTTTGGCGGAAGTAATCGGCTAGGTTTAGTTCGGTCGTAGTACCCGAAGTTACGCAGATCGCGGCTCCCTCTAGTTCAAGTGCAGATTCGACACCAATGTCTTTGTAGGTCATGAATCCTTGTCCGTCGTAGAACATTACCGGCGCGAAATTGCCCCAGTTGATGTCGCGGTTCGAGGTCCACGTCGTCGTGAGGTTCATCACGTCGATCTCTCCGGATTGCAGCGCCGGGCCGCGTTCGGCGAGGTCGGTAAAGCGGTAGTCGACGGCGTCGGCATCGCCGAGCACGGCGGCGGCTACGGCTCGGCATAGGTCTACATCAAAGCCGACGCTCCGCCCTGTTTCGTCTAAGGAATGGAATCCGGGCGTGTCGTTGCCAGTGGCGCAGACGACGGTGCCGCGGTCTATGATGGTGGCAAGGCGGTCAGCGGACTTTTCCGCTTGTTGGGCGCGTGCGACCGCATCGTCGCGTTCTGAAATGGCATCGTTACGATCGATGATCGCGGCCTCCGCAGTCGCTTGCGCGCGCTCGACAGCAATCTGATTGGCGCCGCTATCGGAAGTGCAGGCGGTGAGGAGGAATGTTGCTGAGAGTGTGAGGACAGAGATTGTTGCGAAGGGTTTCATTGGTCTTCGGTTCACTGCGTTCAATCTAGGTTTCTAAGAACGCAGCCACCTTTGCGATGACTGCGTCGACTGCCGAGGGTTCCATTTTGCCAGCATATCTAGCGTTTCGGGCGCGCCAGTCAACGCTTGTGACTTGGCGGGACATCACGCCTCTGTTGATGTCGGTGTCTGAATCTAGTTCTATCTCGAATGGACCGTTGCCGTTGCCGCTTGAGATGGGGCATACCAGCGCGATGCCACGCTCACGATTGTGGCGCGCGGCGCTCAACACCAACGCCGAACGTTGCCCCGCTGGTTCCTGTCCAGCATGAGGCGAGAATTCGATCCAAACTAAATGGCCGCGTTCAGGCACGTATTCGCCATTTACCAAATCTCTTTACCTCGGAGCGGTCCCCATTCGACTTCCGAATGCAGATCGGCGTCTTCGATGACTTCCAGCGCCTCTTCGTGGGTGCGTTTGCTTATTCGCTGATGTCGCCCCTTAGGTCCGGGGACAATTCGACTGTCGTGCCGTTAGTAAAGCTCCACTCTTCGGCAATTGCTTTTGGGGATGCGCACGGCGAGGCCGGAATCCCATTTTGAGATTCGGGTTTTGGATTGGCACGGATATCTTCCGATGTATCTTTTTTGAATCACGGATCAAGATCCAAGCTGGACGAAGAGGTGCGTGTCCAAAAACGGCACGGGAACGCAGCCTATTGTGCCTAGTCGATCTCGGGTATCGAACACCTGTGCAATGTGGAGGTATCTTCTTCGATGACCAGCACGTAATCGAGATACCACCCGGGGGGCTGTTCGGCGATTTCATCGGAGTAGAGTTGCAATATCGTCGCACATTCATCGTCGTCGGTCGGTAGGTTTCTGACGGCGAAAGCGTCCAAAGGGCCCACCGGTATCACGTCTCCCGGTCGCACGAAATCCTCTCTGATCAATACGCCGTTCCGGATGATGTCGGCGTAGTACATGGGTAAATGGGACGGCACGGGCTTGGTGATAGATGGATTTAGCATCACCGTCGCGCCGTCCAGTTCTGGATCTGGAAGGGCGACTGTAGTCAATTGCGAGATATCGTTTTCGATGGACTGTGGTTCACCAAAGAGTTGCGATGCGAGAAACGCCGGCACGAGCGCGATCAGCGGGAGTGAGACCAGTGCGGCTAGGATCGAGACGGTCCTTCGATATGGGTTGTTCATGGAGATACGACTCACCGTGCGCCAACCTTCCTATTCAGACGATCGGATAGACGACGATAATCTGAACCCCGCTAAATCTGGCTTGTGGCTCACCACTCAGGTTCGGCTTCGGCGTCGATCCAGTAGAGCGTGCAGTCGTCGGAGATGCTTCTGCTCTCCTCATCCAATACCTTGACGGAACCCTCGTACGCACTGTAGAGGCCGCTTCGCTCGGCGTCTTGCGAGTCGTATGGGCCGACGTAGATGCGGCAGCCTGAGTCGATCCAAGTGCGTTGCGACCGCCCATCGGAGGAACTATCCCCGAGTGTGATCGTGATGAACTCGGAACCGTCGAAAACATCGGTTTCGGTCACATCCTCAGCAATTATCGTGAAGTAACGCTCTTCCGTATCGTCGTCAGCATCCTTGGTCGCAGTGAACTCGTCGCCAATGACGTCATCAGCTTTAGGGTCAATGACAAGCACAGTTTCGACTACATCGGTTTCGTCTTCTACGACTGCGCTGACTTGTGGATTTATGCCGCCATCGTCGCTCATTGGATCCGGGGCAAGAATGGATGCAACGAATGCCGGCGCCAAGGCGATGATTGCGAGGGCGAACATCGCGGCGACGACTTTGATTGCTCGGAGCAGTGAACGCTTCGTTTCTGAATGCATATCGAACTCTCCATGGTTTATACGCCTATATCAGTAGTTCGATGATATTGGATTGTCGGAATCGACGCGGTTTGGCTTTGATTTGGGAAAGCTACGCGTACGACATGGAATCGTTAGGGGCAGGTTTCAAACCTGCCCCTACGTTGATTTGACACACTAGTCGGATTAAACCGGCATCGTCCGCCCTGTCTTGGCGCGGCCGTAGTCGGCGACGTCTTTGGTGAGCGCGCCGATCATTTTGCAGCCGAGTCCGTCGATGAGCTGGTCGACCTGTTGTTCGCTGGTCATCTCTTCGTCTTGCCATGCAGCGTAGAAAGCGATGTTGTTGTTTTCCAGCGCAGTCTTGACGATGTTGAGGGCGTTTTTCATGAAGTCGGGATATGGCGGGTCG
>CAYRHG010000076.1:0-32708 GCA_964424025.1 uncultured Dehalococcoidales bacterium | reverse complement strand
GTGCAAGTAGTTCAGCAGCGTTCTCGAGGGTGATGCCGACAGTATCTTCACCGTTTCCGAAAAATGCCGTTAGTCGGTCGGCGACAGGTTGTCCGATGCTACCGGGCAACCCGTTGCCGATGTCGATGGTATCGCTTTCGGGGTCGTAGGAGATTTGAAGTTTCATGGTGCGCATTGTTCGGATGTGGTGAAGATCAGATTTTGAACGGGGGTTGTTTACAAGGGTAATTCGCGCCCCCTTTGCCTTCGGCATTTCCCCCGCGAGCGGGGGCAACCCGTTCCCCGCGCCCCGGGCATACCCCGCGATTTCGCTTCGCTCGCTCGCGCCCCTTTCGCCGAGCGAAAGGGGCAGGACTTAGTTTCCGGCTTTCGCGGGAATGACGGAGTCGTTGGTCGGTATGACGAGGGGATTTAACCGACCGGAAAATCGGCGTAGGTTACTATGCCGTGGTTTAGGTGGGCGTAGTCGCGGTCCCAGCGTTGTTGGATGCCGGCGCGCCAGTCTAGGGCGGCCTTCTCGAGTTCGGATGCCAGTCTGGGTGCTTGGTCGGCTAGGTTGTTGGATTCGGAGATGTCGGTTGATAGGTCGGCTAGGTGGATGTGGACTTGGGGTGCGTTTCGTTCCCTTAGGACGCCGTCGATGACTAGTTTGTAGTTGCCGCGGCGGATGGCGGTTTGGCCGTCTAGTTCCCAGTAGAGGTCGCGTTCGGGGAGTTCGGTGCCGTCGGCGAGTAGGTCCAAGATGCTGGTGCCGTCGAATTCTCCGGTTTGATCGGTGGGTGCGGTTCCGTCTGCGGCGTGGAGGACGGTTGGGACGATGTCCATGGATGCGCAGGGGGTTGAGACTACTTGGCCGCCAGGGATGCGGGTTGGATAGTGGGCGATGGCGGGCATGCGGATGCCACCGTCGAAGAGGCTGAATTTGTGGCCTTTGAGTCCGCCAGAGGTGCCGCCGTAGTAGGGGTCGAGAGTGCCGTCTAGCCAGTTTCGGGTTTCGCGGGATGGGCCGTTGTCGGAAACGAAGAAGGTGAGGGTGTCTTCGGCTTCACCTAGGCGTGTGAGTTCGTTCATGATTGCGCCGATGGCGTCGTCGACGGCGGAGATCATGGCGGCCATGATGCGTCGGTCCCACGGGAGGTGGGCGAAGCGGGAAGTGTATTTCTCGGGCGCGTGCATCGGGTAGTGCGGCGCGTTGAATGGGGCGTAGAGGAGGAAGGGTTTGCCGGAGGCGCGTTTCTCGGCGACCATGGCGCGGAGGCGTTCGATGGCCTTGTCGGCGATGAGTTCGGTGAAGTATTCGCTGTCGTGCCAGACCTCTTTGTTGTTCTCCCAGAGGTCATGTGTGGGATTGATGCCGGGACCGGGTCTGTTGGCTCCCCAGTAGTAGATGTGGGAATAGAAGTCGATGCATCCGGCGAGGAATCCGAACCAGTAGTCGAAGCCGTGCGAGTGGGGTCGGCACTCGTCGGTGAGGCCGAGGTGCCATTTGCCGACCATGGATGTCTGATATCCGCGATCTTTGAGGAGCGACGAAATCGTAGGTGTGGAGTTGGGCAGTCCGGAAGCGGTGCGGTGACCTTGCAGGATGGCTCGGACGCCGGCGTTGCCGGGATATCTTCCTGTCAGCAGAGCGGCGCGAGAGGGACTGCATACGGGGCTGTTTGAGTACCAGTCGGTGAAGCGGACGCCGTTGGCAGCGAGGTTATCGAGGTTGGGTGTGCGGAAGTCGGTTGCGCCCATGCATGACAGATCGCCGTAACCTTGGTCGTCGGTCATGAAGACAATTACGTTGGGTCGTTGGTCGTTGTTCGGCATGTTCGCGATCACCTTTTTGGGTTAAAGGCTAGGGGCAGGTTTGAAACCTGCCCCTAAGGATTGCAAGGATTCGGGCACCCCCTGCGTTCGTCGCTTCGCTTGAACGCGTCCCCCTCGCTTCGCGATGGGGACGGTAAGTCTACTCTTCCTTCTCGTCGTCGAAGGAGATGACGGTTTCTTCCTGGTTGTCCATACCTCCGAAGAAGGCGCTGGCCAGATTCGAGAAGTCCGGCTCCGGTTGTTCGTCTCTTCCGTCGTCTTCGCCCGAAAAGCCGATCGACACGGTTGACGCGTCGCTCTCGGCGTCGAATGCAGCCAGTGATGCCGCCATGTCGTCGGCCGCAATTGCCGCCAGCGCCTGCTCCCAGTCCTGGGTTACAGGTTGCATCGGGATGGTTTCGGGGTCGGGCAATCCGAGTAGCTCGCGACCTTCCGGCGAACGGTCGAGTCTGGCCGGGATCATTCGGCCGATGATCACGTTCTCCTTGAGACCCGTCAATCGGTCGACGCTGCCTTGCAAAGCGGCGTCGGTAAGCACTCGCTCCGTCTCTTGGAATGATGCTTTGGCCAGGAAGCTCTGCGACATCAGCGAAACCCGGCTGATGCCGAGCAGAACCGGCGATGCAGTCGCGGGTTCGCCATCCTGTTCGCGTACTTCCTCGTTCGCTTGCAGGTATTGGGACCGGTCGACGACCTCGTCGATCAAGAGCTTGGAATCGCCTGTGCTCTCGATCTTGACTTTCTGAAGCATCTGTCTGACGACGACTTCGAAGTGTTTGTCGTGAACTTTCACGCCTTGGGACCTGTAAACCCGTTGCGCCTCTTCGACGAGGTAGCGTTGGACGGCTTCGATTCCCGTTATTCGCAGAATGTCGTGCGGGTTGCGTGTGCCGTCGGTGAGCTGCGCGCCGGGTTCGATCGTTTGGTCCTGCGATACCAAGATGTCGGCGTTGTTTTGAGGCATATACTCGCGCTCGTCGGTTTCCTCCCAGACGACGCGAATGTTGTCTCCTTCGATTTCCTCGACTTCGCCAGAGACTTCCGCAACGATGTCTTCGGGCAACGCGAGCGAACCATCATCCGCCATCGCGTCGCGACGTCCGGCCGCGGAGAGCGACATCAGATTCGATCCGGCGTCGACCCAATCACCGACCTCAACTGAAGGTCGATATCCTGCAGGGATTTCGACGTCGTGGTAGAACCTCTCGATGTTTTCGACCGCGATGACCAGATTGCCCTGTGCTTCGCGGAATTTGATGACACCGGCGATCTCAGACAAGATGGCGGGCGCTTTCGGGTTACGCGCTTCGAACAGCTCTTGGACGCGCGGCAGACCGGTGGTGATGTCGCGGTCGCTCGCGATACCGCCGGTGTGGAAGTTCCGCATCGTTAGCTGCGTGCCAGGCTCGCCAATCGACTGAGCGGCGACGATGCCGACTGCCTCGCCGATGATCGACGGGCGGTTGTCGGCAAGCATGCTGCCGTAGCAACGTGCGCAGATGCCGCGTTCGAGCATGCATGAGACCGGGGATCGGACCTCAAGCTCTTCCAATCCCGATTCTGCGATCCGGCGCGCCAGTTCGTTGTCGATTAAGTCTTCCGACGTGGCGATTAGCTCGCCGGTTGAAGGGTCGAAGACATCGCGGACCGAGAAGCGGCTGAAGATGCGTTCTTCGAAAGGCAGGTTGAGAGCACGGGACGCCTCGGCCGATATCGTCATGCCGATGGGTGTGCCGCAGTCGCGTTCGTTGATGATGACGTTTTGTGCGGCATCGGCCATTCGGCGGGTGAGATAGCCGGCTTCGGCTGTCTTCAGTGCCGTGTCGGCAAGGGCTTTCCTAGATCCGTGCGTCGAAGCGAAGAATTCGTGGACAGAGAGGCCCTCCGAGAAGCTTGCTTCGATCGGCACATCGATGATGCGTCCGCGGGGGTTGGACATCAGACCGCGCATTCCGGCCATCTGTTTGATCTGGGCGAGGTTACCTTTGGCACCGGAGTCCGACATGGCGAACACGCCGTTGTATTCGGACAGGTGTTCCTTGACGGCATCGGTTACGAGGTCGGAAGTCTCGTTCCAAGTCTCGATCGTGGCGGTGTACTTCTCTTCGTCGGTGATGACGCCTTCGTCGTACATCCTTTGGAGTTCAGCGACTTGGGCTCGGCCTTTTTCGATGAGTTCATGCTTCTCAGGCGGCGGCACAGCATCTTTGATCGCGATGGTGGTGCCTGAACGCGTGGCGTATTCGAAACCGAGTCGTTTCATCTCGTCGAGGATCGCAGCGGTGCCATTGTTGCCGAGTTCGCCGTAGCAGCGGTGAACAACGGCATCGACCTCGTCCTCGCGCATGACGTAGTTGTGGAACCCGAGGGAGTCAGGGAGCATCTCGTTGAAGATGATCCGTCCAACGGTCGTCTCGATCCAATCGTGAGGACCTTCAATAACCACGGGTTCAATCGCAGCAGAGTCGGTCCAGACGCGCGTGCCTCCAGAGACTCGGACGCGGATACGGTCCCGCAGACCAATTGCGCCGGTCTCCTCGGCGTAACGAGCCTCTTGCAGGCTGCCGAAGTAACCAATGCCAGCATGTCCGTTGCCGGCGGCGCTGCCGTTTTTGATCGCGAAATCAGACGCTATGGCATCGGCCGGTACCGGGACGGCGGCTTCCATAACTGGGCCGGTCATGTAGTAAAGGCCGAGAAGCATGTCGAGCGTCGGTGACACGATTGGCGAACCGGAACGAGGCGCGAGCATGTTGCTGGTGCTGAGCATGAGCGTCTTCGCTTCGTTGATTGCGCCGGGCGAAAGCGGAACGTGCACGGCCATCTGGTCGCCATCGAAGTCGGCGTTGAATGCGGTGCAGACGAGCGGGTGCAGCTGTATGGCTTTACCCTCGACTAGTTTCGGATAGAACGCTTGGATCCCGAGGCGGTGAAGAGTCGGTGCGCGGTTCAGCAGAACGGGGTGGCCTTCGACGACTTTTTCAAGAGTGTCCCACACCTCGGCGTCGGCTTGCTCGGCTCGCCGTTTGGCGGTCTTGATATTGTGTGCGTGACCGTCGTTGATCAAACGATTCATGACGAACGGCTTGAACAGTTCGAGCGCCATTTCCTTGGGCAGACCGCATTCGTCGAGCTTCATCTGCGGACCTGAGATGATTACCGCTCGTCCGCTGTAATCGACACGCTTGCCAAGTAGGTTTTGGCGGAATCGTCCTTGCTTGCCGCGGAGCAGGTCCGTCAGCGACTTGAGTTTATGGTTGTGCCGACCCATGATGGCCCGGCCGCGGCGCCCGTTGTCGATCAATGCGTCTACGGCTTCCTGCAACATGCGGCGTTCGTTGCGGACGATGATGTCAGGCGCTGACAGCTTGAGCAGGTGACTCAAACGGTTGTTGCGGTTGATCACTCGTCGATAGAGATCGTTCAGGTCGCTCGTCGCGAATCGACCGCCGTCCAACTGCACCATCGGATGCAACTCCGGCGGCAAAACAGGCAGGACGGTGAGTATCATCCATTCCGGCCGGTTCCCACTGGTCCGGAATGCTTCGACGACGCTGAGGCGTTTCACTGCTTTGGCGCGTCGCTGCCCCGATGTGTTGCGAATCGCCTCCGTCAGTTCGGCATGAATCGATTCGAGGTCTAGTTCGCGTAGCAGTTCCAGAATGGCGTCGGCGCCCATTCCAGCTTCAAAGACATCGCCGAACCGGTCTTTCAGTTCGCGGTATTCAGACTCGGTGAGTTCAGTCTTCACCTGCAAACTTTCGGCTTGTTCGACTCTGAGGCTTACGTTCTGCTCGAAGAGAATCCGGTGGTAGGCGAATTTCGTCTCGATCTCGTCCTCGATGGATGCACCTTCCGGCGCGCTCGGCATCTCGTCGTTTTCAGCACCGAGGTCCGTCTGTAGAGCGGTTATGCGCTCCATCAGGAGTGAAAGGTATTCTTCGTTCTGCTCACTGACGCCGTACTGCAGGCGCTCTTCGTCCATGCGTTCGAGCTCTTGTTCGCGGTATTCCAAGAGTTCTGCGATGGCTTGAGCTCTCGCCTCTTCGTCGACGCTCGTGATGATGTAGCAGGAAAAGTAGAGGACACGCTCGAGATTGCGCGGAGTGATGTCGAGAATGATGCTCATCCGCGACGGCGTGCCTTTTGAGAACCAGATGTGAGCAACTGGCGCTGCGAGGTTGATGTGGCCCATTCGCTCGCGTCGCACTGACGCCCTGGTTACTTCCACCTTGCATTGGTCGCAAGTGAAACCCTCGCGTCGCATGCGCATGTCGCGTTGGCGCTTGTATTTTCCGCAGTAGCACTCGAAATCTCGCGTTGGTCCGAAAATCCGCTCGCAGAACAGACCGTCGCGTTCGGGCCGCAGAGTGCGGTAGTTGATGGTTTCCGCTTTTTTGACTTCGCCCCACGACCATTTCCTGATGATCTGCGGCGAAGCGATCGAGATCTTGATCGCTCGGAAATCGTTTTCAGGATCGGTGACCGCTTGTTGTGTGGGTGTGAATGCCATTCCGTTTCACCTCTCGTAGTCGCGGTAACGACTTTGTGTTGCCAACGATTGGATGCGGGTGCCGACCTCAGGTGTGCACCCGCATTCGCGTTATTCTTCGGATGTCTCGGGGGTTGCCTCAGCTTCGAATTGCGCGGGTTCGCCGTTCAGGTCGGTCGGAGATTCCTCGTAGCCGTTGGAATCTTCGTCCTCATGCTCGGCGTTATCAACATCGAATTCGAGAACAGGCGGCGGCAACTCGGCGCTGATGTCTAGGACATCGCCTCCAAGTGAATCGAGGTCAAGACCGATTTCTTCAGGCGTTGGCAACGGTTCTTCCGTGTCCTCTGCTTCGGCATTGGGATCGCCAATCATCGAGATGTCAAGGCCCAAGCCTTGCAGCTCGTGGATGAGCACGTTGAACGATTCCGGCACGTCCGCTGACACGACGGATTGTCCTTTAACGATCGCCTCGTACGCAAGCACGCGGCCTTTCACGTCGTCGGACTTGATGGTGAGGACTTCCTGCAATGTGTGAGGAGCGGAGTATGCTTCGAGCGCCCAGACCTCCATCTCGCCGAAGCGTTGACCGCCGAACTGCGCTTTTCCGCCCAGGGGTTGCTGGGTAATTAGCGAGTAAGGGCCAGTGGAACGGGCGTGCATCTTGTCCTCGGCCAAGTGGATCAGCTTCATCATGTAGATGCTGCCGACGGTCACGGGTTGGTCGAATCCTTCTCCGGTGCGACCGTCGATGAGTGTCTGCTTTCCGAGGATCGGAGCGGCGGTGCCAAGCTCGCGATCGAGCCGACGGCATTCTTCAAGCAGATCCAAGCGTTGGAGCCCTGTTACGTCTTGGCCGGCGAACTCCGACAACCAGAGTCTCATGCAGGTCTCACTGGCTTTCCCTAGTTCTTCAGGTGCGTGGCTGTGAAGCGCGTCGTAGTCGTAACCGCGGCTTGCGAGCCAAGAACGTACGGTTTCCTCATCGATCTCACGATCGGTGAGGTCGCGATGGTCTCTTGCGTGCGCTGCGCTGACGAACCACGCTCGAGCCAGTTCGTCTTCGATAGCCACCTCGCTGGCACTGTCGAACACGGGTGTGATGGCTGAAAACCCGAGTTGTCGGGCAGCCCATCCAAGATGGGTCTCGAGCAGTTGGCCAAGATTCATGCGGGAGGGTACACCGATCGGGTTCAACACGATATCGAGAGGCGTTCCGTCTTCCAAGTGGGGCATGTCCTCGCGAGGCAGGATCATGGCGACGACGCCTTTGTTGCCGTGTCGTCCTGCCATCTTGTCGCCCTGCATGATCTTGCGAGTGTGGGCTACCCAGACTCGGACCATCATCGAAACGCCGGGCGGCAGTTCGTCGCCATCTTCTTTTTTGCTGACGCGCACCTTAATGACCTTGCCTTTTTCGCCGTGGGGCACGCGAAGGCTGGTGTCTTTGGTGTCGCGAGCTTTCTCGCCGAAGATGGCGCGGAGCAACTTCTCTTCCGCGGTAAGTTCCGTTTCGCCTTTGGGAGTTACTTTGCCGACGAGGATGTCGCCCGGTCCGACCCAAGTGCCGGGGATGACGATACCTTCTTCGTCTAGGTTGGCCAAGTTGGTTTCGCCGACGTTGGCAATGTCGCGCGTAATCTCTTCGGGGCCAAGTTGGGTTTCTCTAGCCTCGATCTGATGTTTCTGGATGTGCGTGGAGGTAAAGCGATCTTCCTTAACTAGGTCTTCGCTGAGTATGATGGCGTCTTCGTAGTTGCCACCTCCCCAGCTCATAAAGCCGACGAGGACGTTCTGGCCAAGAGCCAGGCGCCCGCCATCCGTAGACGAGCTATCGGCGATCGCTTGACCTGCGCTGACCTGCTGACCCTTGTTCACTATCGGGTGCTGGTTGATGCAAGTGCTCTGATTTGAACGTTCGTACCGGATCAGTGGGTACACGCGGGCTTCGCCCTGTTCATCGGCGATCACAATCTGGTCGCTGGTGACGGAAGCAACAATGCCGTCGGTATCGGATCTGACAACTTGACCGCTGTCGAGTGCGGCTCGGCGTTCAATCCCGGTGCCCACGATAGGCGCTTCCGGAAGGATGAGAGGCACGCCTTGGCGCTGCATATTGGAACCCATAAGGGCGCGTGTCGCGTCGTCATGCTCCAAGAACGGGATCAAACCCGCGGAAACGCTTACGATCTGTGCCGGTGAGACATCGATGTAGTGGACTTCATCGGGACGGGCTTTTACGTATTGCTCACCACCGGTTCGGCAACGCACGATACCTTCGAGTTGTCCGAGGGAATCAATCGCTGTGGTCGGCTCACCGATCAGCACTTCTTCTTCTTGATCCGCGGAAAGGTATTGGACGTCTTGTGCGTCGAGTGAGATATAAGGTCGCACCTCGAGCGGTTGTTCGCCGAGGCGGCGCAGGCGACGGGCGAGTGCCTCATCGATGACGGCGCCGGATTTGGCGACGATGCGTTTGCGGCTTTTCTCGCGGACGTCCTGTAGCAAGGTCCGGCCGACGAGATCTTCAGATTTGTTGGAGATTGTCATCCTGACTTTGCGATAGGGCGTTTCCACAAATCCGAACTCGTTGACCTTGGCATAGGTGGCGAGCGAACCGAGCAATCCGATGTTCGGTCCTTCGGGCGTTTCTATCGGGCAGATTCGTCCGTAGTGAGAGTGGTGGACGTCGCGAACGTCGAACCCGGCCCGGTCGCGTGTCAGTCCACCAGGTCCGAGCGCGGAGAGCCTTCGTTTGTGGGTGAGTTCGGATAGCGGGTTGGTCTGGTCCATGAACTGCGACAATTGCGAACCGCCGAAGAATTCTTTGACCGCGGCACCGACCGGCCGAATGTTGATCAACGCCGCAGGTGTGGTTTCACCCGGATGCGTAGTCATGCGTTCTCGTACGACTCGCTCCATGCGAACGAGACCGACTCGGATCTGGTTCTGGATCAACTCGCCAACGGTTCGGACGCGGCGGTTGCCGAGGTGGTCGATATCATCGGGCGTGGCCTCGCCATCGTTGACTTTGATCATCCGCTTGATGATGTTTACAAAGTCGCGTTTCGTGAGAGTTCGGCGGGTAAGTTCTACATCGACCTCGATGCGCCGGTTGAGCTTGTAGCGCCCGACGTCTCCGAGATCGTATCGACGGGTGTCGAAAAACATCTGGGAGACCAAGCGCTTGGCACCTTCGACGGTCGCCGGTTCACCGGGTCGCATGCGCTTGTGGAACTCTTTGAGCGCCTCGTCTTCGTCACGAGCGTCTGCGTCGGAATTCCACGTAGCGCGGATGTAGTCCCTAACTTCAGAATCTTCGTCGCCGTCGGTTGGATCGCCGAACACCGCGAGCATTGCGTCGAGGGAGTCTAGTTTGATGGGATTGTCGGCGTCTTCTTCACTGCCGTCGTCGACAGCGGCGATGGCGCGTAGCAAAGTGGTCACCGGCAGCTTGCGCTTGCGGTCTACTTTTGCGAAAAGTATGTCGCGGTTGCTGGTCTCGAGTTCGACCCAGGCGCCGCGGTAAGGGATCAATTTGACGCTGCAGAGGCGATTACCTGTGGCGGGGTCCTCGTCCAACGAGTAGTATGCTCCGGGCGATCGGACGAGCTGCGATATGACGACGCGCTCGGCGCCGTTGATGATGAACGTACCGTTTTCGGTCATCTTCGGCATGTCACCGAAGAAGATGGTCTGCTCTTTAATTTCGTCAGTCTCGTTGATCTTCAACTCGATCGTGACGTGCAGCGGTACGCTGTATGTGATTTCGCGCTCTCGGCACTCTTCCTCGGAGAACTCAGGTTCGAGAATCTCGTGCTCGGTTAGGCTCATCTCGTACTTGGGGTTGTCCGATGTGTAATCGGTGATTGGCGAGATCTCTTCGAACAGCTGACGCAGCCCGTCGCCGAGCAGCCAGTCGAACGAGTCTTTCTGGACTTGGACCAGATCCGGCATGTCGGTCGGCACTTTGGTTTCGCCGAAAACCCGGTAGTCGCGGTCGTCACCGCTAACAATCAGCGCCTGTGATATCGCCATTAAGTTCTCCTCGAGCGGGTGGGATCCAACGGATGAATAGTCGCGTTATACGAGACTGGTTGGAGCGGTCACCGTGGAACGAATGCGGCAGTTTCCGTTAAACGCCAAAACGCGCTTTACCTCACCGGGATTTTTTCCCGGCGGCAACAGCGCTATGGAAAGCCCGATTGGGCCGTGGCCGCGGAATACGTGCACTATTTTAATGCTACCCGCGCGCCGTCGATTTGTCTAGCGGAATTTCAGCGCTTTTGGCATCGATTTCCCAACATTTGGATCGTCGCCTATGCGCCACCGATCCCAGACAACCGACTTGTATTGTAATCGCAGAAATCTGGAGCGCAACAATGTCGATTTCGTTGGCAATCAATCGGGGTTTCGGGCTTGAGGGGCGGTCATCGGCTCGTCGCTAGCGCTGGGTGGCCCAGATCCCGTCTCGGTTCTGAGCGGTCGATCGACCAGAAACAGCACGACTGCGATCGCTGCGAGCATGATGAAAAACGTTAGCAAAAACACTCCAGACACCGAGTTTGCGAGTGCGTCGCGTAAACCTGATAGCAGTGAATCGGCGAGAACACCTGAGGATCCGAGTTGCGAAGTCAGGGTATGCAGAGCGTTGGGGTCAACCATGGCTGCGGGGTTTTCGGATATTTGGGCGATTCGATCTTCGCCCAAAGCATCGCGCGCTTGTTGGGGTAGCTTCTCGGCCAGTTGAGATCGGAACCGGTTCGTCATGTATGCGCCCAGAACCGCAAGACCGAGCGAGCCGCCGATCGCACGGTAGAACTGCAAAGCGGAGGTTGCGACACCGAGAAATCGATGCTCAACCGAGTTCTGGACCGCAATGGTGAATGATGGGAACGTGAACCCGAGGCCGAAACCGAGCATCACGATGTACCCGATCGCCAATCCGTACGCGGTAGACGATGACATGGTCGAGAGGACGAACAATCCAGCGGTCATGATCAAAACGCCCGCTGTGGCCGGTAATCGATAGCCGCCGAGACGCGAGACGATTTGACCAGAGATGGCTGCTCCGACGACGATGCCCAGCATCATCGGCGTCAGGAAGCTACCGCTGCTCGTAGCGGAAGCGCCGAGAACGCCTTGGAAGAACAGCGGTATGAATATGATCGAGGAGAACATACCGAAACCGGTTATAAACGTTGCGAGCAGAGCAACGCCTACTACCCGATTTCCATAGATATGCAGCGGCATGATCGGGTTCGGACTCCGCACCTCCGCGAATATGAACGCGCCGATCGACGCCGCGGATAGGGCTAACAATCCGACTATCACCGGTGAGGACCAGTCGTACTCGACACCTGCCAGTGATAACGCGAGCATGAGCGGAACCACCGCGATAACGAGAGTGGCGATCCCCCACACGTCGATTGTTCGATCCATCGCGTCGGGTTCGACGCGAGGGAAGAAACGGACCATCAGCAGTATCAACGGGATCCCGATCGGAAGGTTGATGTAGAAAACCCAGTTCCACGTCAGCGTGTCGGTTAGAAAACCGCCGAGTGTCGGTCCGATCACAGAAGACAAACCAAATACTGCGGCCACGACGCCTTGGATCTTGCCGCGTTCCGCTGGTGCGAAGAGGTCGCCGACGATGACGAACGCCAAAGACAGTAGGACGCCGCCACCCATACCCTGAAACGCTCGAAACGCTATCAGTTGATTCATCGAACCCGACGTCCCAGCGGCGAAAGACCCGACTAGGAACATGACCAAACCCAACATGTAAAAGATCTTGCGTCCGAAGATGTCGGAGAGACGCCCAACGACTGGCACGGTGATGGTTGAAGCGACGATGTACGCGGTGGTAACCCACGTGTATCGATCGAAACCACCCAGGTCCGCGATGATGCGCGGCATCGCGGTACTTACGACGGTTTGGTCTAACGCTGCAAGGAACAGACCCGTCATGGCGCAGGCCATGATGATTACGATTTGGCGTCGGGGTAAACCGTTCGACGCTGATCCAGTGTCCATTACTGTTCCCTTGTCGAGAAGAATTGCAGGTTAACCTTAAACCATTGGGGAATCAGCAATCTTTGCCCTAAAGCCTTAATCGAAAGGGCGCACGATGGTTTCAAAAACCATTTACATCCGCGGAATGACGTGCGCCGCCTGCGTCTCACACGTCACGGATGCTATCTCGTCGGTTCCGGGCGTCGAATCCGCGGAAGTTTCATTGGCGACCAATTCGGCCAACGTTAATTTCGCATCGTCAGTGGTGGAGGTTCCTGCGCCGGAAACCGAGATATGGGGTGAGATTTCGGTGGCGGTAGACGAGGCGGGTTACGGGATCTCGATCCCAGATGACAGCACCGCAAGTGGTCGGGATGAGCTTGGCAGTTCCGAGGATGCGCGGTTTGAGAGCCAAAACTCAGAACTGAGAGCAACTCGCAATAGCGCAATTGTCAGTGTCGCGGCGGCCGCGTTCATCATGGCGGTCACAATGGCCCGTTCGGTATATGCGCCCGACATCCCGTCGTATGCACTGAACCTTCTTTTTCTCGTAATCGCGATACCGATACAGATCCGCGTGGCGGCCCCGTTCTATCGGTCTGCGTGGGCGGCGGCGAAACGCAAAACGTCCAACATGAACTCGTTGGTCGTGGTCGGCACGTCCGTTGCGTTTGCGTACAGCGCACTGGTCACGATCACGCAGTTGGTACAAGGCGATTCCACGTTGTGGTCGAATGCGGCTAGTTTCGTAGCTCCAGGGCACCACACCGGCACTTATTTCGAGGTTTCGGCGGCGATCATCGGGCTGGTGTTACTGGGCAGGTGGCTGGAGGGACGGACCAGGTTGCGGGCTTCTGAAGCGGTGCGGAAGTTGATTGAATTGCAACCGCGGACCGCTTTAGTCCACCGCGACGGAGATTTCGTGGAGGTAGACATCGACGAAGTTGGCGTGGGTGAGACGATATTGGTTCGGCCAGGAGAGCGAATTCCGACTGATGGGAAGATGTCTGACGGCGTGGGGGAGATCGACGAGTCGATGCTTACAGGCGAGAATTTGCCGGCGGTCAAAAATGCTGGAGAAGCGATTTTCGCCGGTACGCTCAACATTTCCTCTGCTTTCAGGGCTGTTGTGACGAACACGGGATCGGATACGATCCTCTCGCAGATCATCCGTCAAGTCGAGCGCGCGCAATCGACGAGGGCGCCGATTGAGAGATTCGTCGACCGAGTTACTGCCAAATTCGTCCCTGCGGTGCTCGTGGCAGGTTTGGCTTCGTTCCTTTTCTGGTTGTTCGTGGCTCCTGACCCTTCTTTCCCGAACGCGCTTTTGGTTTCGGTCACTGTATTCGTAATCGCGTGCCCGTGTGCGCTCGGTTTGGCAACGCCGACTGCGGTCGTGGCAGGCGTGGGCCGGGCTGCCGAGTTTGGTATTTTGATCCGTGACGCAACGGTTTTGGAGCGAACCGCTGGCGTTGATGCGGTGGCATTCGACAAGACGGGGACATTGACCGCGGGCAAGCCTAGGGTGGTTTCTATACAGATAGATCCTGCTTCGGGTTTCACCGAGGATCGAGCGTTGAGTTCTGCCGCCGCGGTCGAGATCTACTCGGAACACCCGGTAGGTAAAGCGATAGTTGACGAAGCGCGACGGAAGGCTCTCTCGATACCTGATGCCGAAGGATTCCAGTCGATCACCGGTAAAGGCGTTTACGCTCGGGTTGATGGCTCGGTGGTTGCGGTGATGAATCCATCGGCTGTCCTTCTGGAGGAAAACAGCGAAATCGCGGACGCGATTGAACGAATTCAGGTAAATGCCCAAACACCAGTCGTCGTTTCGATGAATGGCGAACCGGTTGTTGCGATTGGGTTGCAGGACACTATTCGCGCCGATGCCAAAACCGCGGTGGAGTCGTTGCAAAAAATGGGCGTGGAAACCCACTTGATAACTGGCGACCGGCGCGAATCAGCGAAGGTCGTCGCACAGGAAGTCGGTATCGAACGGGTTGAGGCGCAAGTGTTGCCGAGCGACAAGGCTTCCCGTGTGGATGCACTTCAAATGCAGGGTAGACGCGTCGCGATGATTGGTGATGGGATTAACGATGGTCCGGCGCTTGCGACCGCCGACGTGGGCATAGCGATGGCGAGTGGATCCGATATCGCGATCGAAACCGCAGATGTCACGTTGATGAATGATGAGCCGGGGGCTGTAGCGAGGTTGATGTCGATTAGCCGGGCAACGGTCAGGGTAATCCGTCAGAATTTGTTTTGGGCTTTCGCCTACAACGTGGTGCTGATCCCGGTCGCGGCCGGTGTGTTGCATCCGATATTCGCCGAGGCGGCACCGCCTGACCAACTGCGGTTCATTGTTAGTGAAAGTGGATTTCTTAGTCCAGTGGCGGCTGCCGCGGCGATGGCTTTTTCTTCCGTTTCCGTGTCGTTGAATGCGCTGAGGCTGCGGCGGAGTAAGTGATATTACGTCGCAAAAGTTAAGCAGTAGACCAGATACAATCCGAACCATGCCAACGAAAGAACCAACTCGCGATATGGCCGTCGTCTACACGCACCCAACATGCGGCTATTGCGACATGCTAAAGTCCGATTTGCAGCAGAAGGGCATCGATTACGAGGAGATCGACGTCTCGAAGCAACCTGATCTTTGGAGCGAAGTTGAACGTCTCTCCGGCGGTGACCGGATCACGCCTGTGCTCGTGACAGCAGAAGGCGATGTGGAGATCGGCTACAAAGGCATCGGCTGCAACTACGGCTGAGATTTTGGTCGGATCAGCCATTGTCCAGTCATTTCGATTTCCTATCAGTCGCAGGTAATTGGGTTGCTGGAAATTTCCCGCGCATAGACTAACTCCATGCGCGTCGCGCTTGGAATAGATCTCGGTTCAACTTCGATCACCGTAGTCGCAGTTCGGGTATCGGACGATGAGGCAGAATACCTCGATTCCGTCTCGACCTCCAACGATTCGGAGACGACTTCCGCGTCCGATCGAGTAATCGGAAGATCGGAGTGGGACATCGGGAAGATGGTCGACCGCGTCGCTGTCGCGACTCGGGCTCTCTGCAAAAAGATCCGCGCTGAGGACATAGTCGCGATTGGCGTCACCGGTCAACAGCAGGGATGCCAGTTATTGGACGACGACGGCGATCCGATTGGCCCGTTCATCGCGTGGCAAGACCAGCGCGGGAAGGATCTTGTGCCGGGAACGGATAGGAGTTTCCTGGAGCTCATGGCGGAACGCGGTGATGCAGTTCAACGCGATGGCGGCCTACCCATGTTCCGCAACGCGGGCTGTCCGATCGTGACCGGATACACCGCGCCGACGCTTTTTTGGTTGAACTACATGAAGCAGATGCCTTTGGGTGCGGCCGCGGCGATCACGGCACCAGAATTCTTGGCGCATAAATTAGTAGGTTCCAAACGGCCAGCTACCGATGCCACCGACGCCGCGGGTTGGGGAGTTCTTGATGTCCCCAGACGTCAGTGGAACGATGAACTGATCGAGTCGCTAGGTATCGACCGCGAGATATTTCCAGAGATTCACGACTCTTGCACGGTGCCCGGCAAGTTGTCCGAAAGAATGGCCGGTGCGATGGGCGTTAGAAGCCGAACTCCGGTGGCGATACCGTCCGGAGACCATCAATGCTCGTTCGTCGGTGCGGTTGAGGACGCGAATTCGACGGTTGCGATCAACATCGGCACTGGGGGACAGGCGACGGTGTTTCTCGCCGACCTATCTGGTTTGTCTCGCGAACCTGCCGACGGCATCTATGACCACGGATGGCTAGAACTGCGGCCTCATATCGAGAATGGGTATCTCTTGGCTGGAGTAGGTGTCGTGGGTGGGCGCACATTCAGGGCATTGAAGGATTTCTTCGTGAGAACAGCGCAAAACGTATTTCATGTCGAAGACGTAGATGAAGATAGGGTGTATGAACGCCTTGCGCAGCTCGCGAGTGATGCGATGAACGACGGATCTGCCGGAAACATAACAGCTTCTGCCCTATTCACAGGTTCACGCGAACGACCCGATGCCCGAGGTGAATTCGCAGGAATAACTCCGGGCAACTTCACGCCGGGTTCGATTGCGCTGGCGGTCTTTCGATCAATGGCGTCTGAACTCGCTAACTCATATCGAAGCGCGGTATCGCTGGGCGCGGGACCGCGGAGCTGTTTCGTCGGATCGGGCAATGGCTTGCGCTTGAATCCGACGTTGCTACGCTGCATGGAAGAGGCGTTTGGCCATCCGATATCCATCGGTGATGTGCGTGAAGAAGCGGCCGTCGGTGCGGCGTTGACTGGTGCAGTCGCCGTCGGTGTGTACTCCGACATCTCATCGGCAAGTCGGGCATTAGTCAGATGATTGTGAAAAACGTTGCAATAGTAGGGGTCTTGCTCGCGGCGCTCGGCGCACTGTCGTTGATGGTGTTGGCGGTAATGTCATATTTTGCGAACGAGACCACTATCGGAGAGGTGCGTCGACCACCGACCGCAACGCCGGCTCTGACAGGCGGATCTTCGTTTGCCGAATCGGGCGAGTCGACGAAACAGGCAGCCGAAACTCAATCGCCCGAACCCACTGTTCGACCAACATCCACGCCGGCGCCGTACAACCCGAATTCCGCAATGTACCTCGTCTTCGCGGGCTTCGAGTTGTCGCCAGGGTTTGGACCTTTGAACGACCGCACCTTAACCACGCTAGAAAAGATCCGTGAAAACAACGACACATCACAGGTCCGGCCTCTGATCGAATCGTTTCGGTATCTGACATCCAATAGAGCGATATCTGATGCCGTATTGACGCTCCAATCCTTGACTGGCGAAACGATCGGCGACAACTGGTTGCTGTGGTCCGAGTGGATCGGGAAGCACAGCGATGAGTATCCGCCGCCGTCCGAGTATGCCGAGTGGAAGATCAACTATCTGAGGCAGATCGACGGCCGATTCGGAGCCTTCCTGACGCCGTACCAGGGCGGGAAGGCTAGTGACGATTTCGACTTGACAGAACTCGAATGGGGTGGCGTAGTTCCGGACGGCATCCCACCGTTGGAGAATCCTGCGCATGCTCCAGCGGACGACCCTTTGGCGGATTATCTGGAGGATGACGAACGCGTGATCGGCGTCTCGATCAATGGCGAACATCGCGCCTATCCGTTGCGGATCATCAACGCGCATGAGCTGGCGAACGACATTTTGGGGGGTGAGCCTTTATCGCTCACCTGGTGAACGCTTTGCAACAGCGCGATCGGGTATCGCGCCATCATCAACGGCGAGCCGACGACCTTTGGAACCTCCGGGTTCCTTTACCGCAGCAATAAGGTGATGTACGACCGTGCGACGCGGACGTTGTGGCACCAGTTCACTGGTGAGCCGATTGTCGGGGAACTGGTGGGAACCGACGTGGAACTGGAGTTCTTCCCGACATCTAGGACGACTTGGGGGGAGTGGAAGGCGGAGCATCCCGATACGACGGTGGTTACGCGCGAAGGCGGGACGTATCCGCCGTGGACTTACACGAATGAGTCTGACGAACGCTCGATTTACTATGCCTACCGCGCTAATCCAGACACGATGTTCCCGATCGCTCACCGGGATGAGGCGTTGGCGCCTAAAGCTGAGATTCTCGGCGTAACTGTGAAGGGGATCGACAAGGCGTACCCGATCGAAGCATTGCGCGAGGAGCGGATTGTCCATGACCGTATCGCCGACATCGACGTGGTAGTTGTGGCGTCGGCTTCGACTTCAGATGCGCACATCTACGAGAACCCGGATGGACTAACTTTCAGTTTGCCGGAGGATGCGCCCGAGGTAGGATTCCCGCCCAGGATCATCGACTCAAACGGGACGGAGTGGGATGTTTCGCGTGGGAAGTTGACGAATTCATCGGATGCATCGGACGTGTTGAAGGCCGTGCCGTCGAACATTTCGTTCTGGTTCGGTTGGTACGCGTTTCATCGCGATACTGATTTGTATGGCGACGACGGTTAGCCGTTTGGTTTGATGACGAATTTGATGCCTAGGCCTTCGGCGGAGGCGGTTATGGCGTCGGGCAGTTCGGAGAGGGAGTAGCGGCCAGAGATGACGTTGTCTAGGTTTAGTTTGGCGAGTTCGTCTGGGACCCGGTGGGTGACGTCTCCTTGACGGAAAGCTCCGATGAGTTTGATTTCACGGAAGTGCATGTCGTAGAGGTCGACAGGGAGCGGTGCGCCTTCGGGACTGACTCCTATCATGAGTGTTTGACCGCGGGGTTTCGTGGCGTTGACGCAGGCGGCGACGAGTTCGGGTTTGCCAACAGCTTCGGCGGTTACGCTGAAGCCGCGCCCTTGGTCGGTGACGTCGGCGACAACATCGGAGAGCGGGACATCGTACGGGTCGTGGAGGATGTCGGCGCCGAACTGTTTCGCCATCTCGCGTCGGATTCTGACCGGTTCGGAGACGACGAGCGTTTCGACGCCGTGGGATTTTAGGAATGCGGCGGTGAAGAGTCCCATGATCCCTGCGCCGATGACGAGGCCAGTGGCGCGGTACGGTACGTCGAGCATCTCGACGCCGGAGAGGCAACAGGCCGCTGGTTCGGTAAGGGCGGCCGTCTCGAGATCGAGCGACTCTGGAATCTCGACGGCCGAGCGCGACGCAACGGCTGTGTACTGTGCGAAGTAGCCGTTCGAAAACGGGGGCTGATTCTCACATCGGCACACGCTCCAGTTGCGGCAGTACCAGCACTCGTAGCAGTTCGCAGGGTGGTTGATGCAGACCCGCTGCCCGATTCGTTCCTTCGAAACGCCTTCCCCGACGTCGATGATGACGCCGGAGCTTTCGTGCCCCAGTATCTGCGGCGGATCTTTCGGAAAGAGCCCTTGGGTGACATGGACGTCGGTGCCGCAGATGCCTGTGGTGTCGATCTCGATGAGGACGTAGCCCGGCGGCGGCTCTGGGTCGGGGACGTCGTCGAGAGTGAAGTGTGCGCCGCCGTGCCAAGTCTGTGCCTTCATGTCGGAATCCCTTGAATGCTGAGGTTTAACCGTTCGGTTTGATCACGAACTTGACACCTAGACCTTCTGCCGAGGACGTTATGGCATCTGACAGTTCTGTGAGAGGGTAACGACCAGATATCACGTTCTCGAGATTGAGCTTCGTCAACTCCTCCGGCACACGGTGGAACACGTCTCCGCGACCCATCGAACTGAGCAGCTTGATCTCTCGGAAGTGCATGTCGTAGAGATCGACCGGCAGCGGCGATCCTTCCGGACTGACGCCGATCATAAGTGTCTGCCCACGCGGCTTCGTGGCGTTGATGCATGCGGCGACGAGTTCCGGCTTGCCGACTGCCTCTGCGGTGACATCGAAACCGCGACCTTCGTCGGTTACGTCGGCGACTACCTCAGAAAGCGGGATGTCGCGAGGGTCGTGCAGGATGTCTGCCCCAAACTGCTTCGCCATATCTCGGCGAACCTTGACCGGTTCCGACACCACCAGCGTTTCGACGCCATGCGATTTCAAAAAGGCAGCGGTAAAGAGACCCATTACGCCGGCGCCTATGACCAGACCAGTCGCGCGGTAAGGGATGTCGAGCAATTCGACTCCTGAGAGACAACACGACGCCGGTTCGGTCAAGACGGCGGTCTCGGTATCGAGATCGTCTGGCAACTCGAAGGCGGCACCGGCGTGTAGGCCGACGTACTCGGCGTACATGCCGTTCGCGGATTCCCTGGCGACCTCGCAGCGGAAAGTGTTCCAGTTCCGACAGCTCCAGCACTCGTAGCATTGCGCCTTGCGGTTCACCGCCACTCGCTGACCCATCCGGTTTTTGTCGACGCCCTCGCCGACATCCACGATGACGCCGGAGCCCTCGTGCCCCATAATCTGCGGTGGATACCACGGAAAGAGCCCCTGCGTGGCGTGTACGTCAGTCCCGCAGATACCTGTCGTGTCCATCTTGACAACTACGTACCCCGGCTCCGCAACCGGATCTGGCACGTCGTCGTGAGTAAACCGGTTCCCTCCTTGCCAGGTCATAGCTTTCATAAGGAATCTCCCTAAAATTCGAGGATTACGCGTTTGGCTTAATGGCGAACTTGACGCCTAGGCCTTCGGCGGATGCGGTGATCCCGTCAGAAAGTTCGGCGAGCGGGAAGCGTCCGGAAATGACGTTTTCGAGATTGAGCTTCTCTAGTTCGCCCGGGACACGGTGGAAAACGTTGCCTCGTCCGAACGCGCCGACGAGTTTGATCTCGCGGAAGTGCATGTCGTAGAGATCCACCGGCAGCGGCGCGCCCTGTGGACTGACGCCGATCATCAGCGCCATGCCTCGGGGTTTGGTGACGTCGATGCAGGCCGCCACTAGTTCGGGCTTGCCGACCGCTTCGGCTGTAACGCTGAATCCACGTCCCTCATCTGTAACTTCAGCCATCACTTCTTCGAGAGGAACATCGTTTGGATCATGGAGGACATCGGCTCCGAACTGCTTCGCCATTTCGCGGCGCACTTTGACCGGTTCGGAGACGACGAGCGTCTCGACGCCATGCGTCTTCATGAACGCGGCCGTGAAAAGCCCCATGATGCCCGCGCCGATGACGAGGCCCGTTGCACGATACGGGATGTCCAGCATCTCAACGCCGGACAGGCAGCAGGCCGCCGGTTCGGTCATGGCGGCGGTCTCGAGTTCAAGATTTTCTGGTAGCTGAAGTGCGACACGGGAGTGTAGAGCGACGTATTGTGCGTAGAGGCCGTTGGAGGAAACGGGTGCAACCTCGCAGCGCGAGATATTCCAATTGCGGCAGTTCCAGCACTCGAAACAGTGAGCGGAGTGATTCACGACGACGCGCTGCCCGATGCGGTCGCGTGAGACGCCTTCGCCGACCTCGACGATCACGCCGGTGCCCTCGTGCCCGAGGATCGTGTCCGGGATGGCTGGGAAGAGGCCCTGAGTGATGTGCACGTCAGTCCCGCAAATGCCAGTGGTGTCGATCTCGACGACCACGTGACCGGGAGACGCTTCGGGGTCGGGCACATCGTCATGAGTGAAATGGTTCCCGCCGCGCCATGTCATAGCTTTCATCGCGTCGCTCCTAGCAAAGCATTTCGGTATGTTCGCATGTTAACGATAGTGTGGTGCGTGTGCCAGACAACGAGGTTCGAGTTCGTATCATTGTTTTTCACGAACTTTGACAGGGAGCAAACATGAGCGCCGACAACGTAACCATCCGCGATATTCGTTGCATCATGACCGAGCCGGACAATATCCGGCTTGTGATCGTGAAGATCGAGACTTCAGAACCGGGGTTGTACGGTGTTGGATGTGCGACGTTTACTCAGCGACCGTCTACAGTGAAGGCCGCTGTAGATGACTATCTGCGGCCGTTCCTGCTCGGCAAGAACGTGGCCGATATCGAAGACATCTGGCAGTCGTCTTACGTTTCGTCGTACTGGCGCAACGGCCCGGTGTTGAACAACGCATTGTCAGGAGTCGATCAGGCTCTTTGGGACATCAAAGGCAAAATGGCTGGGATGCCGGTTTACGACCTTTTGGGTGGTCGCGCTCGCGAGGCAGCTCCGGTCTATGTCCATGCGAGCGGCGCGACGAAAGAAGAGACCGCCGACCGCATGGCCGCGCACATGGAGAAAGGTTTCCACCACATTCGAGTGCAGGTCGCGACAACTGGCTATTCATCGTATGGCTCTCATGGTGCGTCGGGCGACGGTTCAGTTGTGGCCGGCGACGTTTCGCAAGGTCCGATCGCGGCGACCACCTGGCTGCGGGATTACGATCCGAACCAGCTTTACGCCCATCCCGGCGGCGTGTTCGAGCCGAAACCCTACATCCGAGGTGCGTTAGACCTTTTCGAGCATATCCGCGACCGTTTCGGTTACGGCGTCGAGATTTTGCATGATGTTCATGAGCGCATCCCGCCGATACTCGGCGTTTGGTTCGCCAAGGAAGTTGAGAAGTATCAGTTGTTCTTTCTCGAGGACTTGTTCAGTCCTGAAGATAACGACTACTTCCGGATGGTTCGCCAGCAGTGCGCGACGCCGATCGCGATGGGAGAGTTGTGGAACAGTCCGCACGAGATTATTCCGATGATCAAGGACCGGTTGGTCGATTTCCTTCGCATGCACATGTCGCAGATCGGGGGCATCACTCCGGGCAAGAAATTCGCCGCGATGGGCGAACTCTTCAGCGTGCGAACCGCATGGCACGGTCCTGGTGATACGTCACCGGTAGGACACGCTGCGAATCTTATGCTCGACGTTAACTGCTACAACTTCGGCATTCAGGAATACGCGATTCCGGGGGAGCGCACTCTGGAGATGTTCCCAGGTTTCCCAGAGGTGCGCGACGGCATGATGTGGCCCAACGGCAAGCCGGGACTCGGCATTGATATCGACGAAGATATGGCGGCTAAATTCCCGTTCAAAGAACGGGCCTTTGGTGGCGCTTGGGACACCGTGCGGCGTGCCGACGGCGGGATGGTCAAGCCATAGGGACGCGGGCCCAACTCCGGAGCGAGTCACTTAAGGCACAATCAAAGATGAAATCGGACAGCGATACGTCGGGCCAACGATCCGATCTGCGTGCCCATGTCGAGGACCGTATCCCGGCTTTCTTGGCCACACTCGTAGGCGGAGCGGTTGCAATGGGAGTAAACGCTCCGTTGACCTCGCCTGACGACTTAATAGGGAATGCCGGTAGTGTCGCTGTCGCATCTTTGATCAGCGCGGTGATCGCAGGGATGATTTGGGCTCGGATACGAGGCGACGTTCAAAGTCGATCACGCACGTTCAACATTGTGTTGACGGTGCTCCTAATTCTGGTGGTCATTGGGGCGGCAGTCATCGAGTACGCCGGAGAAATTTCGAATGCCATTCGCTACATTATCCCGCTAGGCGCTGTGATCACGATATTCACCAGCGTATTGACGCCTGTATTCGAGCGTTGGAAGGATTGGCGAGGAATTATCTGGACCGCGTTATTGTTTCCGATTGCGATGCTGGCGATCGGCTACTGGTTGACCACGAACGAATTTGGGTTCACTGAACCGCCTAGTCTGTCGCTTCCGCCTCCACCGGCTTGATTCTTTCCGCTTCAATTTGTTGAGCAAACAGATGAGTTGCATTTGCTGGTTTTGCAAAAAATAGAATCTACAACAGCGTTCACAGTCTTCTAAAGGCGAAAGACGAATGATTTTTGGGCCATTGTTAATGGCGAGACTCGGCAACACGCCAACTCAAACTATCGCGACGGCAAGTTTGGTCCTATTTCTTTTGACATCGCTATCATGCGGATTGTTGGAGGATGATGGTGGAAGTGTCAAAGTCGGAACAGTGATGCCGGTGAGCGGTGACCTCTCTACGCTGGGTCCGGCGGCGCAGTCTTCGATGAGTCTGGCCTTCGATTTGGTTAATGAAGCAGGTGGAGTCAACGGTTCGCAGATCGAGGTGCTCCATCGCGACAGTGGAACGAACGCGACTCTCGGCGCAGACGCCGCGAGCGGGTTGGTGAACGTAAACCACGCGAACTTCATCATGGCTGCGCACGCGTCGCCAGTTACGATCGCCATAGCGGAATCGGTTACGATTCCCAACGGTGTGTTGCAGATATCACCTGGGTCGTCCTCAAAAGCGATATCGGTGCTGGACGACGACGATATGGTTTTCCGAACGCGCGTGAATGATGGCATCAAGGCACAGGCATTGGCGAAGTTGGCGCAGGCCATCGGTTACAAGCGGGTGTCCACGACATACGTGAATAACGCGTACGGCGAGAGCTTAAACGAGTCGTTCGTTGAGAACTTTGAGGCGATTGGCGGGATCGTTTCGGCCTCGGTTCCGCACGAGTTGGGGCAAGCGAGTTACGTTTCCGAACTTAGCGACGCTTCGGAAGATGGTCCCGAGGCATTGATCACGATCGCCTATCCCGACTCGGGAACTACGTTATTGCGTGAGGCAGCCGAGGGCGGTTACTTCACCGAGTTCATCTTCGTCGATCAGACGAAGTCACAGTCGATGTTCGACACCATCGGCGGGAATCACTTCGAAGGTTCGTTCGGGCTCGCACCTGGGAGTCCGGAAACTCCTGCAGTTGAGGATTTCCGTCGCGTCTACTCGGAACGGACTGGCAACGACCCCAATGCCCAAATCATCGCAGAGTCGTTCGATGCGGCTATCGTGCTCGCGTTGGCAATTGAACAGGCAGATACGGATGACCCAGTAGCCGTGCGCGATGAGTTGCGGTCAGTCGCGAACCCACCGGGAGAGGTGGTCGGGCCAGGAGACATACAGAGAGCGTTGGAATTAATTAGAGACGGTAAGGACATCAACTACGAGGGAGCCGCCGGTTCAATCGACTTCGACGAGAACGGTGATGTATCGAGTTCGATGCGGGTGTGGCACATGGTGGAAGGGAAGATAAAAGACACGGATATCTTCGCATTGCCTGGAGATGATATCGACTTGTCATCAGTCAGGTGAACTCCATCGCACGTCCGCGCAATTAGCTAGCGTGATCACATATAAATCGACGGTTGTCGAAACAATCTGAATCGAGGTAATTAGGACAACATGAAGAAGCCCAACTTTTTGGCATATCTGGTGCTCGCGATCGTAGTCTCCCTAGCAGCGTATTCATGCGGACTGCTTGAAGATTCAGGTGACGGAGGTACAACGGTTGGAACTGTGCTGCCGGTCAGCGGAGATCTTTCAACTCTCGGGCCGGGCATGCAGAAGTCGATCGATCTAGCGTTTGAACTCGTGAACGAAGCGGGTGGCGTCAACGGTGGCGAGATCACCGCCATACACCGCGACAGCGGAACCAGCGAACAGGGTGGCACCGATGCCGCAAGCGGTCTTGTAAACGTGGATGGTCTGAATGTGATTCTCGGCGCGGTGTCCTCCGGTGTGACGATCGCGATCGCAGAGTCGGTCACCATTCCGGGAGGGGTCCTACACATATCGCCCGCATCTTCATCGAACGCGATCACCGCGTTGGCGGATAACGACATGGTGTTCCGAACGAGAGTGAACGACTCTGTCAAAAGTCAGGTGTTGGCGGAGCTCGCGATAGCTGCAGGGTACACCCGAGTGTCGACGACGTACGTCAACAACGCTTACGGATCGAGCTTGAACGATTCCTTCATCGAAGCGTTCGAAGCGATGGGCGGTACGGTCACGAAGGACGTTTCTCACGAATTGGGTCAAGCCAGCTACCTATCGGAGATACGTGATACGGCCGAAGGAGATCCGGAGGTATTACTAACGATCGCCTATCCCGACTCAGGCCAAATTCTGTTACGGGAAGCCGCAGAAGGCGAGTACTACGACGAATTCATGTTTGTCGACGTGACGCGCAGCCAAACGATGTTCGATGCTATAGGCGGTAACTATTTCGAAGGCGATTTCGGTGTTTCGCCGGGCGCGCCAGCATCGCCCGCCGTTGACGCGTTCAGGCAACTCTATTCAGAGCGAACAGACGGAGATCCTTCGGCATCGTTGATAACTGAGGCATTTGACGCGGCGGTGATCCTTGCTCTCGCCATCGAGAAAGCGGGTAGCGACGATCCTACCGCGGTGCGCGACGCATTGCGGCCGGTTGCCAACCCGCCGGGAGAGGTGGTTGGCCCCGGTGATGTCGCAAAGGCATTAGAACTCGTGCGCGACGGCAAAGACATCAACTATGTCGGGGCATCAGGCGACGTCGACTTTGATCAGGCCGGAAACGTCGTCAGCTCGATGCGAGTCTGGTACGTCGATAACAACACCATCATCGACAGCGACATCTACGCGTTGCCGGGCGATGAAATCGACCTGTCTGTTCTTCCTCTGGACGACCCAACTTCTTCGATTTCTGGGGGACCATCGGCATTCGAGGGTGAAACGAGTGTAAAGATAGGCACTGTGTTCCCTGAGACAGGTGATCTGTCTTTTGTCGGCAAGGAGCGTCATTCGGCGGTATCGTTAGCTTTCGAATTGGTGAACGAAGCCGGGGGCGTAAATGGCAAGAGGATAGAGGCGCTGCATCGCGATAGCGGAACGGACCCGGAGATTGGCAAATCATCGGCGAGTGCGTTGATAAACGAGCATGGCGTACCGGCGATAATTGGTGCTGCATCTTCGGGTGTGACGATGGCGATCGCAGAGGGGGTGACGATACCCAATGGCGTACTACAAATCTCGCCATCGTCGTCATCGAGCTTGATAACGACGCTCGATGACGATGATCTGGTGTTCAGGACAACATTCTCGGATGTCATATCGGGCAAAGTTGCGGCCGAGTTGGCGCGTGAAATCGGTTGGGGAAGTGTGGCGACGACGCATGTGAGCAACGCGTACGGCACCAGCTTGTCGACGAGTTTCTCTGACCATTTCCAGGCCCTAGGCGGTGATGTGACAGCACAGATCCGCCATGACAAAGGGCAATCCAGTTATGCTGCGGAGTTGAAGCAAGCGGCGGTTGATGATCCAGAAGCGTTGATCGCGATCGCGTACACGGATACGTCGCGTACATTGTTGCGCGAGGCTGTGGATGACGGTTATTTCGACGAGTTTCTATTCTTTACCCCCGCATACAATCAAAAGCTTTTCGATGCTCTAGGTGCGGATAAGTTCGAAGGTTCGTACGGTACGAAAGCAGGTACACCGTTAACCCCTGAGCGGAAGTGGTTCTTCGAACGCTTTGAAGCCGACAAAAATGGGAACATCGATATACCGCACGTGAGCGAAACGTTTGACGCAGGGTTGATGATCGCTTTGGCGATTGAAAAGGCGGATTCCGAGGACCCTTCTTCGATACGAGATGCTTTGCGGGAGATCGCTAATCCCCCCGGTGTCATCGTCGGCCCGCAGGATGTGGCGAAAGCGTTAGAGCTGGTTCGAGCGGGCGAGGATGTCAACTACGTTGGTGCCGCGGGACAGTTGGATTTTGACGTGAATGGCGACGTTACTGGAACTGTGGAGATATGGCGCATCAAAGATGGCGAGATCGGTTCTACAGGTATTTTCGTATCACCCGGCGATGAGATCGATCTATCGTCCATACGGTGAGCCGTTGTTGACTCGCGTATTCTATCTCCGAAAGATCGAAGGTCTGTTGGCAAATCCCGGTCTGCATCCTCCCTAAGGATCGCCACCTTCGCTGGATTGACTAGGGTTGTGAACACGTCTCGTTGGAGGTTGACGGCGATGCCGATAGAATCTGGACTGTGGATCGAACTCCATCAGAGCGTGACTCTGCCTGAGAGTGATCGAATGTCCAGAACCATCGTCCGAAGAACAATCGATGCGCCGGCGGAATTCGTATTCCGAACGGTAGCCGAAATCGAGAACTACTCCAAGGCGATACCGCATATCGTCGATGTCGAGTTTCTTTCTGATATCAGAAGCGGCGTCGGCTCGCGTTTCCGAGAAACACGTTTGATGATGGGTCGCGAAGCGTCCACAGTATTGGAAGTTACGGAATACGTGGAGAACGAAATGGTGAGGATAGTATCCGACGAAGGTGGCACGATTTGGGACTCGGCATTTACGGTGAGTCCTGTCGATGGCGGGACAAAGTTGACGTTGGTGATGGATGCGGCACCGTACACGTTCAAGTCGAGGATATTAGTGCCGATCATGAAGTTTGTAGTCAGATTGGGTCTGGTCAAAGACATGGATGCTGTAAAGGAGTACTGCGAAAGCAGTTGAAATGACGACGAATCGAGCGGGCTTGATTGTCGAGGAAAGGAACTAGACGGAGACACGATATGAATGGACTGAAATCCTACGCCGCCGGTCGAACCTCCGGTGTGTTTGCGCTGTTGCTATTAGCCGCTCTGAGTGTCGGCGTCGCAATAGCATCATGTGCCACCGAAGAGCCCACTGCGACACCGGTGCCGCCTACGGCCACCTCGGTGCCGGCGACCGCGACCTCTGTGCCTCCGACCGAGGTGCCCGAAGAGGCTATGGAGCCGACCGGTGATCCGATCAGGATCGGCACCCTGATCGATGCGACCGGAGATCTAGCCGCATTTGGACCTCCCATCGTTCTCGCTACCGACTTGGCAGCATTGCTCGTAAATGAGGCCGGTGGTATCGACGGTCGGCCGATTGAAATGATCCATCGCGACAGTGGCACTAGCCCTCAGATCGCGACAGACGCCGCGAGCGCGCTCGTCAACGTCGATGGTGTGGAAGCGATCGTGGGTTCGTTGTCATCTGGCGTGACGCTCGCAGTCGCAGAATCAGTGACCATTCCTGGCGGCGCAGTGCTCGTATCCCCGGCATCGACTTCTCCGGCGATTACCAATCTTGACGACGACGACACGGTTTACCGAACGACGGTATCGGATGCGTTACAAGGCGTAATCGCTGCGCAACTAGCCTCCCAACTCGGTTACGACAACGTCGCGACGCTCTACATTAACAACGCCTACGGTGAAGGACTGTCGATGGTGTTCGAATCGACATTCGAGAGTCTCGGCGGCACGGTTTCTGCCGCAGTTCCAATCGAGGGCGGTCAGGCGAGTTACGTTTCGGAGTTGCGTCAAGCATCGCAAGGCGGCGCAACTGTACTGATGGCCATTTCGTACCCGGAGACCGCAGGTGTCTATCTGCGTGAAGCCGTCGAAGGCCAGTTCTTCGAAGAATTCATGTTCGTCGACGGAACCAAGAACCAAGAGATGTTCGATACTCTCGGCGCGGGCAACTTCGAAGGCAACTACGGGACGGCTCCCGGTGCACCCGGGACTCCAACGCAGGAGAAATTCCAAGAACTCTATTCCTCGAAATTGGACGGCGATCCGTCAAGCTTGTTCATCTCCGAGGCGTTCGACGCAGCAGCCATCCTGGCATTGGCAATCGCCGAAGCTGGTTCCGAAGACGGAGGCGATATCAAGGCCGCGATGCGCTCAGTGGCAAACGCGCCCGGCGAGAAGGTCGGACCGGGCGATCTCGCCAAAGCGCTTCAGCTGATCAGCGAGGGCAAGGATATCGACTACGTCGGCGCGGCAGGTGATCAGGACTTCGATGGGAACGGCGATGTTCAGAACACCATAGAGGTTTGGAACATCAAAGATGGACAGATCGCTTCGACTGGCATTTTTGCACGACCGGGAGAGTCTATCGACATCACAGCGGTGCCGACAATGATGGACGATTCCGGTGATCCCATTAGGATCGGCACGCTCATCGACGTGACGGGAGACTTGGCGGTTTTCGGACCACCTATCGTCGCCGCGACCGATCTTGCAGCACTGCTGATCAACGAAGCAGGCGGCATAAATGGACGCCAGATCGAGATGATTCACCGCGATAGCGGGACTAGCCCACAGATCGCAACCGATGCCGCCAGCGCACTCGTGAACGTGGACGGCGTCGAAGCGATCGTCGGGTCGCTTTCATCTGGTGTAACGCTCGCCGTCGCAGAGTCGGTAACGATTCCGAACGGTGCGGTACTTATGTCACCGGCTTCGACATCCCCCGCGATCTCCGCGTTGAACGACAACGATTTCGTATTCCGCACAACCGTATCGGACGCGTTGCAAGGCGTCATCGCCGCACAAGTCGCATCACAACTCGGGTATGACAACGTGGCAACGCTCTACATCAACAACGCATACGGTGAAGGCCTTTCCGATGTGTTCTCCGAAACCTTCGAGAGCCTCGGCGGCACAGTTTCCGCTGCGGTCCCGATCGAAGGCGGGCAGGCTAGCTATGTCTCGGAACTGCGCCAAGCGTCGCAAGGCGGAGCGACCGTGCTGATGGCGATGTCCTACCCTGAGACGGCTGGTGTCTACCTTCGGGAAGCTGTAGAAGGTCAGTTCTTCGAAGACTTCATGTTCGTCGACGGCACTAAGAACCAAGAAATGTTCGACCAGATTGGCACCGACAACTTCGAGGGCAACTACGGTACCGCGCCGGGTGCGCCAGGGACCCCGACGCAAGAAACGTTCAAAGACCTTTACGCGACGAAATTGAACGGCGACCCGTCAAGCCTATTCATCTCTGAAGCCTTTGACGCTGCAGCCATCCTCGCGCTTGCAATCGCTGAAGCCGGCTCAGAGGACGGTGACGACATCAAGGCCGCAATCCGAAAAGTTGCAAGCGCGCCGGGCGAGAAGATCGGCCCAGGCGATCTGCCGCGTGCTATCGAATTGATCGCCGCCGGCCAGGACATCGACTATGTAGGTGCCGCTGGAGATCAGGAGTTCGACGAAAACGGCGATGTGCTGAACACGATCGAGATCTGGAAGATCGATGGCGGACAAATAGCCTCGACCGGCATTTTTGCGAGCGTCGGCGATTCGATCGACTTGGATGCTGGTCCAACTGGCATGGCACCCGGCAAGGTGGCAGGTATTGGATCGGAATTCGCCCAGGTGTTCACGATCGGGGAAGGTTCCAAAGGCCTGTTCAAAGTGGACGAAACGCTTCGCGGCGCTGACGTTGTGGTTTCGCTCGAGACCGAGACGATTAACGGCGTCGTTGACTTCAGTTCGGATAGCGCATCGATCGAGATCGACCTGCATACATTGGTGAGCGATCAATCACGCCGCGACCGCTACGTCCGTGAGCAGATGTTCCCCAACCAGCCGATAGCCACAGTTCATTTCTCTGATCTGGGCGACGTACCGGCGACGTTTTTGGACGGACGTGAACCCGAGTTCAACACCAAGTTGATTGGCAGGGTGAACGTTAACGGCACAGAAGCCGACCTCGAATTCGACATCACGGCACGCCTTGACAATGGCGCGGATTTGGTCGTTCTTGGGATAACCAAGTTCGTGTGGGAAGAGTTCGGGATGGTCGCGCCCGTGAGCCAGTTCTTCACTGTCGAAGACGAGGTGACGGTCGAGATACTCCTGCAAGCTTCGGTGAACAACTAGTTGACGCTTGAATCCCGACATATCCGCGCTGCATTGTTCGATTTGGACTACACGTTGCTGGATCGAAATACGGCGTTCGAGGCGACTTTTCGAGAGTTCTACGACTCCCATTCAGACATTAACTCGACAACCGATTGGGGCGAAGCCATAGACTTTTTCTGGTCGCTCTCGCCCCACGGGACAATCGATGCGCAGGACGCCGCGCTACTCATCACCGCGCGATGGCCGTCGGTTCAGTTGGAACCTGTTGAGTTCGAGAATTGGTTCTTTGGCACTTTGGGTAGACAGGCCAAACCGATTGATGGTGCCATGGAATTCGTCGAAGAATTGAACGATGCCGATTTTCCATGGGCTGTCGTCACGAACGGCAAGAAATCCCAAGTTATCAAACTCGAACACAGCGGCTACGTCGACGTCGTCCCCTTTGCCATCGTTTCGCGACTATTCGGAGCAGACAAACCCGATCCGCGCATCTATCACGAAGCGATTCGCAGACTGAAGCTCTCGTTTGAAGCCATCGACGACATTGAACCGTCCGAGATACTCTTCGTCGGGGATAATCCATACACGGACATCACCGGTGCTGTCGGCGTCGGTATGAAAACGGCGTGGGTCCGGGTCAGCGAGCACTATCCAGACGATGCGCCCAAACCGGATATTGAGATTGACAGTGTGGTGGAGCTAGCGGAATGTTTGCATCGCGGATAAACAGGTTAGTTGAAGTCGCTTCAACCAATCTGGAAACTGGTCTGATTTGACGGTTGGTCTCCGACGCCGCCGCAGCGCGGCTAGTATGTTAATCAAACATTGATGTCGGACAGCGATACACCTCAAAACGCGACGAGGGTCGTCTTCACCAAGCACGCTCTTGAAGTGATGGCGGAAAGACAGATACCGACTGAATGGGTCGATCGCACCGTCACCGAACCTGCAATTCGAACTGAAGATCCAAATGATACGGAAGTAGAGCGCTTCTACTGCGCTATACCTGAGAGCGACGATCGCGTATTACGAGTGGCAGTAAATACTAGTGCGTCGCCGTGGCGCGTCGTGAGCGTGTTCCTGGATCGCAGGATGAGAGGTCAACTATGAAGCTGAAAGTAGACAAAGAAACGGACGCGCTTTACCTGCGGCTCGACGACTCTCCGATCGTCGACTCAGAGGAAGTCTCGCCGGGAGTTGTACTTGACTACAACCAGGCGAACGAAGTCGTTGGCATAGAGATGCTACACCTATCGAAACGATCGCCTACTTTGAATCTGTCAGCGCTAGAGTTCGAGACTGTGTGAAACTTCGTTCGAATTGCCCTGTTAGAGTCGAAACCTAATTCGTAGAACTCGTTAGAAAGCAGGATTAAACGCCATGTCCTTTGGAGTCGCGGTGCTCGGCACCGGCCGCATCGGCGGTAACTACATCAACGTCGTCAAAAACACCCCCGGCGCCGATATCAAAGTCGTCGCCGAGCCGAGGGAGGACGTGGCCGCATCTTGGCAGGACCGGCATCCCGACGTTGATTTCG
>CAYRHG010000075.1:0-16034 GCA_964424025.1 uncultured Dehalococcoidales bacterium | reverse complement strand
CTATCTCCGTGTTCGTTTGGCATTTTACCCCTACCCACAGCTCATCCCATCACTTTGCAACGTAAACGGGTTCGGCCCTCCACGAAATGTTACTTTCGCTTCAGCCTGGCCATGGGTAGCTCACACGGTTTCGGGTCTACTCAACGCGACTGAACGCCCTGTTCAGACTCGCTTTCGCTTCGGCTACGGCGCTGAACGCCTTAACCTCGCCACGCAAAGTAACTCGCTGGCTCATTCTTCAATAGGCACGCTGTCATCCGCCCGAAGGCAGACTCCAACGGTTTGTAGGCACACGGTTTCAGTTCTCTTTCACTCCCCTGCTTGGGGTGCTTTTCACCTTTCCCTCACGGTACTGGTTCGCTATCGGTCGCTAGAAGTACTTAGCCTTGGAGGGTGGTCCCCCCAGATTCCAACAGGATTTCACGTGTCCCGCCGTACTCAGGAACTCGAATAAGGAGGCACGACAATTTCGCCTACGGGGCTATCACCCTCTATGACCAGGCTTTCCAGACCTGCTCAGCTATCGTCGCGCTTTGTAACTCCTCGGGAGCCCACAGGTAGCCCCCGCATCGAGCCCTACAACACCCGTGAGACATAGGCTCCTGGGCCGTTAAGTCTCACCCGGTTTGGGCTCTTCCCTTTTCGCTCGCCGCTACTAAGGGAGTCTCGGTTGATTTCCTTTCCTCGGGGTACTTAGATGTTTCAGTTCCCCCGCTTACCCTCTCTTACGAGATGGAACCGCGCGCGCGAACGCGCGGCCCCGGGTTTCCCCACTCGGGAATCCACGGCTTAGCCTGCCAGACGGCTGACCGTGGCTTATCGCAGTCTCACTACGCCCTTGTTCGGCTTCTAGCGCCAAGGCATCCCCCGTGTGCCCTTAGTAGCTTGATCCATCTTCTTGAATCGGCTGCTCCGGTTTCTCGGAGAATGCGGAATCGATATTCAACTTTTAAGGTGCACCCACCGGATTGAACCAAGCGGAAAGACGTGATTCTCTCAGCGGGTAACCTGAAAGTATATCTGACTCGGTACATGCAGTCAACCACCCATTCGATGCAAACAAGCCGCTGCAAACCGGCATGGTACTGCGGTTAGAGGAGATTGGACATGTGGGGAGCGATCGCAGGCGACATCATCGGATCGATACATGAGTTTGCCCAGCCGCCTACCAAAACGACCGAGTTCGGTGCCCTATTCACTGTTGACAGTGACTTTACCGATGACACGATTCTGACGATCGCGACCGCGTGCGCCGTGTTGGAATCGGTCGAGTTGGACACGGAGGCTAGTTACCAACGCGAATTTCTCGCGTGGGGTAGGCGGTACCCGTCGTCGTATGGCGGTCGTTTCGCGGCTTGGTTGCAGAGCCCGTCGCCGCGTGCTTACAACAGTTTCGGCAATGGTTCGGCGATGCGGGTTAGCCCGATAGGCTGGGCGTTTGAATCTCTTGAAGAGACGCTTGGGCAAGCGGCTCTCTCGGCCGAGCCTACTCATAATCATCCTGAAGGGGTTAAAGGCGCGGTCGCTGTTGCGCACGCGATTTACATCGCGAGACACGGTTCAAGCAAGGATGAGATTCGCGAAACGATCGAGTCTCGATATGGTTACTGCTTACGCCGTACTCTCGATGAAATCAGGCCGGAATACAGTTTTGACGAGACTTGCCAGGGGACGGTGCCGGAAGCGATGATCGCGTTCTTGGAGTCGGACGATTTTGAGAGCACGGTGCGCAACGCGATATCTCTAGGCGGCGACGCCGATACATTGGCGTGCATCGCCGGCTCTATCGCCGAACCGTTTTACGGCGGGGTACCGGCCACGATCATGGAGCGGACCAGATCGATACTCCCAACAACGATGCTCGAAATCTCTGATCGGTTCGATGCGTTGTTTAGGCAGCCGCACGCCCGAAAAACAGAACGCGGTTAACGCAATGCGTCGAACAGATCCGTGGCTTCAGGTTCTTCGGGCCTCGATCTTCGCCAAAAGGTCGCGAATCTCCGTCAAAAGCTGTGTCTGAGCGTAGGAACCCGCACCGATTTGAGTGCCTTCTGTTGGTAGGGTCGAAGTTTCGGTTGAGCGCTGTTTGACTAGTTCGACGTTGTGGAGCACGGCGTCGCGGAAAGCGTAGGGTTCCGCCACGCCGATGATGTTAGCGGCGCCTTGGAGCTGCGTCTGGCCAGCGCTTTCGACCGTGACTTTGTAGACGCCGAAGTAGCGCATCAAAGGTCCTTGGTGAACGGCGACGTCTGTTATGCGATCCAACGGTACATTGGTTTGGCTGCGAAAAACGACGCCCCGTTTCGATTGGACTCCAGTCTCAGAGAGTTCCAGCGTGTGAAATTCCGTGTAACGAGGCGCGTACCAAACCCAGTAGATGATGGCCACGAACGGCAGGAGCGGAATGCCGACCACGGTGATTACGGTAATCCACATGACGGTCCAGAAGAGATACTTTTTGACCTGGTCGTCGATCTCGGCGCTTAAAACATTGGCGGTTCGGTTCGAATCGGCCATCAGTCGCTCCACATTAGCCAATTGATGTCAGTCTGGGGGCAAGGGTATCGCAATTGTTGCCTCGGACAGTGTCACGTTGAGTTGGATCTCGGGCCGTCGTTTGGTGTTGCGGTCAGGCTTTTGGGGATGGGCATCGCGATATAATTCGTTTGTTAAGCACACTCAAAACGCGCGTGCTGGTGTCCCGTGCTCGCATGGGATACGTGCGCGAAGGGGAAATCCGAATGCCTACTACCGCCGTGCTCGGTGGTTTATGGGGCGACGAGGGCAAGGGAAAAATCATTGATTTCCTTGCCGCCGATGCGTCCGTAGTCGTTAGATTTTCCGGCGGCAACAACGCCGGGCATACCGTCGTAAACGATTACGGAAAGCTCGTATTCCACCTCATCCCCTGCGGCATCTGTTACGAAGGCACCATCAACGTTATCGGCAACGGGGTTGTTGTTTCGCCGGACGCGCTGATCGAAGAGATCGGGATGGTGAAGTCGAAGGGGCTACCTGGTGAGATCGCGGTTTCGGATCGCGCGCATCTGATCATGCCGTACCACGTTGCGCTGGATCGATTAGAAGAGGAGCGGCGTGGAGCCGGGGCGATCGGCACTACTGGCAGAGGAATTGGACCGGCTTACGTCGATAAGGTCGCTCGCATGGGCGTGCGGGTAGGCGAATTGCTCGATCTCGAAGAGTTGACGCTGACGCTTCCGCCGATCATCGATTTCAAGAACGAACTCATCACAAAGATCTACGGCGGTGAGCCGATTGATGCGGATGAGATCTTGGAGCAAGCGAAGCAGTGGGCCAACGAGATTGGCCCGTATGTCAGGTCGGCCGATGAGATCGTTACGAATGCGTTGGATGCGGGTGAAAACGTAATCATGGAAGGCGCGCAGGGCGCGCTGTTGGACATCGATCACGGCACGTATCCGTTCGTCACTTCGTCAAGCCCGACGATTGGCGGTGCATTGACCGGAACGGGAGTAGGGCCGAGTTCGTTTTCGCGCATCATCGGTGTTTTCAAGGCCTACGCGACGAGAGTGGGATCGGGACCTTTCCCAACTGAGATACACGGCGAAGAGGGCGACCGGATCAGGGAGATGGCAGGCGAGTTCGGCGCGACGACGGGGCGCGCTAGGCGCGTCGGTTGGTTCGATGCGGTTGCGGCGCGTTACACGACCCGGGTGAACGGTTTCGACTCGATGGTGTTGACGCGTTTGGACACGCTCGACAATTGGGAACGGATCAAGATCTGTACGGCCTATTCGCTCGACGGCGAGATCATCGAGGATTTCCCGATCGAGCGCGGGCGTTTGAGCCGTTGCGAGCCGGTGTATGAAGAGTTGCCGGGTTGGACGGAATCGACGACCAAGGTAACTGATTGGGCGGATCTATGCGATGGTGCGCAGCGTTATGTGCGTCGGCTTGAAGATTTGCTCGGTATTCCGGCGTCGGAGATTTCAACTGGACCGCACCGGGACGATACGTTAGTCGTCAATGGTGGTCGCGCCTAAGTAATCGACCAATACGGCGGCCAGTTTGTGTGGGGCGTGACGTGTTGGGTTTTCGGGGTCGGCAACGTCTTCAACTAGAACTTGGTTGACCGTATCGTTCAACGCGTCGTCGATTTCGATTTGGGATTCCGTGTGTGTTTTGGAGGGCGCGTTGACGACGATGGCGTCGAAAGTGCGTTGGTTGGGTTGTTGGGATTTGTCGGATGTGATGTGGCGGTCGATTATTTTGGGAAAGTCGGAGGCTCGGAGCGTGTTGGCTTGTCCCTTGCGGGGGCTGATGTTGCAGACCTGAATTATCTGCGCGTTGGCTGATTGGATGGCTTGTGCCATGCCGGTTGGCAGCAGGTTGGGGACTACGCTGGTGAATAGGTCTCCGGGGCCAAGGATGATCGCTTGGGCGGAGCGTATGGCATCGACGGCGTCAGGATTTGCGGGGACAGGCGGATCCAGGTAAACGAGGTCGATCGCGGAGGGAGTATAGGTATGGTCGTCGATATTTGTTTCGCCTTTGATGATGGTTCCGTCTTTGAGCTTGGCGGAGAGGTTGGAAGGTTCTTCGCTCGCAGGTATTAGGTGACCGTTTAGGCGCAGCGCGGATGTTATTTCGTTGATGGCTTTGCGCAAGCCGCCTTGCCTCTGGATCGCGAGTAGTAAGAGTAGGTTTCCGAAGGCGTCTCCCTTGAGGCGCGTCGCGTGCTCGAATCTGAATTCGAACTCGTCGCGCAGGTCTTGCCGATTGGGTCCTTCTGGTATGAATGCGGCGATGCATCTTCGGATGTCGCCTAGGGCTGGGATGCCGAACTGCTGGCGGAGTTTTCCAGAAGATCCACCGTCGTCGAAGGTAGTGACGATTGCGGAGATGTGAAGGCGATCAGCGTATTCGCTGAGGCCGGTTAGCAATACGGAGGAACCGGTACCGCCGCCGATGGTAACGACGCGTATTCGTTCCGATCGACTCTCACTCATCTAGGTGAGAGTAAGCATTAGGTCGGAAGAACGCTTCGGGAATAGTGTCTCCAAGAGGTGACGGTCCGACTTTGAATCGGCGCTGGCATCCGTGTGGGCGAGGAGTGTTTCGCTTACTGAACGCATCCCGAACAGTACTGGCAGGAATGACGTGCCGGGAAATCTCGCGGTTGCGGTATACCAGCCGCTGGATGCCGCGTTGCGATGTGCCGAAGAGTGGTTAACGACGTCGGTTATTCGGCCGTTTTGGAAGGTGAGTTTGACGGTATCGCGGTCGAATCTGAGTGCCAAATCGCCAGTGAATCCTGCGTGTAGCGACTCTTCGATCCTGCGTTCCAAAGCCGGAGATATGATTCGCAAGAAGGCCGCCACGTCGGACACTCTTACGTACCACCCGTACTGTCGCTCAGGTGGTTGCCCCAAAGCGCCATCGTCGAAGATGAACGCCGGGTGGTCAGGCTGCATGTCTAGACGTACCGACTTGATGGCCCGTTCGGGATCGGGGTCTCGTTCGGTTGCCTTGTCTGCCAACACAACGAACTCGCGCAATGCCGAGGGTAACGCCTCACGCCAATATCGTGGCTCGGACATCTCCAAACGCAATATGCCGCCAAGGTCGATCGGCGTCACCATGGCGTACATCATGACGCCAATCGGTTCTTGGATGTCGTCGCCCTCCGACTTGCACAAAATCGCGGTGCGGTGGCAGACGGCGCTCCGTTCGGTGCGATCGAATGTGAGGTAGCGGACCTCGTCCTCGCGAAAAACGGGGGATACGAGTGATCGTTTGCCCGATTCGTTCAGGATGTTGGTGATGAATGGAACATCGTCGACAGTTGGTTCGCGTAGTCGGAATTTCTTGTCTTCTTTTTCGCCCCAACGCGGGAAGGTTTGTATCGGCGTTTGGCGTCCACCTTCCGCGTGCAGGGCGTATTCGTATCCGAACTGGCGGTAGTAGCCGGGAATGCCGAGGACGATCTGAACGTAGTGTTCGCGTTCGGATGCCCACCGGTGCATGAGATCAAACTGTTTTCGTATTAAACCCCGATTCCTGTAGTCTTCGTGGGTTCCGACGATCTCCGGACGTCCGATATCGAACTCGACGCCGTCGTAGCTCCATGTCTGTGTGAGATAAGTGGTGGTAGATGCGTAGCGTCCTTTTTCGACGTCTTCGACGACGATGACGTCATCAAGGCTCAGAGTGGGGTGCGGTTTGCCAACGAGGTCGCGGATCCACTCTGCTATCCAGTAAGCTTCGGTGCCCGATGGTTCGTCGATGAAGACCTTGGCGCAGAACTCAGCGAGCGCGTCCGCGTCCTCGCGGCGCGCGGAACGCATGATCAACCCGTCGCCGAGATCCTCGATAACATTTTCCGGCGACACGTCCGTCATGACCGCATCAGCCGTTAGGCAGGTCGATCTTGTATTGATCCATGATCGGATCGAACTGCGCGGCAAAGGCGGCCATCTCGCCCTCGTCGGCTTGCATCGGGTGTCGCGCAGGACCGACGTTGAAACCGGACCTGTTCATCGCGTAGCGAACGGGAATCGGGTTCGTGATGAAGAACAGTGCGTTGAATATCGGCAGCAAGCGCAAGTGTTCGGCAGCGGCTCGCTCGATGTCACCTTCCAGAACTGCACCGATGAGTCCTCGCACCTGGTTGCCGATGATGTTGCTCGCCACGCTGACGACGCCGTAGCCCCCGGTAGACACTATGGAGAAAGTCTCGTTGTCGTTGCCGGACCAGACGTTGAATCCGTCAGGTGCGCCTTTGATGACGTACGCGATTTGGTCGGCATCGCTGCTCGCCTCTTTGACACCGACGATGTTCGGGACTTCAGCCAGTTTCAAAGTGGTCCCCGCGGTCATGTTGAGTGCGGTGCGGCCTGGGACGTTGTAGAGGATACCGGGGATGGAGACCGCTTCGGCGATGGCGATGAAATGTTTCACCAGGCCGCCCATGGTGGGTTTGTTGTAGGCGGGGACGGTCATGAGGATCGCGTCGACGCCTGCGGCTTCGGCCTCTTTGGAGAGTTCGATCGAGCGGTAGGTGTTGTTGTCGGTGGTGCCCGCTACGACGGCGCCAGTTTCGCCGATCGCGTCTTTTACTTCCGCGAATAGCTTGAGGCGTTCTTCGTCCGACATCGCTGGCGCTTCACCGGTGGTGCCGCCGATTACCAACCCGTCAGACCCCGAGGCCAACAGCGACTTGGCCAGTTTTCGGGCTTGTGAGTAGTCGACTTCCCCTTCGTCAGTGAACGGGGTGACCATTGCTGTTAGAACTCGTCCGATCTCTGCCATTTCAAACTCCCTTACACGCCGAATCTTACATCACAAGGATGTGTGATCAGAACCAGAAACGCATCCGCCTAGTGTTGGCGGAATCAAACTGCAGAGGCGACGCGCGGTTTCACGCATTCGCGCTTGATGCATTCGTCCATGATCTGGAGCGCGTTGAGGGCGGCGCCCTTTCGCAGGTTGTCGGCGGCGAGCCAGAAGACGACGCCGTTTTCGTGGGCGATGTCGCGCCGGACGCGTCCGACCATCACTTGGTCTGCACCGGCAGAGTTGGAGGGCATCGGATAGACGGAATCGTGGGGTTGATCCAAGAGGGTGATACCGGGGAATTCTGCGATCGCTACTCGCGCCTCATCGACGGATATCGGGTCATCGAACTCAACGGTTACGGATTCGCAGTGCGAGACCTCGACTGGGACGCGAACGCAGGTTGAAGCTAGACGCAGTTCGGGGTCGCCGAGTATCTTGCGAGACTCGTTGACCATCTTCCACTCTTCTTTCGTGTACCCCTCTTCCATGAAATCGTCGACTTGCGGAAGTAGATTGAACGCGATCGGATGAGGATACTGGCTTGGCGGCGAGATCGCTTCGCCAGCCAAGATGTCACGGGATTGATCCAATAGCTCCGTTCGAGCCGCGGCACCTGTGCCGGTGACTGACTGGTAGGTCGAAACTGTCACGGAACTGATCTCAGACAGTCCTCTTAGGGCGCACAAAGCCATAACCAACGGCGTTGTCGTGCAGTTGGGTATTGAGATTATGCCGGAGTGCCACTCGACGTCAGAGCCGTTGACCTCGGGGACCACGAGCGGAACGGCAGGATCCATACGATAAGCCGATCCGTCGTCAATGACCAACACTCCGCGTTTGACCGCTTCCGGTGCCAACGCCAAACTCACTTCTGAAGATGCCGATATGAAAGCTACATCGACTCCTTCTAACGATTCAGAAGTGGCCTCATGAACGGTTAAGAGCTGGCCGCAGTACTCGAGCTGCTTTCCTTCAGATCGCTTAGACGCCAAGAGTCGCAACTTTTCTGCCGGGTGACCGCGCTCGGCCAACAAATCGAGTGCAACGGATCCTACCGCGCCCGTAGCACCGACGATAGCGACTTCCAAAACTGGCGCCTGCATCTAACTCTCCTGAGGCTTCAGATCGAACCGTTTCTCGGTTCGCATTGACTTCGACCGCGGTCTTTTAGCTCGAAAGTCCGAGGACTTTGTCGAGACCAACGATCATGGAATCTTCGTCCATAACGCGGCGAACCGCGAGCATCACGCCGGGCATAAAGCTGTTGCGGTCGACCGAGTCGTGCAACAGCGTAAGGGTTTGCCCCAACGCGCCGAACACAACTTCGTGTCGGGCGACGCGGCCCGGCATTCTCGCGCTGTGGACGTTAATACCCGCTGACGAGCCGCCGCGCGTTCCTGCGAGCAGTTCTTTTTCGACGATGTTCTGGTTGAACTCGCCGCCTTTGCCTTCCACCATCGCTTGGACGATCGAAAGAGCGGTACCGGAAGGCGCATCGATCTTCATCTCGTGATGACTCTCGATCACGTCCGCGTAGTCGAAGTAACTCGACGCGATGCGCGCGAGATGTATCAATACCACGCAACCGAGCGCGAAGTTGGACGCCGATATCACACCGACACCTGCTTCGGCCGCGCTCGCGCCGATCACAGATAACTCGTCTGGCGAAATGCCCGTCGATCCAGAAACGCATCGGACACCATTTGCAACGCAAGATCGCATCGCCGCGGTGCCTCCTTCCGCGTTCGTGAAATCGACAACTACGTCAGGTTTCACAATTGCGAATAGGCTCTCAAGATCCGTCGCTAACGGCAGTTCGGCTCCGCTCGATGTCTCAACCATCGTCTTAGAGCCTGCGAAAAGATCGACACCTCCGACCGGGATCATCCCCGGCTCCTGCTCGACCGCGCCCAACACGGTCGAGCCCATTCGCCCCAACACTCCGTTAACTGCGACGGTTATATCGGACATTTCTATTTCGGATGCTGTTCGCTTTCGGTTTCGGACGTTGGTCTTTGCGTCTGATTCGATTCTACGGCTATCGGTCGCGTCGATCGCGCGTGATCATCCGGCGACGGGGTCGGCGATCACGGCCATCGCCGTCATCGAAATCGTCGCGCCGGTTGTTTCGACGGCCACCTCGGTCGTAGTTGTCGCGCCTGTCGCCGCGGTCAAAGTCGTCGCGTCGATCCCGGCGACCACCGCGATCAAAGTCATCCCGTCTGCCGCCACGATCTCCGCCGCGGTCGAAACCGCCACGTCCGCCGCCGCGATCGAATCGACCGCCGCCGCGACCACCGCGGTCTCCGCCACGGCCACCGCCGCGGTTATTGGGCCGCCGTCGTCCAACTGCTTCTTCCAGTGCGCGATCGTGATCACCGTGGCTGTTCTCTTCGATTCTTGCGCGAACCGAGAGATCTACACGGCCGTTCTGGTCGACATTCACGACCATCACGTCCAACTCGTCACCTTCGTTCGCCACAGATTGGACATCTGGAACTCGAGTATCGGACAGCTCGCTGATGTGGACCATGCCGTCTTTCCCAGGGATCAGGTTTACGAAGCAACCGAAGTCCATGATCTTGACGACCTTGCCGGTGTAGTTTTCGACGACTTCGATGTCCTTGGTCATCATGCGAATGTTGTCGATGGCACCTTGAACCATGTCACCTTCGGTGCCGCCGATCGTTACGCTGCCATCATCCTCAATGTTGACGCTGACGCCGAACTCTTCTTGGATACCCCGCACGTTCGCGCCGCCTGGACCAATCACCATGCCGATTTTGTCGGTCGGCACCTTAATGGTGGTCATCCTAGGCGCACCATCACGGAGCTCGGTTCTCGGAGCGGAAATCGTCTGCTCCATGTGGTCCAAAATCTCGAGGCGCGCGATGCGAGCTTGCTCAAGTGCTTCGGACATGATCTCGTAGGTGATGCCTTTGACCTTGATGTCCATCTGGAGCGCGGTCACGCCTTCGCGGGTGCCGGCAACTTTGAAGTCCATGTCTCCGGCGTGGTCTTCGGCGCCTTGGATATCGGTGAGCACTTTTGCAACGCCGCCTTCACCGGTGATGAGGCCCATCGCGATTCCTGCGACCGGCGATGCGATGGGTACGCCCCCGTCCATAAGCGCTAAAGTTCCCGCGCAGACGCTGGCCATGGAGGTCGAGCCATTTGATGCCATTACCTCGGAGACCAACCTGAGTGAGTACGGGAATCCTTCTTCATCGGGAATGACAGGACTCAATGCGCGCTCTGCCAACATTCCATGACCGACCTCGCGTCTGCCGGTGAATCCAAATCGACCGGCTTCTCCGGTTGAATACGGCGGGAAGTTGTAATGGTGCATGAATCGTTTTGTCGTTACTGGCGACAAGTTGTCGAGCCTTTGCGCGTCGGCGGCGGAGGCCAAAGTCAACACGCCGAGTACTTGTGTCTCGCCGCGTTGGAAGATTCCGGAACCGTGAACTCTAGGCAGGTAGCCGACCATCGAGTCGAGCGGTCGCAAGTCCTCAAGGTTTCGGCCATCGGGACGCCTGTCTTCGTTCAAGATGCCTTCACGTACGGCTTCTTTTTCCAACGAGTAAAGTTCCGTCTGAACATGCAGAGCGTCGTGAGCGTCGTCGCCCGAGGTCAATTCGGCCTTGGCCTGGGCCATAATTTCGCCTACCGCAGCTTCGCGGGCTTCCTTGCCACCGCCGAGTTTTAGGGCTTCTTTGATGGAGTCCCCGACTAGTTCTCGGGTCGCGGATTTTGCTTCCAACTCTTCTTCGGTCGGCTCAGGTGCCGCGAACTTCGTTTTCCCCACTTCAGCCTGAATTTCGCGGATGTGGGAAACGATTTCGCCGTTAACTTCTTGCGCGAGCTTCAGCGCTTCGGTGATCACTCCTTCGGAAACGAAGTTAGCGCCAGCTTCGACCATCATGATCGCGTCGGCGGTGCCGGCGACGGTCAATTCGAGCGCACTCTCTTCGAGTTCCTCGTAGGTGGGATTGACGACGAGTTCTCCGTCTATGTATCCGATATTGCATGCGCCTACCGGGTCATCGAACGGGATGTCGGATATCGTCAATGCGGCGGATGCCCCGACGATACCGAGAGGCGCGTGAGGGTTTACCTCGTCCGCGGCGAGTATCGTCACGATCAGCTGCGTTTCGTTGTGGTAGTTCTTGGGAAACAGGGGACGGAGCGGACGGTCACACAAACGAGCCGCAAGTATCGCTTCCGAGCCCGGTCGGCCTTCGCGTTTAAAGAATCCACCGGGCATCTTGCCGGCGGCGTAGGCTTTCTCGGCAACGTCGACCGTCAGCGGCAGAAAATCCACGCCTTGGCGCGGGTTTTTGTCCGCGGTTGCAGTAGCTAGCAGCATCAAATCGCCGTATCGGAGAGTGACAGCCCCGCCAGCTTGCGCGGCCAATCGTCCAGTTTCGAACGACATCAATCGTCCGCCGACTTCAATATCGAATGTTTTCACCATGGTTTCGTTTTTCTCTTTTCCTTGTCGTTTGCCCCTGTTTAGAGGCTTCTGTTGCTGTTGTTTCGGTTTCGGTTGTTCAAATGGGGATCATCGCGTTGAGGTTTTCGCCCCCGCGATTTTTGGTGTGTTTGCTTTCAAGTTGCCCTTGTCAAGCGCGCGGAAATGAACAAGTCTGGGGACATGGAGAGTTAGGGAATTGTTGATGCGGTGCACCGAGTTGGGGCGTTGATCCGTTCAGTGTTCGAATTGAACGGAGGAAGTTCTTCAACCCCGGAGGCCCAGATCTTTAATCAGGGTCCGGTATCGGTGGACGTTTTCGTTTGCCAGATAGTTCAACAGCCGGCGGCGTTTCCCGACAATCATCTGCAACCCTCGGCGCCCGGCCGCGTCGTGTTTGTGCTGCTTGAAGTGTTCCGTCAGTTGCCTGATGCGTTCAGTAAGGAGTGCGATTTGGACCTCGGTGGAACCGGTGTCCTTCTCGTGCTTGCGAAACTTCTCGATCGTCTGCGTTTTCGCTTGGGCGTCCAATATGATCTCTTTCGTGCAGGCGCTGTTCGCAAGTGGGGAATTTAGACGATCTGCCGTGTTCCACCCCGCCAGCGCACTCTGTTTCTAACTCGCTAACTCGTTGAGTTCAAACATCAAGGATACCATTCGTTTTCCCAAAAGATGGGGCTCCATACTGTCCAAAGCCCGGCGAAACGTCAACGGGCAGGGGTTGAAGTCAGGGAAAAGAGCGGAAAATCGAGCATGATTGAACCTGAATCGGCGCGCGATGGGTGTGCTATCGTGTAACATGCATCTATCGTGGTAAGGATCGTTGATCGTTGCACGTGAATACGTTTGATGGTTGCTCGAGCCGTCTTGACATGCGCGCTCGAACAGGCATAACATTGTTCAAAGTGCATCGGAGAGCGAGACTAGCGAAGTATGGCTGAGCCCGTGCTTCGATGCCGGCATCGTGGACTACGGCGATTGGACGTTCCTGAAGCCGAACGATCACGGTAATGTTGCTTGAGACAAGCTAGTAATCTGAAAGCATCAGATTGGAGGACGGGTCCTCATGAATGAATCTCGTAGCCCGATGGATTTCGTGCAAGAGAACCGCATGCTAACGCTGATCGCGCTATTGTCGATCATCGCTATCATCATCTCGATCATCGGTCTTGCTGGTGCCGGTCCGCAGGGACCGCCAGGCGAGCCGGGCAACCCAGGAGCGCCGGGCGCGCCGGGAGCCCCAGGATCGCCAGGTGAGGCTGGAGCACCGGGTGAACCGGGATCGCCAGGCGCGGCAGGAGCGCCGGGTGAGCCGGGCGAGCCGGGACTGCCGGGTGACCCAGGCAAGCCGGGAGCACCGGGTGAACCGGGATCGCCAGGTGAACCGGGAGCACCGGGTGAACCAGGTCTACAGGGCCCGCAAGGTATCCCAGGTCTCGCTGGCGTACCAGGTCCGCAAGGCAAGGCAGGCGCGCAAGGGCCGCAAGGCGTACCGGGTGACCCCGGACCTCCAGGAGCCCCGGGTCCTGCTGGATCAGACGGTGCGGATGGCGCTGACAACTACGCCAACATCGTTATCTTGGACGGCAACCACTCGGTCGGCAAGATCGTTTGGGTCGCCGAAGGCTCACCAGCCCTTGTTGCTGGTTCCGGTTTCAGCTCTGGCGAAGCGGTCGCCCTGACCGTTGGCAACGCCAGCGTCGGCGCAGCAACCGCCGGCAGCAGCGGTGCATTCGCAGTCGAAATCACTCTCGACTCAGGCGCGTTCGCGATTGGCGCAGTCGAATCACTGGTCGCTACTGGCGACGGCGGATCCAGAGCCTCTGCTCCGTTGGTGGTCGTCGAGACCAAGTAATCCCTCTAACCGAGGAATTCAACACCTAGAAGCGTGGAGCAGGTTATGAGCCTGCTCCACGTGTATGCCCTTCCCACACAAGCACTTTAGAGGGTCAAGCCTCTAAAGTGCTTTTGCGCGTCTTGGCGCTTCGTTCATTTGGAACTAGGCTCGCTTCAGCCAAAATCTGATGAACCGACGACGATGAACGTCGGTTCACATGCGTCGAGATTCCAACTAGTGTTCGTTGGATTCCCTCGCGGGGTTTCCGGTGTCGGACCATGACGCTGACACAGCGAATCGGTGACTAAGGACGGTGAGAGACAGGCGCATCCGAAGGTTAGACCGCACTGGTGATCGCCGCGCCTCGACGGTCCACATAGCCATCGAGTGAACACACGACGACAGTGTTGGGGATCAATAGTGTCTGGGGTTGTGAGTGTCGAAACTGCTAGGGGCTATCTGGCGGTCGACGACGAGCATCCCATTGATCCGAGGATTGATACCGACCGGCGGGATGTCAAGCTTCTGCCGCTTCGTTGACCAAACTTGCGTCGGACAATAGTTGTTCCATCAAATTGCCGAAAGTGAGGATGCCCGCGACTTTGCCCTCTTCGTCGAGCATAACCGCCGTATCGTGCATGCGGTCTCTAAAGTCATCGAACAACGTAGCCACCTGCTGTGTAACGGGTACTGGGAAGGTCGATGCGCTGACCCAATCTCGACATACCGCAGTATCGCCTTCGCTCTGCCTCAAGCCTTGGAGCGCTTCGGCGGTGTTGACTGTGCCTAATACCTCGTCAACGGTTTTGTCGTAGACCACCACTGTGTCGATTTCGAGTTGATCCATCATACTCACGACATCTTCCAAATCCGTGTCTGCATGAACTGCGACAGTGTCGGATATCGGAACCATGAAATCATCGGCCCTCAAGTCTTTGGAGGATAGGTTTTGCAGCACGTTTAAGACGTTTTCGACTGGTTCATCGGTTGGGTCGCTGGAACTTTCCACATCGGCCATGTAGTTGGCCACGCGATTAAGCTGCAGGCGTCTCCCGATGAACCGCGCCGGCCAAATTATCGGTGCCAACCAAATCCTGACCTCCTCGTAGCACCCGCTTGCCAATCGGTTTAGCAACATCCGCATGGTGATCACACCAACAAGGACAGCTGCTGAAACAACCGTCATCGTGATGATCGGATTCGTACCGGATGCGACTGAGGTACCCGCTTGATATGCCGAAACGACAATTGCGATGAACGAAGCGCTCCGAACCGTTGTGACCACTATGCGCGTCGCTCTGTAATCACCAGCACCTCCAGGATTTAGGTCGTCTGAAGACTCGGTAGAAGCCATCCCGAGCACGGCGGCCAATCCTTGAGGTTGCAAAACGCTAAGTGTGAGTGTCATCAAGCCGTAAATGACGGCTGAAACGACCAATGCGGCCCACGGCAACCAATCTTCAACCACGGCGGTACCTGCTTCCCGACCAATGTTGATGCACGGGGGAACTGCTACCTAAAGGATCGTCCGCGTCTTTCATCTCATAACCTACCAAGGTTCTGGTGCGCCGTTCGAATCAAACGGCAATCAAGTTCAGTAATCAAATTGGTTCAGACCGCAGACCGTTGCATGGCGTGCACGCGTGCGGGGACGCCAACCACTAAATCCCCGTCGGCTACATCCCGCGTGACGACTGCTCCTGCTCCTGTGCGGGCGCGGATTCCGAGCCGCAGCGGCGCGATCAACACGCAACCCGCCCCGATAGAAGCCCCGTCTGCAATTACGGTTTTCTGGACCGTAGTGCCGTCGAAATTCGCTGTGACTGAACCTGCGCCGATGTTGACGTCGCAACCAAGGTCAGCGTCGCCGATGAACGAAAAATGACCTATCTTCGATCTTCGACCGATCCGGCTTGCCTTGACTTCGGCTTGAGTTCCGATGTACGCGTCGGATCCGATGTCTGAACCGGCTCGCACTCTGCAAAATGGACCGACTTTGGCTCTGGAGGCCACGCTAGATTCCTCGACGATGGCGTTGGGTCCGATTTCGGCTCTCGAAGCGATGACGCTGCCTCTCACCTCCGAGCTTCGTTTGACGATCGCGTTTGGCGCGATTTCCGAACCCTCGGAGACAACGGAAAAAGAGCCGATCTCAGCGCCGGCTCCAACGGTCGAATCCTCGATGATTACGTTCGGACCGATGGATGCGCCCGCTTCGACTCGAGTAGCGCCGTTCAGATGGCTTCCGGCGCCGATCCGCGCGCCGCGTTCTAGTACGACTTGTGGATCCACGTAGACGGCAAACGGGTCTTGGAATTCAACGCCGTCGTCGATAGCTGCGCTGATTACCGCGTCCAGCGCGCGTGCCTCGCCGCAGCGACAGGGTCTGTCGCTGCTACTATC
>CAYRHG010000074.1:0-16231 GCA_964424025.1 uncultured Dehalococcoidales bacterium | reverse complement strand
CCCTAACCCTCTCCCACGTAGGGGAGAGGGGATTGTTGGTGGTTGGACTAAGGTCTCATCGAGAGGAGGGGGAAACCCTTTGGCGTACAGGGTTTGGGATTTTTGGGTTCGGCGGAGTTGGATGCTTTGGGTTTTGGCGGTGGTTGTGCTGTTGTTGGATCAGGGGACGAAGTCGGTGATTGTTGCTTGGTTGGATTGGGGGGAGTCTTGGCCTGCGGAGGGATTTCTGCGGATCACTCATGCGCGGAATACTGGGACGGCGTTCAGTCTGTTTCAGGGGCATAGCAACATTCTGAGTTTTGTGGCGATATTTGCGGTGGCAGTTCTGCTGTGGGTCTATGCGACTACGGGGGCGAGATCGTTCGTGTTGCGGTTCGCGTTGGGACTTCAGCTTGGTGGTGCGCTTGGAAATCTGTTGGACCGATTGCGGTTGGGTTACGTGACGGACTATGTTGATGTCGGACCGTGGCCTATTTTCAATGTTGCTGACTCGGCGATCTCGATCGGGATGGTGTTGATGGTTTGGTATTTTGTTACGGCTAAGGATGAGCGGACGGTCGAAGCTACGGTTTCGCCTTCTACTGCCGCGGCTGGCGGTGGATGCCAAAGGTGCGCCGAGGCGATGCGGTATGGGAGTATGAATCGGACAATCGACGATGTCGCCGACCGTGAAATTCGAACTTGAGGGCGACGGTCTCCCGATTCGGCTCGATCTATTTCTGCGTCAAGAAGTGCCGGAACTGTCGCGCGCCGAGGTGCAGCGGCTGATTCGGGCGGGTGCGACGAGGGTGAATGGGCGGACTGTGGACGCACCATCCTCAAAGGTCGACTCTGGCGATACTGTTGAATTCGATGCTCCGGGCCCGGTTCCACCGGACGCGGTGCCAGTGCCCCAAAAACTCGACTTCCGCGTCGCGTACGACGACGAACACTTGATCGTAGTCGACAAGCCGGCTGGACTGGCCGTCCATGCCGGTGCCGGGCGTCAGGATGGGACTCTAGTCAATGGTCTGTTGGCGCGTTATCCCGAGCTCGCTGAGTTGGAACCGGTTGAGCGGCCGGGGATTGTGCATCGGCTGGATGCTGATACTTCGGGTTTGATGGTGATTGGACGTACGGCTGAAGCTACTTCTGCCCTATCGGTTGCGATTAAGGAGCGCGAAGTTGATCGGCGGTATGTGGCGATGGTGGTTGGCAGATTTACTGGGCGACGAGGTGTGGTTGACCGACCAATCGGAAGACATCCGACCATTCGAACGCGTCAAGCCATCGTCCCAGATGGTAGGCCAGCTCGAACTCGTTTCGCGTTGACTGCCGGTTTCCATGCGTTCGGCAAATCGTTCTCGATGGTCGAGTTGAAACTGGAGACTGGCCGGACGCATCAGATTCGAGTACACATGCAGGCGATCGGATATCCGATCGTGGGCGACTCCGTTTACGGTGTGATCGTGCCGGAGATACCGCTTCGCAGGCAGTTCTTGCACGCTAATCGGTTGAGTTTCGTGCATCCAATTACGAGTGAGCGTCTTGAGTTCACGTCACCTTTGCCGCGTGATCTGGTGCTCGCTCAGGCGGTGATCGGGGCACCGTCAAGTGTTGCGTTTACGGCCGTAGGTTATTCTCCGCGCTAATCATCTAATCTTGGAATTATGGCTACTGAAACTCCTGCACGCGTCCGCTTTGCTCCTAGTCCTACAGGAGTGATGCACATCGGCGGTCTTAGGACTGCGCTCTATGACTGGTTTTTGGCCCGTAAAACGGGTGGGCAGTTCATCCTTCGGATCGAGGATACGGATCGTAACCGGTACGATCCTGATGCTGAGTGGCATATCAAGGAGTCGCTGAAGTGGCTCGGTTTGGATCTGGATGAAGGGCCGGATATCGGGGGGCCGTATGCGCCGTATACACAGTCGGAGCGGTTGGAGCTATACGCGGACGCGGCGTCGAAGCTGATTGAATCGGGGCACGCGTATTACGACGATACGCAGCCGGAGGAGTTGGCGGCGTTGCGGCAGCGGCAACAGGCTGCGGGGCAGGCGCCGGGGTATGACAACCGCGGTAGGTATCGGACGTCGGAGCAGATTCAGGAGTCGCGGGACAGGGGTCTTGATGTTGTGGTGCGGTTCAAGGTGCCGGACCACGGCGATCTGCAAGTGGAAGATGAAGTGCGCGGTCGGTTGAGGTTCGATCTGTCACTTCTGCAGGACTTCGTGATCCTGAAATCGGATGGGTTTCCGACATATCACTTGGCGCACGTTGTGGATGACTATGAGATGGGTATCACTCATGTGATCCGGGGCGAGGAGTGGATTCCGAGTTTGCCGCGTCATGTTTTGATACAGGAGGCGTTGGGGATTCCGACGCCGAAGTATGTGCATGTGCCGCTGATCACTGCGCAGGATGGGGCGAAGCTGAGCAAGCGGCATGGGGCGCAGTCTGCGTTGGAATATCGGGATGCGGGTTACACGCCGGATGCGGTGCTCAACTACTTGGCTCTGTTGGGGTGGTCGCCTGGGGATGATACGGAGGTGATGACTCGTGGCGAGATCGCTTCGCGCTTCGAGATCGGGAGAATATTGTCTCACCCGGCGAAGTTCAGTGCGCAGAAGCTTGAGTGGATGAACCAGCAGCACATCATGCAGGCGGATGAGGTTGCTCTTGCGGAGATGATGATGCCGTATCTGGAGAGGCCGGAAGAGGAAGGCGGTTTGCTCGACGAGATTGATCGGCCGATAGATCGCGCCGTGGTGGAAGCTATGGTTCCGGTGCTACGGGAGCGCATCAAGGTGTTGCCGGACGTAGTGGAACTGATCGACTTTTTGTTCGTCTCGGAGGTCCATCCGAACGCTGAGGAGATGATCGGACGTCGTATGGATGAGGAGATGGTTATCACTTCGTTGAAGTCGAGCATCGACGCGCTGGGTTCTGTCGAACCGTTTTCGAGTGATGAAATCGAGGCGGCGCTGCGGGGCTTGACGGCGACGACTGGATTGAAGGCTGGGCAGTTGTTCACTCCGATACGTGTGGCGGTCACGGCAAAGAGGATCGCGCCGCCGCTTTTCGAGTCGATAGAGGTGTTGGGCCGCGAACGGACTATTGAGCGGCTTCGGAGTGGATTATCGGCGTTTGAGAAGTACGTCGAAGATCGTGACGCATAGCGCTTGAGTGTTACCATCGTTACGGTAATGTAAACCCGAATTCGACGGATCATTTCGGGTGCGACGACAGGAGAAACGATTTCAGTTGGTTGAGGTAAAGAACCGAGAGGGTGAGAGTTTCGAGGCGATGCTACGCCGTTTCACCCGCAGCGTGCAGCACGAAGGCATAATTTCTGAGGCGCGGCGTCGCAAGGCGTTCGAGCCGCCGAGCGTGACACGCAAGAAGCAGATCGCGGCGAAAGTTCGAAAGAGCCGCAAGTCTACCGAGAAGAACCGATAGTTCTCTTATCGCGCTCAATCGCGCATCTTGTTGACGCATCCCAGATGGACAAACCCTGTTTACGCATTTGGGGGCGATACGCAGCATGAAGTTCGGCATTGTCGTCTTTCCGGGCTCTTGGTCCGAACGCGACATGCACTACGCCGTCGCCGATGTACTTGGATACCAAGCTGAGTACGTTTGGCATCGGGAGACGGCTGTAGAGGGGTTCGATGCCATCCTTTTGCCGGGTGGTTTTTCGTATGGTGATCACCTTCGTTGCGGAGCGATTGCGGCGCACTCGCCTGTGATGGGAGCGATCAAGGATTTTGCAGAGGATGGTGGTTTTGTTTTTGGTAGCTGTAACGGGTTTCAGATTCTTTGCGAGTCGGGACTTTTGCCAGGGGCGTTGATCCGGAATGATCACCTAGAGTTTCGGTGTTCGCCGGGGAAGTTGAGAGTTGAGAACTCGTCGACGGCGTTCACGTCTCAGTACGACGAACGCGAGTTGGTTTCGATGCCGATTTCGCATGGCGAGGGCAATTTTCAGGCGGACGATGAGACGTTGGCGATGCTGGAACGGGAGGGGCGGGTGTTGTTCAGGTACGTGGATGAGCGAAATCAGGCCACATCAGCAGCTAATCCCAACGGGTCATTGAACAACATCGCGGGGATTACTAATGAGGGTGGGAATGTTTTGGGTATGATGCCTCACCCGGAACGGGCTTGTGAAACGATCTTGGGCAGTATCGACGGCAATCCGCTTTGGCGCTCGATCGCGTCTACTGTGGACTGTGCGGGTTAGTGGTCGCGATGGCACCGATTTCGCAAGAACTGCTCGACGAAGTCGCATTGTCGCGCAGTGAATATGAAGCGATATCGGACCGGTTGGAGCGGGAGCCGAACGAACTGGAGATCGGACTTTTCGGCGCTCTGTGGAGCGAGCACTGTGGTTACAAGCACACGAAGGCGCTGCTGCGGACTTTGCCGAATAGGTCGAACCGTCTCTTAGTCGCGCCGGGTGCGGAGAACGCGGGGGTCGTGGATATAGGAGATGGGTTCGCGATCGCATTCAAGATCGAGTCGCACAATCACCCATCGGCTGTTGAGCCTTATGAAGGTGCGGCTACGGGCGTCGGCGGGATCGTGCGTGACATTCTTGCTATGGGCGCACGGCCCATGGCGTTGATGAATTCGCTGCGATTCGGACGTCCGAATGATGATCGCCAGCGCAATCTTCTGAATGGCGTTGTGTCGGGGATATCGGGTTATGGCAACTGCATCGGTGTGCCGAACGTTGGCGGGGAGATTGTTTTCGATGATTCTTACGCCGGCAATCCGCTTGTGAATGCGATGTGCATCGGCGTTATCGAGGGTGGCAAGGTGATGAGCGCTAGGGCCGAGGCGCCTGGTGATCTGCTAGTGCTGGTCGGGGCGAAGACTGGGCGGGATGGTATTCATGGTGCTTCGGGGTTGGCGTCTCGGACGTTCCAGGAACAGGCGGAGATGCGGTCGGCTGTGCAGGTCGGGAATCCGTTTCTTGAAAAGGTGTTGATCGAGGCGTGTTTGGAAGCGATCGAGCTGCCGGGCGTCGTTGGTATGCAGGATTGTGGGGCTGCTGGAATAACTAGTGCGGCGGTGGAGATGGCGGAGCGGAGTGAGATGGGGATCAATATCGATGTTGCTAAAGTGCCAAGGCGAGAAAACGAGATGTCGCCTTACGAGGTGATGCTTTCGGAGTCGCAGGAGAGGATGCTGCTCGCGGTTAAGCCGGGTCATGAAGATGGGTTATTTGAGTTGTTTGAGAAGTGGGATCTGGATGCCGCGATCATCGGCACGTTTGAGGCGGGTAGCCAAGTTGTCATATCCGATGGAGTTGACCTTGTTTCGTCGACACCTGTTCTCACGCTGACCGATGCGCCTGAGTACCGCTTTGCTGCCCCGAAACCTGCGTGGTTGCAGGAGTTGCAGTCTTTCGACGTTTCGTCTCTTCCGGAACTGGGTATCGCGCCGAACGAGGCGTTGCTCAGGTTGTTGGCTGCTCCTAACATCGCGTCGAAGCATGCCGTGTGGCGTCAGTACGACCATCAGGTGCAGAACAACACTGTGATTGCGCCTGGGGGTGATGCGGCTCTTCTGCGAATCCAAGGGACGCAACGCGCGCTCGCCGTTGCAACTGATGGAAACGGTCGGCTTGTTTATTTGGAGCCGCGTGTGGGCGCGACGATTGCGGTGGCCGAAGCGTGTCGCAATTTGTCCTGTGTGGGAGCTGAGCCGGTGGCGTTGACGGATGGTTTGAATTTCGGTAACCCTGAAACGGCTGATGTCCAATACCAGCTGCAAGAAGCGATCGCGGGGATCGCTGAAGCGGCGAACGCGTTAGACATCCCCGTGATCAGCGGGAATGCGAGCCTTTACAACGAGTCAGCAGCGTCGGCGGTCCATCCAACTCCCATTATTGGAGCGGTCGGTGTGCTCGACAATGTTGAGCTTCACGCCCGGTCGGCGTTCCGCGATGAAGGCGATGCGGTGATATTGCTCGGGTCTGATTCGCCGTGGGATGGCGCGGCTGGGATTGCTGGAAGCGAGGCGCTGGCCGAGTTCTATGGGTTCAATGTTGGTTTACCGACCATCGATCTTGATTTAGAGGTGCGGGTGCAAAAACTCTGTCGATTTCTCGTCAGGCATGGCACCGTCAAATCCGCGCACGACGTGTCGCACAGCGGAATTGCGGTCGCGATAACGGAATCGGCGATACAAGGCAATATCGGAGTCGGTATCGAGCATCCCAATCAGATAGTCGGAAAAAACTGGTTGGCCGCTCTGTTTGGGGAGAGCCAATCGAGAATTGTCGTTTCGTCTGATGACGCTAAAGTCGAAAAGATATTGCGAACTGCGTCGAACGCGAACGTTCCTGCAGCACGAATAGGGACTGTAGGTGGAGATCGCATCCGTTTCAATGGCGAAGTGGATGTGTCTTTGGAATCGGCGGCTGAGGTTTGGCTTCACGCGTTCGAGAAGGCCGCTTCGGGTGATGCGGCGTGAGTCGATGTTGCCTCCGCCGATAGACGGGACCTACTGGGTGGTGCCGGATAAGTTGCTCGCTGGGGAGTACCCGCGGGCGCGTTTCGATCGTGATTCGGCTGCGAAACTCGCGAAGTTCGCCGACTCGGGGGTCACATCCTTCATAAACCTCACGCACGATTACGAACTGTCGCCGTACGACAAGTGGCTTGACCCAGAAAATCAAACCCATCGGCGGTTCCCGATCCGAGACGCGGACATTCCGCGCTCCAAAGAGTTCACGAAGGAAGTCCTTGACGCCATCGACGCTGATCTAGAAGCCGGTAAGACCGCGTATGTTCATTGCTTCGGCGGTATCGGACGCACGGGGACGATCATTGGATGTTGGTTGGCAAGGCATCCGGATGTCGCGGCTCCGGGATCGGCGCTCGAACGACTCCGAAAGCTGTGGTCGCAGTGCTACAAATCCGTTTACACGCATTCGCCGGAAACGCGAACGCAGGCGGAGTATGTTCGCGAGTGGGAGGCGGGTCGCCAGCCTGATGACCGGTAGTCCTGCTGATATCTAGACTCAATTCCGTACTCTGACGCGATTTGCCTCGCGTAAAATTGAGCTAAGGAGTTGGTGAAATTGAACTGGATTCTCCGACCGCTCCAAAACTCGCCTCTAAGCTGATCGCATCATGCCTTCTTACCACGTCTGGACAGTTGGATGTCAGATGAACATGTCCGATTCGGAGCGGTTGGGCGCGGGGATTAGTGGACTCGGGTTGGATCTGATTGAGGAGCCGGAAGAGGCCGATGTGGTGGTGCTGAACACTTGTGTTGTGCGGCAGTCTGCGGAGGATACGGCAACGGGTATGTTGGGCAAGTTAAAGAAGGTGAAGGATGCCGATCCTGATCGGATGATCGTCGTGATGGGATGCATGGTTGGGCCGTCTGATGTTGATTTGCGCCGGCGATTTCCGCAGGTTGATCTATGGGCGCGGCCGCAGGAGTTCACGCCGATTTTAGAGAGTGTGGCGATGCGTCACGGCATCGAAAACGGTGATCTGGATGGCTGTTTGGCGAACCTAGTTCCGAACGACCCGAAGGTTGCCACGTTCGTCCCGATTACTCACGGTTGCGACAAGTTCTGTACTTTCTGCATCATCCCCTACCGTCGCGGCCGCGAGACAAGCAGACCTTTGGTGGAGCTGGTAGACGAGGCGAAGATGCTTGTCCAACGGGGTGTCAAGGAAATCACTCTTTTGGGACAGAACGTGGACTCGTACGGTCACGACCTTGATGATCGGCAAGATTTGGCCGATTTGATGGAGGCGATACAGGAGGTTGACGGCATTGAGCGGATTCGGTTCCTGACATCACATCCGAACGATATGTCGACGCGAATCATTCAATCCATCGCTGATCTACCGAAGGTCTGCGAGACGGTTAACCTGCCCTTTCAAGCGGGTGATGATGTGGTGCTGGCCAACATGCGGCGCGGCTACACACGCGACCAGTACATTGAGAAGATCGACGAGATTCGCGACATCCTCGGCGAGGATGTGGCGCTCACCACCGATGTGATTGTCGGCTTCCCGGGTGAGGACCAAGAGCAGTTCGAAAACACGATGGACATCGTTGAACGCGTACGGTTCGACAAGGTTCATTCCGCGGCCTACAGCGAACGCCCTGGAACGGTTGCTTCAAGGAAATTCCCGGATACGGTTTCCCAAAGCGAGAAAAAGCGCAGACATCAGCATCTGGACGCTGTACAATGTGCTATCCAAACGGAGAAACACGCTGGATTGGTCGGCAGTTTCACCGACATCCTTGTGGAGGGCCGGAAGCGAGGCCGGACGTTCGGTAGGAACCGAAAAGACAAGATCGTTTACCTAGATGGCGACGCACATTCTGACTGCACGGTTCGCGTCGGAGAGACGATAAAGGTCGAAGTGACTGAGGCGACCCCATGGTCGTTAGTCGGTCAACCAGCCAACTGACCGGCTGGAATTTAAGGAGGCGACATGATCTCCATCAACACAACGCCGAAGACCATCATACCCATTACCGAACTGGAACAGTCGGCATTTTGCCAGACGGAAGGCAATTTACGGACCAAGACGCTGGAGCAGGAGTTCCAATCGGGTGTCCGCTGGCAAAAGGTGCCGACGCGATATCTGAAGATGTCGCCGGAACAAGTCGAGGCGGGCATCCGCTACGCCCGCAAGGAGATCGGCACCAAGGCGGTCGTTCTCGGTCACCACTACCAACGCGACGATGTCATCCAATTCGCCGATTTTCGGGGCGACTCGTATCTGCTGTCGAAACAGGCGGCGGCCGCGAACGACGCGAAGTGGATCATCTTCTGCGGCGTTCACTTCATGGCCGAAACGGCTGACCTGCTGACGGAGAACGACCAGAATGTCATCCTGCCCAATATGGCGGCTGGTTGTTCGATGGCCGACATGGCGGCGACCGACGATGTAGAGGACGCGTGGGACGACCTCACGGATGTGCTCGGCGAACGTGGCGACGGGATGGCGGAAATGATCCCCATCACATATATGAACTCCACCGCCGCGATCAAAGCTCTCTGTGGTCGGAATGGCGGCTTGGTCTGCACATCATCCAACGCTGCGGAGGCATACGACTGGGCGTTGGCGCGCGGCAAGCGGATCTTGTTCCTGCCCGACCAGCACCTCGGACGTAACACCGGGCTAGCCAAGGGCATACCGGCCGAAGACATGGTTGTTTGGAATCCCTTCAAGCCGATGGGCGGCCTCTCGGAACAGCAGATCCACGACTCCAAAGTCGTTCTCTGGCAAGGCCACTGCTCGGTTCACACTCGATTCACGGTAAAGCAGATCGAGGATGCACGACGGGAAGATCCCGATGTCAACGTCGTGGTTCACCCAGAATGTGTTCGAGAAGTGGTCGACGCCGCTGACTTCAACGGATCGACCGAGTTCATTCGCAAGACGATTGAAGGTGCACCGCCTGGTACGTCATGGGGGATCGGCACCGAGATAAACTTGGTCAACCGTCTACGCGACGAGAACCCGGACAAGCGTATCTTCTGCCTCGATCCGGTCGTCTGCCCGTGCGCGACGATGTACCGCATCCACCCGGCGTATGTCCTATGGGTGTTGGAGGGCATCATGGCTGGCGTGGGCATCAACGTAGTGCAGGTCGATTCGGAGACGAAGCGTCACGCCCTAGTCGCGTTAGAGCGCATGCTGGAAGTCGGCGGATAGGGTCGACAACCGTTCCGCACGTAAGGCGACACTCCGGAAGATGACCAACGGCAACGCAGTCATCGAACTGGAGAATCTCACCAAGTACTACGGCGATGTCGTAGGGATTCAAAACCTCTCGCTAGAGGTCGACGATGGCGAGGTTTTCGGTCTCCTCGGCCCAAACGGTTCTGGCAAGACGACCACCATCCGTCTAATCCTCGACTTCATACGTCCGACATCCGGCAAAATCTCGATCTTCGGTCTGTCGCCGAGGTCAGACGGCTTGGCGATCCGGCAACGAGTCGGATACCTCCCCGGCGATTTCGTCACTTACGACCACATGACCGGTAGAACCGTTACCGAGTACTTCACCAATCTGCGTCACATCGAGCCGGTCAAACTGGAAATGCTGTGCGAACGTTTCAAGCTGGACCTGTCGCGGAAGATTGGCGAGCTCTCAAAAGGCAACAAGCAGAAGATTGGCCTCGTTCAGGCGTTCATGAACGATCCCGACCTGCTAATTCTCGACGAGCCAACCGCAGGTCTCGATCCCCTGCTGCAACACGAATTCCAGGAGATGTTGCACGAGGAAAAGGAACAAGGCAAGACGATTTTCATGTCCTCGCACGTCATGTCAGAGGTTGAAGCTACTTGTGATCGGGTCGGCATCATTCGTGACGGCGAGTTAGTGACACTGGATACCGTTGCGCACCTGACGGAGTTGAGCCTTTGGAGCGTGGAAGTGACATTCGCTGATCCGGTCGACAAGCGCTTGTTTGACGGACTAACTGGTGTCAGCGTCATTTCTGCGACGGAGCGCACATTCACGTTGACTGTAAGTGGTGATGGATCTATGGATGCGGTGATCAAGGCGGCGAGTAAACACCGAGTGGCTTCGTTTCAGAGCGAGCACGCATCTCTGGAAGATGCGTTTTTGAAGTACTACTCGGGCTCTTAATCTCGCGAGACCGAAGAACTAACGAAGACCCGGCACGCCGCGATGGATTTCATACCAGTTGAAACTCTTCTCGAGAAACTTCGACTGGCACTGGGATTTCTTCGCCATCTTCTATCATCGAGAGCAGGTGCATCTTGCAAGCTTCGTGGATACGACGCATAACTTCGTCGCGTGTCGGTGCCACTGCGAAACACCCAGGCAGTTCTATGATCTGCGCTCCGAAAGATGTGGGACCTTCCTCGATTTGAACGTTATATGTCACGGTTCTTGGTATTTCCATCATCTGAGTCCTAGTTGCTTCAAGATGTTGTTCCAAGTTTTTGGCGGGATGTCGTCTCTGGGATGTCCACTAATAGTCACTCGGCCGGGTTTATTCGGATGCTTGAATTGTCGGTGGCTACCACCGGAAGAACGTATTTCGTACCATCCTTCATCGCGTGCCAACCTCAATGCCTCGCGAACCTTAGTGGGCATCCATAGCTCCTTCCTTCACTGTACTGCATTTGACGGTAATGCCTTTCGTCACGAATTGGCAGTCGGGCCTAAGATCGGGCATTCGCCTGCGGGACGTATTAAAGCTACGGCTATTAGTATCGCATCTACTATGTCCAATTATAAACAGATTCGCAATGTGCTGAACCGATTCTGGTTAAGCGCTTCTTCCTCAGGTTTGAATTAGACAACCTTAAGCCGCGATCATGTATAGCAACGTCTTTTTAAAGACCCTCCGCGATGGCCGAAGGTCGATGTTGCTGTTCACGTTCGCGCAGTTCGTGTTCGGGATTTATTTGGCGTTGCTATTCCCTGATGTCGCATCGAGTTTCGCGTCGATGGTCGAGGATTTGCCTGAATTCATCCAAGCATTCGTGGGCAGTGCTGAGGAGTTCGCGACGCCGGAAGGTTTCTTCACGGCGGACCCATATGGCGTTGTTACACCGATCGTCATGATTGCGCTAGCCATTAACAGGGGTATGGGCGCGTTGGCGGGGGAAGAGCATGCCCATACACTCGACCAGCTCCTCGGCAATCCCATCAGCCGATCGAGGCTTTATGTTCAAAAGAGTTTGGCGTTAATTGCCGACTGTATTCTGCCGACAATCGCCGTCGGCGTTGCCATACTGATTGGGGCGGTAATTATGGATTATTCTGTGTCGCTGTCTGGGTTGCTACAGATGACGATCAGCCTCTTGTTGCTTTCGTACGCCACCGGTTTTTTGGCGCTGAGCGTGGGTGGAGCAACTGGGAGCAAGAACCTCGCTATAGCCGTGCCTGCCGTCATAGCGGTTGTCGGTTACTTGGTGAATATCTTGGTGCCGCTCATCGAATCGCTTGAGTTCACGAAATACGTTTCGATCCTGCACTACTACATCGGCGACAAGCCTTTCATCAACGGCATTACGCCGTGGCACGCGCTGGTGCTCATCGCCATCGCAGCGGTATCCTTCGCGGTTGGGATGTACCGGTTTGAGCGACGGGATTTGCGATAAAGGGCTGCGAACGTGTGCAGATTGTCATCGGAAGTCTTCGTCGCCGCCGGAGGGAGCGGAGTGCTGGCATCCGTCGCGACATTTGCGAAAGCCCATTGGGACGCGATTAAGGATCGGAAGGCGTTTAGGGCTGCTAAGGAGCGTCAAGATCGACGTAGATCGGCAACCAGCAAGTCGGCCGAACGCGGAGAAGGGGATTGACTGGGAGCGGACGTCTCAATGCCCTGCTATTTCGGCGTCGCACCACGATCCCGGTCATGGCATATATGCACCTGGCAAACTGAGCGGGGTGGTTTAGACGAGTTGCAAAACTATCGAAACCGAAACACCAACTACGTTTGCGATGATACCGAGTAGCAACCCGAACATCCACTTGAGCAAGCGCGTTTCGAGCTGTGCCACCTCTACGCGCACGTTGGCAACATCCTCTTTGGTTGCTAGATGCGCCACTTCCGTAGCATTAATTGTCGTCAAACCAAATCTCCAAGTTCGGGAACACTATCTTATCAATCATCCAATCTACGCGCGTTATACACGATCAGTAACCTAATCACCACGAGGTGGCTTTGATTTTAACGCCATGTCGGTTCCAGCAACGGCACGTATCTTGTAATCCGATTTTGCCGTCATAACACAGCTAAGTCCTTGGTTCACCGTTACGCCGCCATACCCAGCTCTCTCAACATCACTGGCCAAGCATCATCCGCGTAAAAACGGTGGCCACCCTCGCCTTCTACTAGGTGGCAACGGTCGGTGGCACCCGCGGCGTTATAGATCTTCTGCAGGTCCGCAAATGCGCGTCGCACGCCTTCGACTGGGAACTGAGGGTCTTCCTTGCCGCAGACCACAACTACGGGTTTTGGCGCGAACAGGCCCATCACATCTGCGTTCTCGGCGAATGGGAGGAGTCCGGGGACGTAGTTGTCGGCGCAGTGGTAGATCGACATGATCGAGTCGCGGAAGGTGCAGAAGTAGCAGGATGGCATCGCGTGGGTGATGCGCGGGAGGAGAGCGGCGGAAAAGACGCTGATTGTGCCTCCGCCGGAGTTACCCATGATCCCGATGCGGGACCAATCGACGTCGTCGCGGGTTTCGAGGAAGTCGAGGCCGCGGTCGACATCGAAGATGCGCTGGCCGATTAGCGGTCGGCCCAGCATCAACGCCTGCATCGTGGCGTCATGACATGGATGGGTTGAGACCCACTCCTGGTGCCGCTCCCGGCGTTCGCCGAATGAACGTTGTTCGATGCATAGAGCGCCGATGCCGCGAGCCATGCATTGAAGGCCGAAGTCGCGGTCGCCTTCGATTTGCATCGGGATGCTGTTGTCGTCTCGTTCGACCGCGATGGAGTGATGAAAACCGGTAGTGTGGCCTTGGACGCAGATGAAGAACGGGTACGGCGGAGACGCATCAGCTGGCAGGCAGAGGTAGGCGAGGATGTCGGACCCGGGTTCGCTGCTGAGTACGAGTTTTTCGATGGTTCCGTATTCGTGATCTCGTTTCCACAACGACTGCGGGTTGAGGTCGATTCGGTCGCCGTCGGGAAAGCGTACAAGTTCGCGGACTTTGGGGCGCAGTCGGGCTTGCCATTCTGCGACATCGCCGCCATCGTAGGCCATCGAAGGTTTCACTGTGTCCATGAGATGACGATGGAATAGAGAAGGCGATAGCGTTGGTTCGGTGAGGACGGTGGTCATGAGAACGGTTTACCTCTTGAAGGGCCGAATGTTGGATGCTGCAATCTTAGACGAGAGGTCGGAACGGATTCGAGCCACGTTATAACTGATGAAAGTGGTGACTGTTAATTTGCGAATTTGGAGGGACAACTTGGGTGACGACATCCGCGGCTTTTTGTTTGATCTGGACAACACGCTCATTGATCGTGAAGCCGCGTTTGTCCGGTTCGCCACTCGCTTCTACGAGGAGCGACTTCGCGACGCGACGTCGATGACACGGGACGAAGTTGTTACCCAGATGGTTCTGTGGGACGAAGACGGCTATGTGGACCGTTTGGTGATGTTCTCGAAATGGGCCGCCGAGTGGCCCGAAGCGGGACTCGATCCTGAACAGTTGGTACCTTGGTACCGCTTGGAGATGAAAAAACATGTGGTACTTGACGCGAGTATCAATAGTCTTCTTGCCGAACTTAACGAGAAACGTGTGCCGTGGGGCATCGTCACCAATGGAAGCACGGTGGGTCAGCACGTCGCCTGCCAAGCCGCAGGTCTAGATCGACTTGCGCCTTTCATCATCATCTCGGAAGCGGCTGGCTATATGAAACCGGACCCGAGGATTTTTCGCGATGCGCTGGAACTGACTGGTCTCGCGTCTCCGGAGCAGGTAATGTTTGTCGGTGATAACCCGATAGCTGACATTGATGGAGCCAAACGGTTTGGGATGAAGACCGCTTGGGTGAGGCGAGGTCGGCCATTTCCGAATGATCTCCAACCGCCCGATTACGCCGTTGATCATGTTGCGGAGCTGCGCGATGTTCTCTGCAACTTGGCTTGATTGAAGCGTTGGGGTCGATCTGGTACCGATTATTGAGTTATGCAACGCGCAGTCGTCATGAACGATGAAATCGAAATCCGGAGTGCCACCCGTCGCGATTTGGATTCATTGATTGTTGCGCTAGGGTCGGAGGTCGGCGCCGCGCAAATCGGGAAGAGGTTTGAAGACAGCGTTAGCGGACAACGCATTATGCTGGTAGCGGTTAAAGAAGGTCGTGCGGTCGGCACCGTCAGCATCGGAGGAGGTCGTTTTCGGCGGCGAGGATCGTTGCGTCTTTTCGCGCTAGATGTCGGTCCCGAGTCGCGACGGGAGGGTGTTGGTACCGCGTTGGTGAGAGCGGTCGAAGATATTGCTGTTCGCGGCGATCTAGATGAGGTGAACTTAGAGGTAGGAATCGAGAACGAAGTCGCGATCCGGCTTTATCGCAGGTTGGGGTACCAGATATCCGGCGATACGGTAATGGATCGGTGGCAACGCGTGCTCGACGACGGGTCGATTGAGGTGATCGAGGAGCCATCGTTCGTCATGGTCAAAGAGCTTACGTGATCTGTCCGAGGCACGAGAAGATGGATGACGACCTCGCAGATTTCTTATCTCCCCTGACCGCGTTTGAGGAAGAGACGCAATTCTGGGAGTCGGTCGGCACCATGCGAATCTCGTGTTATCTGACCGATAAGATGCCTCCTATCAGAGACGTGTCATCCGCCCGAGCAGTGGTGATCGATGGCGACCGGGTGCTGTTGGTCCAAGACCCCGACGAGAGCCACATTATCCCCGGCGGCAGACTTGAGCCCGATGAAACACCCGAAGACGCTATGCGGCGGGAGGTGATTGAAGAGACCGGTTGGAGCTTGATGTTTTGCACACCGATCGGGTTATTGCACTTCACGCACGTGCGCGCAATACATGAGGGCCAAACGCACCTACCCGACTTTCTCCAAGTTGTGTACGCGGCAATTCCGGGAAAACACCACCCTGAACTGATGGAGACAGATGGTTACGAAATCGGAGCTGAATTCGTTTCGATCGATCAGGTTCGCCAAATGACCCTTGGCACTGGACAGGAGACGTACATCGAAACTGCTATCAGAGCGACATCGATATCGCGTTGACCTCGCGGTCACCAAAGGTGAACGCGCCGTCATTAGGTCCCGCGCTGAACCCGATCGCCTGAAATTGCGAGCGCTTTTCTTCGTCTTCAACTGAGAGCCGAGTGGCGATCCGACCGGCTCTTTGCCGTGTGCCCCAATCGATAGCCGCGCTGATCAACGCACTAAATGAGTCACCGAATCGTGCGTGTATGAACCCATCCACGCGGCATGCGCCGTCGGCGTCAATCCAAGCAGTCGAGATTCCAACCAATCGCCCATCATCTGTCTTCGCCGAGAACCACTCGGCGTTGTTGCGCTTGACGAGGTAGTAGTACTTGCGACATAGCCCCATGCAGGAGTTCTGTTCGGCGTAGCGAGTGGAGATCATGGGCGTTGGAAGGTTGCCGTCGAGAACTTGCCAGTCGTGCGGCACGAGTAGGAGCGGGATCATGGGAACCCTGAGAGAGGCATCGCCTGTCGCGATGTTGACGGATGACGGCGTGCGGAAGTAGTCGGCTA
>CAYRHG010000073.1:0-10499 GCA_964424025.1 uncultured Dehalococcoidales bacterium | reverse complement strand
ATCAGGAAATCATCAACCGCGCACGTCACTTCGGCTTGACGCCGTAGCGGTTGGCCCATTCGTGACTGCCCTCAAACCCGGCCGTGCAGAGCAAGATCAAGTTGACGAAAGGCACTGGTGCAAGCAACATCCACCATGCCGACAGACTTAGACGAAACGCTTCGCGATCAACTGCTCGGATACGGCGGTTCTCGGAATCGGTGGCCGAACGACGACGACGTTCGGTCAGCGGTGCTGCATCGGAAGATGCCGACCTACGTTCAGAGATTGGTCTCGGTGGCGATCGAGTGTGCGTTGCTGCACAGATACGCATCGCACCAGCAAATCCCGGACGGTCTGGAAGTCGAACATTTGAAGCCGCAAAGATGGAACGACAACGACTGACCCACCGAGCCGGATGATGCCGTGTCAGAGTCGTCGGCGTTCCGGGATGAACTGATACATCCACTTGGCAATTCGACGTTGATAACAGGCGGCTTGAACAAATCCTCGAGCGACCGATCATGGGAACACAAGCAGAAGTTAATCAAAATGCAGACAGCCTTTTCATGAACAAGCGGATGTTGGAAATGCGTTCCGACACTTGGGACGAGAGGGAAATAGTGTCGAGAGGTAAATGGATGGCTGGCATGGCTTGTGGAATCTGGCCTGGACCAGAAACTCGCCCCGCCACCTAGCAGGTCGAATGGGCGTGTGTTCCTGAAGCGTCCGCACAGTCGGCACGCCGGAAAGTCGGTACACGTGACGATGCCCTGGCCGAGATGAGCGCAATAGCGGTCTCGGCGCTCCCGAATTCCCCGCCTCCGTTCCTGAGCGACGGCCCCGAATCAGATGCCAAAGTTCGGAACGTCGCCGGCCGAGTTGCTGAGTTCCCGGGTGTCTGCGTGGCCGACAACGGCGCAACAAAACCGACACGTTTGCCGAAACCGAGATCGAGTTCCATCTGAGGAAGGAGGGCGGGGAGCCCACTCCCAACTACCCGCTTCCCGCTGAGCGCTGCGCGTCCAGCGGCGTCCCGACGAACACTTGGGCGGACTGCGATTTGGTCTACAGCATCAACGCTTCGGACGGGAAGAAAATGACCACGGAGGGGGAGTCCACGCACCAATCCCACCCCCGTGTCGACTGGGATCGGAGGACTTCGTACGACGCCAGGGTGTTGGATTACGACCGTAGCAGGTGCTACGCGGGACCGCATCCGAGCTATCTCGAGTCCCTCTGCCGAGGCAACCGCACGCGCGAATGAGCATTGGCGAAAAACCACCGATGATGCTCGCCCACAATGTCGTCTCTGGGGACGTGTCTCTCCGAAGTTTCGTCTGCTACGCGGTCTGTTCTTTTCGGTGTCGTCAGATGTCGCCTTCGGATCGGGCATCTTGACTCCTGGTCGAGAATCGCTCATCGACTGTAATGCGCTAAGAGATCACTCCGTGCGTTGTTTCAAGGAGCCGTAACCGGGACCGCTCAGCCCACGCGATCGATTCAAACTCTTTATCGAGCGCTTTATGTTCGACTGCCACTCCGATTTCGCCGGGCGCCAACTGATGAGACAGTCGCTTATCGCCATCGTCCGATTTCCAGCTGCCGCTCCGTAACTACTCGAGCTTGGCGTACAGCTGATCTCGCAGCTTGAGTCATGTCCGATCACGACAACCCGGTTCCTAAATCACTTGCTCTTGCTTTGCCACGGGTCTATAGGCGTTGGCACGGCTTCGAGTCATGCCTATCTGGCGAGCGGGATGGTAGGCGCGGTCCGTCTTCCGCGGCGCCGGCGGTCCGGGCGGCGAGTCCATCATGGCAGGCGGTCGAGTCCCTTGGGGAGCAGAGGCCGAGTACGCCTACCGCGCGTGGTACGACGGCAGGGGCTAGCTGTCGTTCGACACCGTGGTCGCTCCGGACTGCTCCGCCTTGCTGGTCCGGCCGGAGACGATGGCCGCGTGATAGGCACTCGAGCATCCGCTCAAAGCCAGACCAAAAAGGAGGGATGACATCGCTGGAGGTGTCATCCCTCGCCGAACATGTATCGGGATTTTTCAGTTTGTTCGGACAGGGGCGCCGCGTCGGCAGTATCGATGACGACTCTTTAGAGGGCTTTGCGAGTCAGATGCCGTGCACAAACTAACGCTGCGACCATGCCCGAGATCATCGCGATGATCAAAGCTGCGATGGGGATTTCGCTTCCTCCAGCATCGGGCGGCTTGACCTCTTCAGGCTGGTACGCTGGTGTTGGCGTGGGCAAAGCGCCTGGTGCGCCGCGTTTGGAGGCGGCAACTTCGACAGGCAGTTCGCTCAGACTGCCACATAGATTCGTTGCACCATCCGATTCGATGCGGACATTGCTCGAGATCACCGTGAAGCTGTCAGCATCGGTGTTCCTCGCCACTATCGCCAAGCCGTCGATCCTGCTCAACAATTCGCTTGGCAGCGGGATGCAGACCTGAACCGGCACGTTCAATTTGTAGTCGGATATCGATTCGCGATTGGCATCGACCGTTGAGATCTCGTACCAATGGCCTTCGATGGTGTAGCGGTGGTGCGTCTGTCCGATATTTGATGCCGGTTCCCCCTTCTGTACGCTGACTCCGATGAATTCGCCATTCTCAACAGCGCCGGGCGGTGCCGAGAGGGTGAAGCCATCGCCGATGTATCGGCCGCCGTCGACTGGCGTGAGAACTTCGTACGCGGTTCCTTCAGCGTCGGTGAGGATTGCTGGTATGTCGCCCGGAGGATCTATCGGCTCGATTGGGGTTGTGCCGACGCTAGATCTGCGTTTGACGGTGATTTGGAACTCAGCGCTGCACTGATCGAAGTCGCCAAAGCATTGCGAAGCGGGGACGCGCACGAGGACGGTGTAGGTTCCGGGGTTCTCGGGAGCGGTGTAGTGAATCCGCCGCCCGGCGCCGCTGAACGTCCCGCCGGCCCGACCGTCGTCCCAGACAATCAGAACCTGGTCGGCGAGGTCGTTGTCAAGGACGTTCTGACGACCGTAAAGGTCTATCTCGAGGCGCAGGACCTCGCCGGGGCCGATGACGACCTTTTCGATGCCAGGTTCGATGTTGAGGATGAGCGAAGTGCTTTTGGGGATGCTGTAGTCGCTTCTTTGGCAATTCTCCCCGTTGTCCAAACCACGCGCTCGCAAATTGGGCAGTGCCCTGCGGAACCCATCCGCGTCGTCGATTATTTCCGGTGCGTTGCCGTTTACATACAGGTTTTGCAGGTGAATCGCCAATCGGCTGAACCAGCCGGGATCCAGCGTGGCTTCGATTTCGTTGCACGAGATGTCGATCGTGTTGACCTGTTCCCATTCGCGTATCCATGAGGGCTCGAAACGCGTCAATCGGTTGTTCGACAAGTTCAGCGTGACTTCCGGATCAACTTCGTCGATTTCGTAGAAACCGGCTGGATTGCCCGTTTCTTTGCGAGCGATGCTGGGAATGATGGAATCGGCCGCGGCAGCATCCAAGCCGGTGTTTGAGAGATCGATCAGATCCCAAAGTTCATTCAGGCCGCTGAAGGCGGAGGTGAGGGCGGGAGCGAGGTGCGGGTCGTTCCAATCGGTAAGGTCGTTGTCTGCGAGCGAAAGCCTCTTGGCGCCTGGACTGAGGTTCTGTACGATGATCATCGCAGTGTCGCCGTCGATCTTCGTACCGGCCAGGAGCATCTCTTCCAGTTGGTTTAGTCGCCCGACTATGACAGGGAGGGCTGCGCGCTGTTGAAAGTCGTTCAAGCCGCTGAGATCGTTGTATGAAAGATCAAGCTTTTTGATTTGAACCAGATCTTGCGCCCTTCTGACATCGATGGCCTGCGTCGCAGTGATGCCGGTGTTCGCCAGCGACAGTGTCTCGACCACGGAGTACGGTTCGATGAGATCGAGTTCGGCTTGCGTAATCGGGATGTTGTCCAAGTGGATGTGTCTAATGCCTTCATCGGGGCCGCAACCATTCTTGTTCGGTTGTGGGAGGGTGCTCAAGAGGTTGCGTCTGATACCGTCGACTTCAGCGGTCGGCACGTTCCTGAAGCGATTGCCGCCGATGTTGAGCGACTGCAGCGAGCAAGGCGGCGATGCGATGAAGCCTCCGGGCAGAGCGGAGACGCGGTTGTTGCTCAGGTCCAGATGCTCAAGCGAGGCGAGGGGTTCGAAGACTCTTTCTGGCAGTGTTTCGATCAGGTTGTTGGCGATGTTCAAGAGTTTCAACCGGGTCAGATCGGCGAAGGCGTTGCTTTCGATTTGCTCGACCACAGTTCTGTAGTTCACACGGAGCCGTTCCAATCCAGTCAACGAATCGAAATATGTCCTTTTCAAAGTCGTGATGGATTGATCCCAGATGTCGAGGATCTTAACCGTCGTCAATTCGCCTGGCACGTCGGTTTCGAGTATTTCCTTGCCGCCCTTGTTGAGCCTGAGCAGTCTAAGCATGCTCAACGGTGCGAAGGTGCCGGGGTCCAATGTGTTGATCGCGCCGGCGCTGAGATAAAAGATTTCGACGCTGGCAAGATCGTTGAAGGCACCAGAATCAATCGTTGCGATCGAATCGCCATCTATGGCAAGGCGTTCGAGATTGCCGAGTCCTGTGAACGTGTCTCTGTCCAGCGTTTGGAGTGCGTCGAGGCCCAAGTAGAGCAAGCCGAAATCAGCCGCCGCTCGATTGTCATCCTCCACATCCTCGCCAACGCCGCTGAATGCGCCGGGGGCGATGGTTGTAACTTCGTTGCCGTAGAAGACCAGCCAGCGGAGGTTTCCCAAGCCGTTGAAGATGCCAGATTCTAGCGTTTCGATTTGGTGAGCGTAAACCCAGAGCCATTTGAGATCGTCCAAGCCGCTGAACGCGTTGGTTTCGAATCCAGAAATCCCAGGTCCGTACAGCACCAGCTCCTCGACTGTTTCAGGGAGCTCTTGAAAGGCCGATGTCGGGATGGTGAGGCCATCTGGCTGCCGGTATCCTGTATAGTCCAGCACGATCAGGGAATCTAAGCTTGTCAGGTCGGCGAAAAGCCCGCCGGGGAATGGGAAAAACCTGTAGCCCCTCAGAGTGAGTTCCTCTAGACTTGCGAGCCCATCCAAATCGCCGGACGCGATGCCGGTGAAGGACAGGATGGATAGATGTTTGATGATTGCGAGGCGAGAATCGGTCACGTCTCCGCAGTCGGCGCTCGACAGACCGAGTTCATTCAAAATCGCCAATCGAACCCCGAGAGATCGGCCACATATGCCTTCGGTCTGTGCTTTGGCTGTGTCAGAGGGTGTGCTTGATACGGTGAAGGCATAGAGAAGGGCAACGGAAACGAAGATGATTGGTGTTGCAGCAGGGATTGACTTTAAGGGAGTGTACCCATGTGACCCCAAATCACTCATTGCGAGCGGCTCCGAGTATCTTCGCTTTGGGGTTGCCGTTTGTCAGACGGGGAATTCGGTACTCTTCATCGATCTCGTTCATTAATTCTCGAAACTCGCGCCGGACTTCCGGCGTCGCGGCACGCAACCCGATTATCAGGCTGTTCACCGCATCTTCGAAATGCCGACCCGGAAGACTCCCGCGCCCGCCGAGCCGTCGTTTCGGAGGGCGAGGAACCAAATCGGCGACATGAGTTACATCAGGCACATCCAATTCGACGACTCGCACTCCGATCCGCTTGATATTTTCAAGTTTGGTCCGCTTGATTCTGTCGGGCTCAGATGTAACCACTATCTCGATGATGGTGTGCGGCTCGCCGTCCACTTCGATCACCAGGTCGGGCACCACCCCCATGAATGATGAATACTCGTGAGGCACTTTGGCGAGTCCGTTCTCGACTCTCAAGTCGTCGATCACGATACCATCCCGCGTCTTCACACGAACGGGAACGTCGCCTTGCAAAACGTCGTAAAGCACGCCTATGGCGTATTCGTGAAGAAGCGACGGCCCATTAGGGCGAACGGGGCGTGTCCAATTGTGCCTGTCAATGTCGTTTTTCATGTTTCGCTACTTAGAGTCGCATTTGGGGTCAGATGGATGTATTGTCCTGACTTGGCGTCGTGTTTGATTTACAGTCAGGCGTGATATTTGCTGGGCCATTTGTCAATTACAGCATAAATCCGAATTTTGCAGGTGGGGTTTCCTGCAAAACCGATGTGATTCGGCGCGGTCGTGTCCCCGCCGAATTCAAATCTGGCGCAATCGCCCAAGAGGTGATCAGGGGGGGCAGAGACGCGGCATACCGCGGCTTCTGAGTCGCGCCGATCGCACCCCACAGGTACCGGAAGGCTCGCGTCGCCGACGGTGCGAAAAAACGCCCGAAGCTTGAGGTCGAACCGGGTTAAGCTCCTCTGGTGCGAAGGACGTTCCGGATGGCTGAGTCGGGTAAGAGTTTCCCCGACATCGCCGAGACCTTCAACCGCGAAAGTGTCTCCAGCCCCGCAGGCAAGCAATGTTCAAAGACGGCGGTCCACAAGATGGTCTCCAACGAGGCTTATTACGGGCACTCTCGTGCGGGGCTCGACGGCGAAGGACGAAGCACGTCCGTGAGGATGGACGACGCCTTCTATGCCATCGTGCCGAAGTCGTAGTTCAATCTCGCCGGCGACGCTTTGCGCTCAAAGGCGCCCAAGATAGTCCACCCAAGACGCCTGGCGAGCACCTACCTCCTCAGCGCCAAGCGCTTCGAGAGGCAGGTAGACGAGGAGATGGACAACGCGCGCGAACGAGTAGCGCGAAAAGGTAGTGTTGACCCAGCGAGAGATCGACGACGCGCGCCGGCGGTCCAGGCGGGCGGGTCCTTCTGGGCCGGGGGGCCGTGTTCCTTGGGGAGCGTGGGCGGAGTACGCCTGCCGCGCGGGCTACGACGGCAGGAGCGAGCCGTCGTTCGAAACCGTCGCCGTCCCGGGCTGCTCCGCAATGCTGGTCCGGACCGAGATGCTGGCGGCGTGATCTGCGTCTGCAATACGCGGTGACGCGGCGAAACAAGGAGGCGGCGCATCGTTCGATGAGCGGTGCGCCGCCTCGCCGCCCATGTGTGCGTGCTTTTTGGTTTGTTTGGACTGGAACTCCGTGCCGCAACATCGGCGGTTGGGGCGCAAGTCGACCTGTAGCAGACGGTTTTCCGGTCAGCGGTTAGATGGAGACGCGCACAAAGTGCCGCCCCGATCGGCGGTCACAGGGTCCAGGGAATTTCGGCTACGAGCCGAAGCCCCGCCTGCGGTCACGGCGAACCGTGACACACGCTTGTACAATCGGTTTCGATCTTGGCTAAAGGCTTGAAGGAGACTGGACGATGAGCGGAAGAAACGACGACAACCGCGCCAACCAGTTGAACCCCAATCACGATGCCTACTGGCAATCGAGGGGGCACGACGAGCGGCCGGACGGTTGGAAAGAGTCCACGGCATACGACGACGAAGATGACGACGAAGGGTTGAACATTTCCACCCTAGGCGGACGCACGGGACCCGGCGACGTGATCAATTGACTTGCGTTGTCGTCAGGGCTGCCGAATCCTCACGCGAAGGAAGATTAATCGTATGAGAATGCGCAGTCGAATCGAAAAGTGGACGCGGGGATGGGGCGTGGTGTTTCTGCACTATTTGATATTTTCCGTCGCGGCGGCTGCCCTCATCAGCGCGTTCGCTACAGCCGCCACTGACGATCAACCGTCCGGCGACGCCGGTATTGCAGCCCCGATGATAGCGTTCTGCGTCGCTTTGTTGCTACTCTTGGAGACATTTGGAATGGGAGGCGACGGTTGGCATAAAACTCGCGGTATTGCCATTGTGTTTTTTAGCGCTAGCAGTGCATGGTTCTGGATAGCGACTTCAGTTGAAACGCATCCGGCCAGCATCGTTTTGCTGGGGAATTTCTTGTTCCTATGGGGTGTTGGAACAATTGCTGGTCTGGTTTGGACCGCGGTGCACTTCATCGCTCGCGATAAGCTGGGTCGGTACAAAGACACCCCGTAGGCGCGCGGTGTGTTTGCCCGGTGTGTTGTAGTGTGTGTTTTGCCTGATGTTCCCGCTTATTAAGTTCAAAATTGGTAGCCCGTAGGGGAGTCGATCCCCCCGGACAGCGTCAACCCAGATCGCACCTTAGCAAGGCGGCGAAGAAGCACAGGCCGAGTACGGCCAAGATGATACGATCTGAACTCACTGCGCGAGTATCCGGCCCGCAACGGATCTGAGGGTCGCCGACTACATAGTGGGACAGGGCGCCTCGGTGGTTCCCATTCGGACATGGCGGTTCTATATCGACGATGCGCCTGAGAACGAACGCGATACGCTTCGACGAAGGGTCGATGAGCTTTACGCAGGCAAGGAGATGGCGTTCTTCCTCATGGAGCCTACCAACATAGCGTTTCCCGCGTGGAAGAAACCCAGCGCGCACTGGGACATCCAGACGCTCGACGGCGCGACTGTAGCCGTGAGTCGGGACACGTGGCGGTTCGATCCCACGCCCGAAAACTTGGCGTTGCTCGTATACCCCATAGCAGAATTCGAGAAGCAGGTGAAAGCCGCATCCGCTTCGCACCCGGATCTGCATGGCGCCGCCGAGAATCCTTTGAAACCGCCGGTGGCCAACGCGGATTCGTCGCGCGCGCTGGCGGTCGCCCTCGGCGCTCTCGACCACGAAGGCGTGAGTATCATCACGCTACCGCCCGCTCCGTCGTCCAACGGCGTAGCCAGCGGAGGGCAGTAAACTCCGATCAGCGTCGAGAAGTGTCGATGGCGCTACCTGTCGAGGCAAGTTGGACGACACGAGCGGTTGCGCGAATTTTGGTCGGCGACGATGTCGGCTTGTATGCCGAGTTACTCGAGTGCGAATACCTCTCCGCCTACCGCCTGGCGCCGCTTGAAGCAACACCTGGCCGAACTTGGCTGGCCATGGCTACGCTAGCTCGAGACGCTGGGGTCCGGGAGGACCAAGTGTCGAGCGCGGCGTTGCGTTCAGTGAATTCTTGGTCCGGAAGCGAAAGCGAACCATGGGAGGTTCTACGTGAGGCGTTCGAGTCTCTGGAAACCAGTGCCGAATCAGATCCGAGGATCAATCGGATGTTGAAAAATGGTGCTGCTAACGCATACGAACTCGAATGCGAAGCAAAGAAACGCGACCATATCAGAGTTGTGTTTCCCGATTGATCACGTTCAGGGGTTGTAGGTCATTGACGGCTCCCTTGATAGGGCTCGAACCCGCATCTCACTCTAAGGCAGAGGAACGCTTTACACATCGAGCTGCGGGAGCATCCATCCCCTATTCGGCGACACCCTCGAATAGGGAGCGACCGAGACCGATACTCGAAATAATGGAGATGGCGCTGGCGGCGGGATTTGAAGCCGCGACTCAAGGTTTTCCATTCTCCTGTTCTAACTGACTGAGCTGGGCCAGCACTATACCCTGACGGCTCGGCCTCCTCGCGGGCGCACGATAAAATCGTGCGTATGCTCAAGCGCAGCAGACGACAACCGAGAACGCCGTGGTGGGGCTTGTTGGAAGTACCCGTCGACTTGGCGAAGGGTTGGGTTTCGGCCTTCAAGAATTTCAACGAAGACAGAAACAGGTTGGCAAGAAGCAAACAGTTTCGCAAAAACCAAGACAAGGCGTACGAAAGGCTGAGTGAACCGGCCAAGCGACGGCGAATCAAGGAAGCGGTGAGCAAGTTGCAACTGCGAGCTAACGAGAAACATCCGCGTGAGAGTGAGGAGTGATATGAAGGTTGTGCGGGAAGTTTTGGAAGCTGTCGAGAAAGAGGGCGGGCCGTTCGGCGCGGTTTTCTACAGCAAGGATCTCGCAGATAAGTACTACCGCGCCGAAATGCTGGTCGCTTCTGGTTTCGTCACCAAGAATGACCAAGGTTTGTACGTGATGCTGACGATGGAGGGCCACGATCTGCTCGAACAGTTGCGGGACGATGATCCTCAACATTGGGGGCCTGCGCAAGGGTGATGCGCTGCCGAATTGAAGTCCTGCCAGATGACGATCCGCGAGACGGGGAGTACGAGTTCATCGAACCCTGCGACGATCATCGCGACTTGGCGCCGACCGGCGTGTTCCACCGCACAGAAATGTGGAAACATCTCTCATTGGCGGAGTTGGTCGGCATCGGCAGGTACGTCAACGAAAGCATGAAGCGCGTCAGTCCTGACACGCCGAGAGTTCTGAGAACTTTCGAGATTGAAGGTTTTGCCGTTTTCGAATCAAACGACGGCACGCGATTCTGGGAAGATTAGCGTTGGATCAACTGATCTAGCGGACGGAAACCGGCAGGGGTGGGACGGCGAGAAGATATCGGATATCCATTGCTTGACGGACCTGCTGTAGTTCGGGTAGCGGGCGGCGACTCGATCGTGGCGTCGTTCGACAGTGTCGGCTCTAGCCGATGGCGGGACTTCGACACGTAGCGAGCCGCGGGTAATCGGCTCGAGTTACGCTGTCGCGACCTCGTGAGGCGTGGTCTCGTCATTCTCGCTGATACGATTCAGAACGGGAACACAAAGTCAAAGACGGTTCTGCCTATAGTCAACTTTGGCCCACCAT
>CAYRHG010000072.1:0-64940 GCA_964424025.1 uncultured Dehalococcoidales bacterium | reverse complement strand
GTTTAAACACGTACCGAGAAAAAGAAATGGAGACAGATCATGGCAAATGGAAGTGGAGATAGCTTTCTCGCAGGCGTGATCCTCGGCGGCATCGCCGGATTCGCCGTTGGCATTCTAATGGCGCCCAAATCAGGTTCCGAGATGCGGGCAGACCTGCTCGACCGGACCGACAGCGCGCGTGAACAGTTGTGGGACCGCACTGGAACCGCACGCGAGCAGTTCATGGACCGGACGGGCACCGCACGTGAACAGATGGAAGACCTGCTCGACGCGACGAGCCAACGTCTGGAAGAGATTCGGGCCGATGCCGCGAGCGTCGCTTCTTCGTTGCGGCAACGAGTCGGCAGGAACGCGTCGGACGACGATGGCGTTCCCGTAATGGCCGAATTCGAGTCAGCGCCAGAAGCTGAAGACGAACAACGCGTCTAAGCATAAACACGCTCACAACTTAGGCGCCCGATCACCGTGTTCCAAGGAATCAATCGGCGGGTGCCCAACCTCCTATCATCGGGAATTCTGAGTGATGCCTAACCAAGACCGACCACTCGTCGTCGTGCCATCTGATGATCCTGCGCAATGCCAAGGTTCTCCGCGCATGGCGGAGCTTGAGGCTGTTGCGGATCTGAAAATATTCCCAACCAGAGCGGACAGCTTTGATCTGCAGGTCGAGCGCGCCCAAGGCGCGACTGCAATCATCAACTCCCGCAGCTATCTCGAGTGGCGAGAGGACTCGTTCGAACTTCTGCCAGAACTGCGTTTCATCTCCGTTTGCGGTATCGGCACCGACTCGATAGACCTTGACGCGGCACGGGATCGCGGGATAACGGTCTCGAATATTCCCGGGAAGACTGCACCTGTAGTAGCCGAACATGCGTTTGGCCTTATGTTCGCCGCGGCAAAGCGAGCGGCGTGGTACACAGAGATGACTCGGCAAGGAGAGTGGGTCAAGCAGGACGGTGTCTTCCTCAGCGACAAGACAGTCGGGATCATCGGAACTGGAAACATCGGTGCCGAAATGGCGCGGATGTGCAACGCATTCGGCATGAACGTAGTTGCTTACACCTTCAATCCGTCAGATGAAAGAGCCGAAAAGCTGGGAGTCCGATACCTTGAACTCGACGAACTGCTGGCGCGATCGGATGTGGTCACGATTCACACCAAACTGACACCCGATTCGGAGAAGATGATCGGGGCGCGTGAGATCGCGCTGATGAAGCCCGAGGCGATCTTGGTGAACGTGGCGCGCGGTCCGATCGTCGACGAAGAAGCGCTTGTTGAAGCTCTCAATTCTGGTCATCTGTCTGGAGCCGCGTTGGACGTTTTCGAGAACGAGCCGTTGCCGCCCGGCAGCGCGATTACGCAATGCGAGCAAGTGATTCTCACACCCCACATCGCGGATATGACGCCGGAAGGATTGGATCTGCTTAACCAAGGCGTTGTCGAGAACACGCTGGCTTTCCTGCGGGGAACGCCCCAAAACATCGTGAACTGAAATGATTGAGATCCGCGAGTTGCAGCAAGGAGACGCTGAGAGCGTCATATTGCTGGATCAAGAAATCCGTGGTCCAGACCGTTCCCTGACCTGGGATCAATACGTCGGGCGCGTTCTGGAGATAATCGCCCTCGATTCGCTCGAGTACGCGCCATGGGGTTGCTTCGTGGCAGTTGACCAGGAAAGCGACCGCGATATCGTGGCGTTCCTGATGTCAGAACGGCAGTCTTCAACGTACGGTTTGCCTCCGGGGGTGCGAATCGTCGCGATGGCGGTTCACCCTGACTACCGTCGCATGGGCATAGGTTCGCGTCTCGTCAAAGCTCTCACGCAGAAGGCCAAAGCGGACGGTATCGAAACGATGTTTTCGGTTTTGTTGGACGAGGACGAACGCGACGCCGCGTTTTTGGCGCGCAACGGTTTCTCCAACGCGCATTTCACGGTCTACACTAAAGAGGTCTGAGCCGTAACCCACGCTCGTTCGTGCGGTAGTCACGCGTCGCGCGAACCTCCGGCGCCTCCTTTTCGCTCAGGCGAACACCGATCGTCGCGACAGTATCTGGTATGCTCAACCGCTACTCCGCGACCTCCGACGAGTTTGGATCGGGTCCGAATGCGATCTTTTGAAGACGAAGAACACAGCCAGGGAGGTGCGACTGCGGAACAGGTCCCACCATCCCACCCAAGGGCAGAGTCGCTCAATATTCGTGAACGTTTGGTGGAAGGCGTACGGATCGGCGTCACTTCGCAGCATGGCTTGATCGCGCATGGACGCGGAGAGGCATATGACTACCTGATCGGAGAACGCACCCGATGTTTCGCTGAAACCGCGATCAAAGCATCTGTCGCGGCGTTGTTGTTGGCGGATCGGCCAGTCATTTCGGTCAACGGAAACGCGGCCGCGTTGGTGCCTGGCGAGTTGGTGAAATTGTCCAGTGTCGTGGGGGCCCCGCTCGAGATAAACATATTCCACCACAGTGAATCGCGGATACACGCGATCTCAGATCACTTGAAACGGTTTGGCAGCGGAGATGTGTTGCAACCGAGCCCTGAAACCATGATTGAGGGAATGAGTAGCGCACGCCGCTATATCAATCCTGACGGTATCGCGATCGCGGATGTGGTGTTCGTCCCATTGGAGGACGGCGATCGTTGCGGCGCACTACGCGCGACTGGCAAATCGGTTATCACAGTCGACCTCAACCCACTTTCCCGGACTTCGCGCGACGCTTCGATCACCATCGTCGACAATGTGGTTCGCGCCGTGCCTAAAATGGTGAACCTTGCCGAAACGATGGCGTTGCAAGTTGACAAGAAAGCTTTGCAGAAGCATCTCGACGCTTACGATCACACGACGGTCTTGAGGTCGGCCGAGCGTGCGATCCGGGTAGCGGATTAGCGATCGGCGTTACTCACCGTTTCGAGCGGTGCTTACCCTAGAATGTTGGCTAAGTTACCGCCAAAACCGTAACTGAAACTATCGAAATGGCTGCCCAGGACTCGCGAGAACGAATTGGCGATCAGGCGGTTCGAGTCCCTCGCTCGGCAGAGACTTCCCCCACCGACATCCCTGTAGCGCCCCGAACAATCTCGGTGCGCGGACTCACGTCGCCGATGTCGCTGATTTACGGATTCTTGATCATCAACGCGATCGGAACTGGCTTGCTGATGCTGCCAATCTCGAGCGAGGGACCGGGAGTGGCTGACTTCCTCACCTGCCTTTTCACCGCTTCTACGGCAGTCACCGTTACCGGCCTGGTGACGGTTGACACTCTGGACCACTGGACGTTATTCGGCCAGGCGGTGATATTGTCCTTGATCTTCATAGGCGGTCTCGGATTCATGACCGGCGCGGCTTTTCTGATTATTTTGGTAGGCCAAGAACTGGGGTTGCAGAACAGATTGATAGTGCGGGAGGGTCTGGGTGAAGGTCAATTGGGTGGCATAACCGTTTTGGTCAGGAACATCGTCGTCTTTGCCGTCGCACTGCAATTTGTCGGCTTCATCGTTTTGTGGCTGTACTGGACTTTTGTGCGAAACGTCTGGGAAGGATTCGGGTTTTGGAAGTCGCTGTGGTTAGGTCTTTTTCACGGTATATCTGCGTTCAACAACGCTGGCATCGAAATTTTGCCCGATGATGTTGTCGGCGGCGGAAGTCTAATCGGTTTCGGTGCCGATTATTTCACGCTATTTGTCTTCGCAGTCCTGATTTTTGCGGGAAGCACAGGCTACGTCTTTTGGAGCGATGTATGGCGCAAGAAACGATTCGCGTTATTGCGACTCGACAGCAAACTCGTGCTAATCGGTTCGGTATTCCTGTTTTTGCTTGGTTTCGCGACGTACGCATTTGGTGAGTGGGGAAACGTGGCGACTTCCGGTGGCGAGAATCTGATCCAAAAGGTCGCGGATGCGACGTTCCACTCAGTCACGACCCGATCATCAGGATTCTCGGTGATCGATTATGGCGAGGTCTCTAGCTCGACCGATTTTTCAACCGAAGTGTTGATGTTCATCGGGGGAGTGTCGGGCACCACCGGAGGTGGAATAAAGGTGAATACCTTTATGGTGATCGTGTTCGCGACGTTTGCGACGATGACAGGTCGATCAGCGACCAACATTTTTCGGAGCCAGATTCCGCCGTTTACGGTTCAACGGGCGTTGGTAGTCGCGGCAATCGCTGCCTCGATCGTCGTGTTCGTAGCGTATTTGGCATTGCAGACGCAATCAGACTTGCAGTTTCGAGATGTCTTTTTCGAAGTGGTTTCAGCCGCAGCCACGGTAGGGCTGTCCACAGGTATCACGCCGGATCTAAACGCTCCCACGCAGGTCATCGTGATTGTTTCGATGTTCCTTGGCAGGTTCGGGCCGTTGTCACTCGCGCTGCTGATGGCGGGCCGTCAGACCAACGACCGATTCGCCCTTCCGACCGAAGAGGTTAGAATCGGTTGACGCTGGATGGATCTAACGATCGCTCCTGATCTGGGGCGGACAACATATGGCAGGTCAAAACATAGTTGTAGCTGGCGTCGGACGTTTCGGCTCGCAAGTCGCCACATCATTGTTTCAACTTGGTCACGATGTGTTGGCGATCGACCGCGATCAGGCTCGAATACAAGATTTGATCGGACGCGTAACCTATTCGGTTGCAGGCGACGTCACCGACGAAGTTTTGATGCGGGATTTAGGTGTGGAGAACTTTGACGTCGCGATCGTCGCGATCGGGCGCAACGTGGAATCCAGCATCATGACAGCGGTGTTGCTGAGATCCCTCAACATCCCGATGGTCGTGGCACGCGCCCGTAACCGTCTGCACGAAGAGACGTTGCAACGCATCGGTTGCGACAAGATCATAAACGCAGAGGAAGAGGCCGGGAAGAGATTGGCTCAATCGCTGTTCACACCCAACGTCGCGGAATACATCTCGCTGGGTGGTGCGCAAGGCATCAGCAGAGTCGCTTTGCCCGAAAGGTTTCACGACAAGACGCTGCGTGAAGCAGGTTTCACCGAGTTTGCCGATCAGAACCATCTTTCCGTTCTCGCTCTAATCCGCAACGAGACCGCACGATTGATTCCTAGCCTCGACGAACGAGTTCGAGATTCCGACGAGATCATCATCGCCGGCGATAAAGATCTAGTGGATGACCTGGCTGGATGACGTATTCACGCGTAATGTGTCTGGTCCGTGGCGATGAGACGGACGAGGAAGTGATCCGCACCGCGGTCAGCCAACTAACAGGAAACCACCGTAGCATCCGGTTTGTCTACGTTATCGTGGTCGAGAGGAGCCACGCTATTGACGAAGCAGATCAGCAAGTGCACAGGGAGGCGGAGCGCGTGTTACGGAACGCCGAACAAACGGCCGGGATCCGCGGCGAATCTCGCGGCGTGATCTTACAGTCGCGCTCGATCGCTCCCGTGCTTATACGCGAAGCTTTGGATTACGGAGCGGAAGCCATAGTAGCCGGCGTAAGAGTGCTGACGTCGTTCGGCTCGAAAATGATCGACCCAGACTCGGAATACCTGTTGGCGAACGCGCCATGTGCGGTTGTTTTGCACCGCACCAGCGTACTTGGTTTCGACACTGAAGACGACCGGGCGAACTCACGTGCTCCTCATGGCGTAGCGCACATGATTTGATTCGCCGATAATGTGAAAAACAAGATCCCGTCGGACTAGCTACGTCAAACGACAATTGAACAGATGAGAGTCGTAATCGCAGGTCACGATCGTTTGGGCATCGTGATGGCAAATATCCTCAGCGAATCAGGACACGAGGTATTGATCGTTGAAGCTGAAGGCCGACGCTTGCGCTCATTCCCGAGCCATCTAGTAGCCCGGCCCAACGTTGATGTGCTTGAAGCCCAACCTACCCTGGATGAGACGATGATAGCCATGGACATTCGCGGAGCCGACATGTTTATAGCGGCGCTCCGAACCCCGGCTGATAATGGTCTCGCGGCCTTAAAAGCGAAGTTGACGTACGGCGTCGAAAATGTAGTCGCCGTTGTCACCAACGAAGCGTTGGGCAAGATTTACGAGCGATTCGGCATCCACGCCATCAACCCGTATACGCTAGCTCTGTCTAATCTGCGCGACGCTATGGGGATCGACACATCCGACATCGGCGTGTTGGCGGCCGAGCAAGCCATCGCCTCAGTGCAGAATCGATAGTCGCTACGACCCAGGACCACCCGAAATGTACGTCATGATCGTCGGCGCCGGCGCGCTGGGCACTCGAAGCGCATATTCGCAGCTACATGCAGGTCACGAAGTTTTGTTGCTCGATACCGATGAGGCGCGCATTGCCAAGGTTCAGAAAAGCCTGGGCAACGTCGGTATGCTGGGGGATGCCACGGAGGAGTTCACACTCTCCAGTGCAGGCATAAACCGTTGCGATGCGTTTCTCGCCACGACTGGTGACGATGCGGTGAATTTAGCTTCTTGCCAGCTCGCGAAATTCACGTTTAACGTCGAGACCGTCATCGCGATCGTCAACGAAAGCACGGATACGAATCTGTTCCTCGCCGCCGGCGTGGACAACATCGTGAGCCGGACGGACATCATTTTGGCCAATCTCGCCGGGACGTTGCTAGACCACCCGATGGTGGAACTGATGACGTTGAATGATCGCAACGAAAAGCTAGTTTCGATGAAGATCCCGCAAAACGCACGGTCGGTCGGGAATCGATTCCGAGATCTGGCCCTACCTTACGGGATAATCATCAGTCTCATAGTCTCCAACGTCGGCTCCCCATTCGTCCCGAACGAAGATACCGTCATACTCGGGGGCGAAGAAGTGATCGCTTCGTGCCCAGTAGAAGCATTGGACGAACTAGCGTACGTGTTGACGGGCCAGAGATTCTCTTCCTTTGTCATCTAAACGGATCTCATACCTCGGACCAGAGGGCACCTTCACTGACCAGGCTTGCCATGTCTACGCGCCTGATGACTGGGAGCGCGTCGGCTTCCCCGAAATGCACCGAGTGTTGGGTGCGCTCGAAGATGGCGAAGTTGATGAGGCGATAGCGCCAATCGAAAACAGCGTGGGCGGCGCAGTCATCGACATCGCGGATTTTCTGGTCCGGTCATCAAATGTTCAAATCAAGGGCGAGCTGCTGCTGAGCATCGAACAGTGTCTCATCGCTCACGCGGGGGTCGACCTTTCCGAAATCAAAATCGTTAGATCCAAACCTGAAGCGCTGTCTCAGTGTCGAATGTTCCTCGACACTCATCTACCCGATGCCGTGAGGGTCGGGACTGCGAGCACTGTGGAGGCGGCTTACGGCGTCAGGACTGGACCGCGGGAAGTTGCCGCTGTGGGGCCCCAGAGAGCTGCGGATCTTGTCGGCTTACCCGTGATCCGCTCAAGTATCCAAGATCGGCAAAACAACGTCACGCGTTTCGTGATACTGTCTGACACCGATCACGAACCGACCGGTTCCGATAAAACCAGCATTGCGTTCAGTTTCATGAACCGCGATACGCCCGGCCAGCTGTACATGGCTTTGGAACCCTTCGCGAGGCGGAACATCAACCTCACCAAGATCGAATCTCGTCCCACGGGCGACGAACTCGGCAACTACGTCTTTCTGCTCGATTTCATCGGTCACCGCACCGACCCAGAAATCTCGGAGACATTGGAAGGGCTGCGCGAATTAGCCCCAGTTGTCAAAGTGCTTGGGTCGTATCCGGTGGCTTCCGAGACGCATTAGAGGGACTGCTCAGAGCCATCTCCTGACCCGCTTGGCGTACTCGTCGTACTTGAAACCTAGAGTTCGGCGCAGACGGCGCTCTTCCCACGGGATCGTGTACCAGTTGAACACGATGAATGAAGGGATCGTGGCCAACATGATCGCTAATGAGTTTGTCGCGCATCCTATTCCGAATATCCCGATAATCATCGCCAGATAGGCTGGGTTTCGAGACGTCGCGTAGATCCCGTCGGTAACCAGGTTTTCAGTAGGTTTACGGATATCGAAACTCTCTCGATTACGACGGAAAGCAGCGAGCGACGATCCGAACATTATGACCGCGATGGTGATGATGATCCCTCCGCTGATGAGGTGCCAAGGCTCATTCAATGGCTCGATAGGCCAAAGCGTGTTGTGTATCAACGCCGCAACAACGGTGAAGATCGTCGGCGGAACGGGTGGAATACGAAAGAAGTTCATCGAAGTCGACGATTCGGATCATGTGCGGAGCGATGCCGCGTTGCGATATTCTAGTCCAATCCAGTCGTTCAACATTTCACGAAAGGTATGCAATGTCCACTGAAGACCCGGTAGCGTATCGCTCGCTGATCAACTTGCAGCGGATCAAGGGTCCGTACCGGATCGCGCATCTGCCGATCGATGGCCCGGTCAAGTTCGGCGTTCATTCCGAAGTCGCCGAACATTATGGTGTCAGTCCAGACATCTCGGAACCGCACGCGACGACGCTCGATTACATCGTGGCGGCGACCAGCGGCTGAATGACCGGGACTTTTGGCGGCGCCCTTGAGGCGCGCGGTGTTCCGGCAGGTGAGGGCTACCTAGAATCTGATGCGGTCGGCGAAATCGAGAAAGAACGGAACGTATTGGTGATCAAGCGCATCCACATCACCTACAAACTGAAAGTCGACTCAGCGATGTTGGAAGAGAAACGGGATGCGATCGAACGGGTGATGAGGGTGCACCCCAACTCGTGCCCGGTCTACAAGAGCATCTCGGGGAGCATCGATGTGACCGCGAAGTTGGAGTTGGTGTGATGGCAATTCAATCGGTCGCCAGCGGTCCTGCCGACCAATTGAACCGATGTTTGACCGTCGCCGATGCGCCTAACTCACCTGTTGGATCAGTTCAATCCGGATATCGCCTGGCGCGGCGATGAAGCCGATTTTGCGGCCGTCCGGCAGGTCGATTGGACCTTCCTGAACCTCGGCGCCCAACGCCGTCAGACGAGCCAAATCCGCATCCATGTCGTCGGTGTCGAAACCGAAGTGTTCTAGGCCGAAGTGGGGCTTCGCGTCGCCTGGACCAAGAGTCTCGCCAGTGCGTTCATTGGAGATGTTGATCGCCAGGCCGCCTTCGGTCTGTGTAACTATGAAGTGGTCACCGAAGTCGCGAACTGTGTCGGATATGATTTGCACATTGAACGCCTCGACAAACCAATCGGCGGTCTTCTTGGGGTCTTTTGACTTAACGTGAATGTGGTTGACCAGATAGGGCATGGGTTAACTCTCAATCCTTGCTTGGCGTTTTGCTCAAGTTCAGCGAACCGAAATGATACTAAATCGGCCACCAACGGCGTCACCTGATTGGGATCAGGTCACTTCGTCAACCAACTCGATCAAATCTTTTGCGCGCTTCGCGTCCTGTTGACCTTTGGCTGAAATGCCCTCCTCGAACATCTGGAGGCAGAACGGGCACGAGACCGCGACTGTATCAGAGTCGGTTTCGAGGAAGTGATCCGTGCGAATGTGGTTAACTCTGGTACCGCTTTCTTCCATCCACATTCGCCCTCCGCCGGCACCACAGCAAAAGCCGCGGGAACGGCACTGCGACATTTCACGCAACTCGACACCCGGTACGGCGTCCGCGATGGCCCTTGGCTGATCGTAGATATTGTTGTGCCTACCCAAGTAGCAGGAATCGTGATAGGTCACGTTGCTGGAACCGGCGCTCGATCCCTGATCCTTCAACTGTGAAACAGCCATCGTTAAGCGTCCCTCAGCGATCAGTCGATCGACGAATTCGGTGTAATGCAGGACTTCGACATCCCATGTTGAATCAAAGGTGTTGGCCACTTGGCCGTATTCGTTCCGCATCGTGTTGAAGCAGTGTGGACACGTCGTAAGGATCGTCTTGATATCGTGGCCGTTGATGGTTTCTATGTTCTGCCCTGCCAGGATCTGAAACAGGTACTCGTTACCCATCCGTCGTGCAGGATCTCCGGTACAGGTCTCTTGAGATGCCAGCACGGCGAAATTGACGTTGGCTTTCTTTAGAACCGATGCCATGGATTGAGTAACGCTGATGCCGCGTTCGACCAACGCTCCGGTGCATCCGACCCAAAAGAGAACATCGGGATTCGGGTTTTCGTCGATTGTTGGAATGCCATCTACGCCCTCGAGCCACGAATCTCGCGTAAGTGTCGTCCCGCTCCATGGGTGGCCCCGTTGCTCCATCGACTGTAGAGCGGATAATGCCGTATCTGGTGCCGAAGCTTGCTCGAGCATGAGATAGCGACGCATGTCCACTATCGAATCGATGTGCGAGATGCCCACAGGGCAGGCCTCCACGCACGCCGCGCAGGTCGTACAAGACCAAAGCACTTCCTCACCGACGGCATCGCTCACCATTGAAATCGACGCTTGGGGTGTGGGTTCTTCAACTGCTTGGGCACCGATTATTTCCGGAGCACGGCGTTCCATGTAACCACGCATGTCCTGTATGACCTTGCGCGGCGAAAGAGGCTTGCCTGACGCCCAAGCCGGGCAGTTGTCCTGGCATCGTCCACAGTTCGTGCAAGCGTCGTAGCTCAGGAGCTGTTGCCACGTCAAATCCTTCAGGTCGGATGCGCCAAACGATTCGAGCGATTCGAAATCGCCCATGGGTTTCAGCGCGCCGCGCGGCCTCATCGGCTGCAAGTAGATGTTCAGGCTGGAAACAATGATGTGAGAAAGCTTGCTGAAACTGATTGCGGCATACGCTAGGCCCACGGCGAATATTGCGGCATGAACCCACCAAAGAGCTTTGTGGATGGACACCATTGCGTCCGTTGACATTCCTGCTATTGCGAATGCACCGGCAAAAACCCAACCAACTGGAGACCAAATCGCTTCGTGCGGAGCGTAAAGCTCCGATCTGGCATTTAGTTCGGTGGCTCCAATCCGTAGACCTTCCAAAGCAAAACCTGTTAGCACCAACAGGAGCAGATACGCCAATATGAACGAATCATCGGCGAATGTGTTCAATCGCTCGGGTTTCGTGAAATACCGGCGCCAATATGCCATGCCGATGCCGATCAACGCCAAAACACCGCCAAAAACGTCCCAGATCAAACCGGTCTGCAACCGGAAGTACGCTGTCGGGAAAGTCAGCCCGAGGTACTCCTCGAAATTGAATTCGATCGCCGCGAACGTGGTCGCGACGAACAGAACGGCGAAACCCCAAAAGATGGCGAAGTGCATGATGCTCGCGTATCTCTCGCGGCGCGGATGAAACTTCCCGTGGCCACCGAACCCGAACGCTCCGGCACGAAAGAATTCTAGAATCCGGTCCGAGTGTCGACCTAACTCGTCATATTCTGCCCCGACGCGCCAAAATCTCACACGTCGGTAGAGCCCATAGGCGATGAATGCGATCGAAATGGGCGCTATCAGATAGACGATAGCCCCCAACAGCGGGTAACCGATGTTCCAGAAATCGGCGCGGCCCGCTACTTCAAACATGTCACGGTAGTCATCGCAGAATCTATGGGTTAAGTTTCAGATTCACGATGATAACCCGCGACCTCGCAGTCTACACTCGGCTGATCCGGTATTCGTTCGGTCCGTCCAATATGCGTTGCAGAGACTCGACCGACTCGATCCGTTGCGCAAACTCAGTACCCCAACTATCCTGTAGGAACTTGACGATCTCGTCGAATCGCATGGGTCGATTGCCATTGGCAACCAGACCGCGAAACACCGCTTCCAGCAAGGACATCCCTGGCGTGACAAATTGGACTTTGGAGGGACAGATTTTCGCAGCATTGTAAATGCTGCTTTTGGTTGTCCTTCCGGGCACTATCGGTTTGCCAGTGGGAAACCTCCGGCACAGTCGACACTCGCCGGACCAGCACAGCCGTTGCCAGACTTTGAACAAATAAGATTCTCCGGCGAATTCGTATGCCGTTTCATCGATCGCGTATTCAACGTCAAACGATGCTTGTTCAATATCCGGGGAATGCCCGTTTTCACCCTCTGTGTTCATTTGCTTCATCCCAGTTAACGAGTCGCCGCTTCAACTAATATACATAGCGATGTAACAGTGAATTAGTTTTCAAAGCTAGGATTTACGTTAATCTCTCGGCTGAGCAAATGGTCGTCCGGCCATTCCAACATCTCAACCTTTATTTCCGCTCCGGCGGGAACCGTCGCAACGTCATCAGGACATATGGCCAATCCTTGAGCATGGGCCATCGAGTGCAATGCTCCAGAACTCTGAGTGCCGGTTGAACGTGCTCGATAATTTCCGTCGTCGTCTCGATAAACCTCGACCCGGGCGTAAACACGTCGGCCGTCGTAATTGTGAACGGGATCGTCGAGTGTTGCAATGATTGCAGGTTTCGGCAACGGTTGTTTGCCCATCATGACCCTTATGGCCGGTCTCCCGAACTGCTCGAACGCCACCATTGCGCTCACTGGATTGCCGGGTAGCCCGAGATGGGGCACCATTCGACCATCTTTCGCGCGCAGAGCACCGAATGCCAAAGGTTTCGCGGGCCGCATTCGCACCGACCACAAGGCGATTTCGCCGCCTTTGGCTAAGACGTCTTTCACGACGTCGTAGTCGCCTTTTGAAACCCCTGCGGACGTGACGACCATGTCGTAGTTCACCGCCTCAGCGAGAAGGGTTTCCAATGACTCGATACTGTCGCGTGCTGTACCCACGACCTTGGCGATAGCGCCGTGCTTTTCGGCCATCGATGCCACGCTGTAGGCGTTTGAGTTGTAGATTTTCCCCGGTCCAAGCTTTTCTCCGGGTTCAACTAACTCATCGCCTGTCGAGACGATCGCGACCACGGGCCGGCGAATGACCCTCACCGAAGTTCGGCCCAACGAAGCAGCGACGCCAATAACCCCTGGTGTTAGCTCAGAACCTCTGCTAACCACTGTGGCACCGCGTTGGATGTCTTCGCCGGCTGGCCTGATGTTCTCGCCCGGTTCGGCGTTCAATCTGATCCCGATCTCAGTTATCTCATCGGCGCGCGGATCCCGAGTGTCCTCATCCGTGTCTTCAAAGGGAACTACGGAATCGGCACCGTCGGGGACAGGTGCGCCGGTCATAATTCTCATGGCGGACCCCTCCGCCAATGGTCTATCCGGTACGTATCCTGCGGCAACGTAACCTTCAACCGGCAGAAAAACCGGTTCGGAGTTTGTAGCCGCCGTGACATCTGAACTCCGCACCGCATATCCATCCATGGCGGAATTGGCCAAAGGTGGGATGTCGAACTCCGACGTCAGATCCTCTGCCAATGTCAAGCCGAGGCCGTCCAACAGCGGCACTTCGATGGTCGTCAGCGGATCGAAGTACGAAAGAATGCGTTCGCGGGCATCTTCAACGCTCAACATCTCCGCATCATAGTGATGCCTATGTGGTCGCTCGTGATTGTGATGGTGGTGTGTCTGGTTCACGATGAATTCAATGCATCTCTATCCAAAACCACAATCCGCGTGATTTAACCGCGTAGCGTTACACCTAACTCACGTTCGAGCCGTCGCAGAATTTGCTCTTCGGCTTTAGAGACTTGCTCAGACGTCAACGTTTGTGTGTCGGATTGGTAAATCACACGGATACCAATCGATTTCTTGCCTCTACCCACGACGCCACCTTCGTAAACGTCGAAGACCATCGCTGATTTGACGAGCCGATTTTGTCGACATATTCGAAGGGCGTCGCCGACCTTGATCCCGCTGTCGGCCACCAACGCCAAGTCGCGAGGCGCATCTGGATATCTAGGAAACGGAAGGTAGCCGTCGGCTCTCGTCTCATCCCCTATCAATGACCTTAGCACCTCCATATCAAGCTCGAACATAATGGCGCTGCTGGTCTCCGGATCGAAACGATCCCAAACAGCTTCATTCACAACGCCCACCGTTCCAATCGCCACACCGTTGCGGCCTGATGTCAATATCTCAGCGGCCTTGCCTTGGGCGTAAGTCGGGTCTTCGTGCGTAATGAACTCGGGATCGATACCCAACGCTTCCAAGACGTGCTCAACCGCCCCTTTGCCATCGAAAAAGTCGAACTCTGCGTCGTCGCGTCCCCACGCGGATTGATTCCTGGGACCTGTTAACACACCAGTTAATTTTTCGACTTGTTGTGGCAGTGGATCATCATTGTCTGCGCTTGGGCGGAAAATAAGACCCGTTTCGAACAACGCCACCGGGCCTCGCCACGTCCGCGTGTTTCTGGCTGCCACTTCTAGCGTCGGCGCGCGTAGTGAACGCCTCAAAGCGGCATGCTGACCAGATACGGGATTTTCTAACGTCAAACCCGCGATATCATCGTCGGAATCTAAAGAGCTCAACGGCGTTGGCGCCCTCTGTTGCAATTCGTCCGAGACCGCCGCGTAGGTGATCGTCTGCCGTAAACCGTATCCGGTCAGAGCGTCAACGACCCGTTGGCGGAACAGATGTTTGGCGCCCGGTTCCCAGCGCGGCACCTCCCCTGAGAGTCGAGTCGCCGGTAGGTCGTCGTACCCGATGATGCGGGCCAACTCTTCGACTAAATCTTCGGGAATGCTGATGTCGGATCGCCAGTATGGGATGGTTACTCGCCATCCTGAAATATCCGTGGATTGCGTGGATTCTTTCAGATGCGACGTTGTATCGACAAGCAATTCGAACTCGAAACCTAGCGATCGCAAGGTGTCTTCGACGAGTTTGTCAGGGTAATCCACACCCATCACACGTGCGATTTGGGACTTGGTCAGGTCTACGACGGTCTGCTCGTTGCCCTTACCAGGCCACTCATCGATCAATCCCGGTGCCGATTCACCACCGGCGACGATTTGGATAATGCGCAGGCAGCGCTTAATTGCCACTTCAGTCAAACCGGCTCGCAAACCTTTTTCGAACCGCAGCGTCGCTTCGCTACGCATTCCTAACCTACCTGCGGTGCGACGGTTGTTTTGGGGATTGAAATTCGCAGACTCAAGGAAAATGTTGGTCGTCGTTTCCGAGATTTCGGTGTTTTCACCGCCCATTATTCCGGCGAGACCTATTCCGCCATCCGGGTCCGCGATCAGTAGCGATTCGCTGTCAAGTTCACGTTCGACACCGTCTAACGTCGTCAGTTTTTCGCCCTGCTCGGCGCGGCGGACGATCACGTGTCGGTCGGTAACCTTGTCGTAGTCGAACGCGTGAAGCGGTTGCCCCAACTCGAACATTACGAAGTTGGTCGCGTCAACCACATTGTTGATGGGTCGCTCGCCGATCGCCATCAATCGCTCTTGCAGCCAAGATGGCGATGGACCGATATTGACGTTTCGGATAACGGCACCCACGTAGCGAGGAGAAAGGTCGCCGTCGACGACCGTCACTTTGGCGAGGTCCGCGGCATCAGGTCCGGTGGTTTCGTAATCCAACGCCGGCATCCGCAATGTTTCACCAGTCAGCGCGGCAACATCGCGGGCGACGCCGACAATCCCTAAGCAGTCAGGCCGATTCGGCGTCAACTCTAAATCCAAAACCGCGTCGCCCAAGACATCGCCGATAGGGGTACCGATTGTTGATTCTTTGGGCAACACCAGAATCCCATCGTGGTCTTCGCCGATGCCGAGCTCTTTTTCGGAACACACCATGCCTGAAGACTCGACGCCTCTGATTTTGGACTTTCTTAATCTGCGGGTTTTACCGGGTTCATCGCTGTACGGATCGAAGAGATGCGCACCGATCGATGCATACGCGATCATCTGGCCTGCGGCGACGTTCGGAGCACCACAGACGACCTCATGGACGGTCGATCCATCGTTGACCGTGACCAAAGTCAAGCGATCGGCGTTTGGATGCGGCTTGACCTCCAACACATTTCCGACTACGACGTTGTCGATGTGGCCGAAACGCTCGATGGATTCGACTTCGTTGCCGGCCATCGTGAGTTTGTGGGCGAGTTCGTCGACATCGATGTTGACATCTACGTACTCGCGGAGCCATGACAACGGAACTTTCATGAGTCGGATCCGATCGGAGTTGACTAGAACTGGCTCAGAAAGCGCAGATCGTTCGAAAAGAAATGCCGGATATCTTCGATGTTGTATCGCAGCATTGCGATCCGCTCAGGGCCCATTCCGAAAGCGAAACCGGTGTATTTCGATGTGTCGTATCCGACACCTTCGAGCACTTTGGGATGCACCATGCCCGCGCCCATGATTTCTACCCAGCGACCATCCCAATCGACCGACACGTCGACCCCAGGCTCAACGAAAGGGAAGTAGTCGCAACGGAACCGGATCTTGCGCTCGGTGCCGAAGATCCGACGAGTGAACTCATACAGCGTGCCCTTTAGATCCGACATCGTCACACCCTCGTCAACTGCGAGCCCTTCGATCTGGTGGAATTGCCACTCGTGGGTCGCGTCGGTCGCTTCGTGGCGGAAACACAGCCCCGGCGAAACGATCCGCACCGGAGGTTGCTGCTTCTCCATCGTCCGGATCTGCATCGGTGATGTCTGGGTTCGCAGCAACACAGGGTTTTCTGACTCGCGGTCTATCCACAGCGTGTCCTGAAGATCCCGAGCCGGGTGATCGGCGGGCACGTTCAACATGTCGAAGTTGTATTTTTCCAACTCCACGATCGGACCTTCGACGGTTTGGAACCCCATGTCGTTGAAGACCTCGAGGATCTCGCGCATCATCATCTCAGAGGGGTGCAGGCCACCGAGATTCGACCTTCGGCCCGGCAACGTGATGTCGATTTCGTCCGCCGCACCGGCACCACGCGGCGCGTCAGCAATCCTGTGCGATGCTTCACTGAACGCGTTCGTCAGCTTGGATTTGAGCTGGTTGAGATTTGCGCCAGCTTCGCGCCGTTCTTCGCCCGGCAAAGAACCAACGTTGCGCAGTCTGGCGGAGACTTCACCCCTACGTCCGAGGTAAGCGACTCGCCATTCTTCAAGCTCGGATTCGGATTTAATCGCATCAAGCGCTTCGATGGCCGTGCGCTCCAACTCCTGCGCCGATGCATGTGCTGTACCTGACATCAGCGCCCCTCTCGTTGCGTTGTAATTGCGTCCGATTTCATTCCCGAATCCGATACGATTTGGGCTTAGATTGCAAGTATAAATCTGCGCTATTCGCGCACGGGTACGGCGAATCTCGAACGGCGTATCATGGGCACATGAGCAACGAAGCAGCAATCCCAATCTCCACCATACTTGTCACTGGCATGAGCGGTCTGATCGGCGGCCTCGCTGGCCGTGAACTCGCGAGCCGTGGTTATCAGGTCTCCGCGCTGAACCGTCAGGACGTCCCGGGATACCCGACGACGCGGGCCGACATCGCCGATCTCGAAGCGATCCGACCCGCATTCGAAGGGATTGACTGCGTGGTCCATATGGCGGCGTATCTAGGCCCATCTGACGCATCGCAGCTTTCCGTAAACATCGAAGGCACGTACAACGTGTTCGAAGCGGCCAAAGATGCGGGTGTAAAACGTTTCGTGTTCGGCAGTTCGGGCGCGACACAAATGGGCTACGAACGTGAGGAACCCGTTTTGTCAATGGTCGAAGCCCGTTATGACGACATACCCGATCCACCAGGACGCGTCTATCACGATTCTCCCGCCCGTCCCGACAGGATGTACGGCGTAGCAAAAGTCGCAGGTGAGGTGATGGGCCGGTACTACTCAGAAACTCATGGTATGTCGGTGATCTGCATCAAATTGGGACGCGTCACAGCCGAAAACAAGCCAAACGACGCCCGCAGCGCCGCCGTCTACCTCAGCCACCGCGACGCGGCTCAGATAGTGTGGCGTTGCGTCGAGGCTCCTGCCGATGTACGTTACGACATCGTGTACGGCGTCTCCGACAATCGCACGCGATTCCGCGACTTGGAACACACAACCAATCTGGTCGGATACGTCCCGCAAGACGGGGCCGAATGGCGTTGATACGTCAAGCTCAGTAACGCCAAACCGATTCGGATCACACTATCCGCGTGCCGATCGGTTGACCTTCTGCACATCTGACAAGTGCTCCCGCGACGCGCCCGTCGATGATATGCGCCGAATTCGTGCCTTCTAGCGACTCGATGCAAGCTTCGAGCTTCGGGATCATGCCTCCGCCCGCTACGCCGCTGTTTATCAAATCCACCGCCTGACGTTTGGTCATCTGCGGGATCACCCGACCCCGCATATCCAGTACGCCCTCAACGTCCGTCTGAAACACGAGCGAGTTAGCCTCTAGAGCGCGTGCCAAGTGACCAGCCGCAGTGTCGGCATTGATATTGAGGATCTGGTCCTCCAGCGAAGTTGCCTCTAGGTTCAATGCGGCAGGGCCGACGACCGGAACGCGACCGGAATCCACTATCGAATTGACCGGACCAGCGTTGGTCTTCACAACGCGCCCGACGTAACCTAGTTCAGGGTCTTGGATGACGGCGCTGAACATGCCATCCGATACACCGGATACGCTGACGGCAGGTGCACCGGCGCGTGTGATCTCTGCGACGAGGTTGGAGTTCACCAAACCGGTGAGGACGGCCACGGCTACCTCCAAAGTTGCCGCATCAGTTACGCGCAAACCTCTCACGAAGTTGGACCTGACTCCCTGTTTGGCGACCCAATCCGAGATCGTTTTCCCGCCACCATGCACGACCACTGGCCGAAGTCCTCGCTTCCACAGCTCCACGACGTCGTCAATAGTCGAATCCCCCTCGCCCAGAGTGGAACCGCCGATTTTAACAACGATGGAATCTGAATTTGGCATTAACAGGATCTCACGTCAACCCAGAATTCCGGATCGACGGTGTCGGCGCTAGCCTGCCTCGGGCGAACTAGGTGGTGTACGCCGAATTGAAGACCACGTACTCCTCGGTGAGATCGCATCCCCAGGCCTCGCCGAATCCTTCACCGCAATTTAGGTTGACCTTCAGTTCAACCTCCGGGTGGTCGAGCGCGGCGATGACGCTCTGGACGTTGTAAGCGATCGCCTTGCCGTCGGCCACAATCTGTATACCGTTGACGAATATTTCGATCTCAGATTCCACGAGCGGTATACCGGTCTTGCCCACGGCCATCATGATCCGGCCCCAGTTCGGGTCGCGGCCATAAACCGCGGTTCTGACGAGCAACGAAGCGGCGATCGATCGCGCCGCTTTCCGGGCATCCTCGTCGGAGTAAGCACCTTCTACCACAGCGGAAATCAGATGACGTGCCCCTTCGCCATCGCGCGCGAGTTCGATAGCCAAATGGCGGTTCACAAACTCGACTGCTTGAGCGAACTTGACGGAATCTTCGTCACCACCGGCGACGCGCGTGCTGCCGGAGGCACCGTTTGCGAGAAGCGCCACGGTGTCGTTAGTGCTTTGGTCGCCGTCGATGTCTATCTGGTTGAAGCTCAGCGTGACCGCCTCGGAGAGTACGGACTGAAGAAACGCGCCATCGACATCGGCATCAGTCGAGATGAAGCAGAGCATTGTCGCCATGTTCGGGTGAATCATCCCCGCGCCTTTGGCGCAACCACCGACCGTTACCGTGCGCCCATCGCTTGCCTCGTATTGGACTGCTACTTGCTTGGGATGCGTGTCAGTTGTCATGATCGCTTTGGCAAACTCGAGACCCGCCGCTGCGCTGTCGTCTCCGCCTCGGACATTGATTCGTGGAGCGTAATCACGTATCAGGTTCATCGGGAGTTCGACGCCGATCACGCCGGTCGAGGCAACCAAAACTTCGGAAGCGTCGACTCCGAGCTCGTTCGCGGCGATAGCTGCCACGTCCTGAGCGTCGATCAAACCCTGCTCGCCAACGGAACAATTCGCGCATCCGCTGTTGCCGATCACCGCACGCGCTTTTCCTCGCTCGACTACGCGCTTGGATACCGTCACCGAAGGCGACATTATGCTGTTGCGTGTGAAAGTACCAGCAACCGTGCAATCTCGCTCCGAATAAAGCAAACCCAGGTCGTACTTGTCTTCGCCCGGAGTTTTGATGCCGGCGAACACCCCTCCGGCTTGGAACCCTTCAGCCGACGCGACCCCGCCGCCGTCGACAATCGTCAACTCTGCATCGTTAGACATTTTTCGTATCTCGGTCCGTCCGGGATGTCCTTAACCGACCATGTGATAGTTACCGCGAGAAGGGCTCGAACACCCATGCAATAGACTTTATATAAAGCACTCCCAACTCTCTGAACAGCCCCAATACATTTGGCTGGAATCGCTGAAATGCTTGAAACTCACAAAACTGACGTTCTAGTTGCTGGGCAAGGCGCTGCCGCGTTCGCGGCCGCTTTATATTCCGCCCGTTACCAACTGAACACCATCATCGTTTCCGAATCATTTGGAGGCGAAACCGCGATCGGCGGTTTGATCGAAAACTATCCCGGCACTCCAGATATCGACGGGTTCGACCTCATGCTCAAATTCAAAGAGCAAGTCGACAAGCTCGAAGTCCCCACAATCTCTCGCAACCTCGAAGCCGTAGAAGCCAGCGACGATGGTCGCTTCATCTGCACCCTCGGCGGCGGCGACATCGTAGACGCCGGCTCCGTCATCCTCTGCGTCGGACGCGAACGGCGCACTCTAGGCCTACCCAACGAAGAAGAGTGGACCGGTAAAGGCGTCTCCTACTGCTCCACCTGCGACGCACCGCTGTACCGCAACAAAGAGGCGGCAGCAGTTGTCGGCGGCGGCAACGCCGCAACCGAAGGCGCGATCCTCCTCGCCCGATACGCCAAACACGTCTACCTCATCTACCGCGGCGACGAACTCTGGCGACCCGAGCCCATCCAGCTCAAAGTCCTATCCCAGATTCCCAACGTCCGCGTTCTCCTAAACACAACCGTCACCGAACTCATCGGTACCGACCTCGCCGGACTTACCTCAATCCGAATCTCACGCCCGATGGACGACAACGAGACCGTCAACATCCATCCCGACCAGACCGAGCCGATGAACAAGTCCCGCGAAGACGACCACGGCAAGGACGTCATCGACCTCGATGGCATCTTCATCGAAGCTGGCGCCGACCCCAGGCTCGAAATACCCAACATGCTCGGACTCGACCTCAACGACGAGACCGGCGAAGTCCACGTCGACCGCGGTCAGCGCACCAGCGTGCCCGGCATCTACGCCGCAGGCGACCTCACCGACGGCACATCGCTCAAGCAGACGGTAACCGCCGCATCCCAAGGCGCCATAGCAGCCCTTTCGGCCTACGGCTACGTTCTCGCCGGCGAGCACCACTACGAGGCCGCCTAGAGTCTCAAAGCTTCTGATTGGTGCGCCGCAATGAGAGCGCCGATAACCACGACCTCAGAAGAACGTCTGGTCTCCGCGCCAGACATTCCGCACGCCCGACCGAAACTGGGCACCGTGGCCGTTCTTTACACGAAACCCGAAACGGTTATCGAAGACTATGCGGAACTGATGGACCTCGCAGGTTATCGCGAAGCGCTGACACCCGACGTTCAAACGCTGCTCAAAGTCAATATCTCCTGGCAGCACTACTACCCCGCCTGTTCAACTGCGCCGTGGCAGATCGAGGGCGTTGCCAATAAGCTGCGCGCCGACGGTTTCGACGACCTGAACGCGGCCCACAACGGAACTGTCGTCGTCGATCCGATAGAGGGCCGCATCAAAAACAAGCACGCCGCCGTCGAGGATCGGCTAGGCATTCCTCACACAATATTGGACACTCCCGAAATTGGTTGGGTGCGGTACGTGCCTTCGTCTGAGATGCTCGTACTTTCCGACATCTACAAGGACGGCATCTATATTCCAGAGATGTTGCTGGGCACCAACATCATCCAACTGCCGACGGTCAAGACTCATGTATTTACTCAGATGACGGGCGCGATGAAGAACGCCTTCGGGGGATTGTTGCATCGCTACCGCCATTGGACGCACGCCCAGATCCACGAGACCCTGGTAGATCTGCTTCAGATACAGAAGGAGATTCATAGCGGTATCTTCGCGGTGATGGACGGTACGTTCGCGGGAGACGGACCCGGACCGCGCGCCATGCGCATTCACACGAAAAACGTCATCTTGGCTTCCGCGGACCAAGTAGCAATCGATGCGATCGCGGCCAAAATGATGGGTTTCGATCCAATGTCGATCCCAAAGATCCGTATCGCTCACGAAATGGGCTTGGGCGTAGGTAATCCCACCGAAATCGAGATTAAAGGCGACGACGTTGCGGGCGTCAACTGGGATTTTTCCCCGAACGAAAACACATTCGCCTCCCGCGGACAGAAGCTGATCTATTGGGGACCTCTAAAGCCATTGGAAAACGTCCTCCTGAGGTCGCCCATCACCCCGTGGGCATTTGTCGCATCAAACCTGTACCACAACGAGTTCTGGCTTCGATTTATCGGTCGTAAACGTGTCTCGGAAGCGTTGAAAACCCCTTGGGGCGAACTCTTCAAGCAATATTGAAAACGGGAGAACTCTCAAAGCCAATGGAAACGGACATCCTGACCGAATCGCGTTTCGAATTAGACGGACGCCAGATCAACTATGCGAAAGGCCCTGAAAACGGGCCGCCGTTGCTGTTGATACATGGTATCAGTGGTCGGTGGCAGGATTGGAGCAACGTTTCAGAGGCGTTCTCTGCCGATTGGCAAGTTTACGCTGTGGATCTGCGCGGTCACGGAAAGTCTACTTGGACGTCTGAAGGCTACCATTGGCGCTTGTACTCAGAAGATCAGGTTGAATTCCTCGAACGCGTGATTGGTGAACCCGCGCACGTTGTTGGCCATTCGCTCGGTGGCGTCACAGCCTTGGGAATGAATGCCTTACGTTCGGATCTGGTCCGAGCCGCGGTTTACGAGGACCCGCCATTGTTCACTCATCGTCGTTGGGAGGCCAACCACTTCCGCTCCGCGTTTGCGGCGACCCTCGAAGTTCTTGACACGAAACCCGATCTGCACACGCTGATTGCACACGTCAGGGAAACCAATCCCGAGTACGACGACGAACGATGTCGGGAACGCGCCGCGAAGTACTTGCAGATGGACCCCGAGGTTTTTAGGTCTACCCTCAGCGGACGCGCCCGGGCGAATTGGCGCTCGGAAGACCTGCTCCGAAAAGCCCATTCGCCGAGTCTGTTATTGCAGGCGGAACCGAACTTGGGCTCCGCGCTCTACGACGAAGACGCTGTGGAGGCCATGGAACTATTGCCCGTCGCGGAATACGAAAAATGGGACGATTCTGGACATGGCATGCACAACTCATTCCCAGAACGGTTCGTCGACCGCGTCCTCCGCTTTTTTTCTTCCGTTTCCTGACGGCAACGCCAAAAGAAACAGCCGAACAGCGGCGCACACCGGCTTTGGTGTTGTCGCAACGCCTCATTCGCAAGTATCCTTATTTCTGCTAATGCGCGGAACGCGCCTTAACGATCGACGACTTAAAGCGTCGCCCGTTTTGGATAGATTGAGCGGAACATGAGAGAACGACTAGCACCGATAGGCTTTGTAGTCCCGTATCTCATCGTCTTCTCCGCGAGCGCGTGCACGCTGATCCTGGAGATCGTCGCAGGTCGTATCCTCGCACCTGTCATCGGAGTGTCGCTGTACACGTGGACCAGCATCATTGGCGTGGTTTTGGCGGGAATCAGCGCGGGAAACTACGCTGGAGGGCTCATCGCCGACAAGTTCCCAGCCCGTCTCACACTCGGCATCATCCTGTTGATTTCCGGCGTCTTCACCGTGATCATCCTGCCACTTATCTCGGTAGTCGGAGAATTGGTCGGGGGACTACCGTTGCTGCCTAGGATCGTGGCGTTGACTGGGGCGCTCTTCTTGCCAGTCAGTGTCATCCTTGGGATGGTCACGCCGATCGTCATCAAGCTAGAACTGCGAGATTTATCCAGAACCGGCGACATTGTGGGTAGGTTCTACGCGATTTCGACCGCAGGTTCCATCCTCGGCGTCTTCTTGACGGGCTTCGTACTCATCCAGTGGATCGGTACGCGACCCATTGTGTTAGCGGTCGCGATCGTCCTTTTCGCAATGGCACTATTGTTTGGAGATTTGTGGAAAGTCCGTTACAAGTTCCTCGCGGTCATTGCCATAGCGATCATCGCAGTCTCAGGTGTTTTGACGATTAGGTACGACTGGTTCGATTCCGGTTGCGACGAAGAAAGCAGCTACTTCTGCATCAAAGTGCGCGAACGAGAGATCGAGGGCCACCGTGTCCGTACTCTGACGCTTGATCAACTGCTTCACAGCTACGTCGCACTCGACGACCCAACATTTCTCGTCTACGGCTACGAGAAGGTCACCGCCGATTTTGTGTCCTTGCAGGATCAGCGCAGCGAGAAACCCAAAGTGATGTTCATTGGCGGCGGTGGCTACACGATGCCCCGCCTCATCGAGGTCCGGTATCCGCACTGGGACGTGGAAGTGATCGAAATCGACCCAGAGGTCACCGAGGTTGCCCACGCCTACTTCGCGCTACCAAGAAACACCACTATTACCACCTACAACGTAGATGCTCGCATGAAGGCCAACGACTTACCTGACGGTCAGTACGACATGGTTGTAGGCGACGCATTCAACGATTTCTCAGTGCCGTACCAGTTGACTACGCACGAATTCAATCAGCGCGTCAAAGAGCTACTGAAACCCGACGGCATCTACATCGTCAATATCGTCGACAATCTCGAGATCGGCAACTTCCTTCGCGCATACGTCAACACGTTGCGACAGACTTTCGACTACGTGTATGTCCTACGCGAAGACGAAATCTGGGAGAACGACGAACGCCCGAACGTAACCCACGTAGTGGTCGGATCTTCATACCAGATCACTTATGACGACCTGGTCGAAGCCAACAAAGCATCTGGATGGCATGAACCGGTGTCGAAATTCATGCCCGAAGAGTTCTCATACCGTTGGTTTCACCGCGAAGATCCGATAATGCTGACCGATAACTATGTCCCCGTCGATCAGCTACTCGCCCCGCTCTTCCTAAACAGCCGTTAAGGCAAAGAAGCGACCGAGTCGCACGCTCGGCAGCTCAGTCAACAGAAGCGAAAACTTCGTCCAACGCGTCGTCGGTTTTTCCAAACATTACGAGCTCGTCATCCGGCTCCGTGTGATCATACCCAAGTAGATGCAAGGTGCCATGGATAGCCAGCATCGCTAGCTCCCGCTCAAAGGTCACGTCTTTGTCAATCGCCTGTCGTGTCGTCTGCGGCACTGAAATCGCGATGTCTCCCAAGCGAACGCGATGAATGCCGTCGCCTTCTTGGTCGGGGAAGTCCGTTGCGGTGCTCGCACCGAATGAAAGCACGTCAGTTACATGGTCTTCGCCAGCGAAGTCGCGGTTCAATTGCCTTAATCTGGCATCGCTGGTGAGTAGAACAGTGATCTCAGCAAACCGATCGGCAGAATATCCTTCTCGTTTCAGGATCGTGTCGATTGCAATTTCGACGATTTGCACTTCGGCGTTGGAAGCTGTGATGGCTACCTCATCTATCTCGACATCGATGCGGTTCATCGAGGCAAATCCAAGCTAGACGATATTTCGCGATACAGCTTCGCGCAGACGTCTCAACGTGCTAAGCAGTGGCGAAAACCTGGCGTCGATGTCAGCCAATTCGGCCACGACGACTGTCGCTTCTGTGATGCCACTCCGAATCTCTGGAGCAGAAGTCATGCCAATCTCCGCGTACGTCTTCGCTTGCATCAGACAGGGCGTTAAACGCTCTGAAATTAGGTCTGAATGCGTGTAATCGCCGCGGGCGACCGATGTCAGAGCAAGTTCCTCGGCCGTTTGGATCGCTTCAGAGATTGCTTCGGTGAACTCTTCCGCGGTATCCGGTTCGTCTCTAGACACTACTTGGGTCCGCCGATGGGTACGAACCTAGAGGTGCGGTTCTCAATCTTCAAACCACTCAGAGTCGAACGCGAGTGACATCGGAGCCCACCAATCATCGGGGCCGGCCTCGGGGACTTTCTGCTGGTATGTCATCATCAGATCGTTCCACTCTTCAGCGCGTTTGGTCGATGTGTAGTTCTGGAAATCGCGGCTGGGATCGAAGTCGTCAGGAGCCGTGCAGTACATGAAGAGGTGGTTCCCGATGCGGAATATCTCCATGCGTTCGATGCCGATTCCCTTCAGTGCTTCTAACACCTCCGGCCAGACGTCGCGGTGGTACTCTTCATATTCCGCAATGACTTTCGGATCGTTCTTGAGGTCTAGTGCTTGTGCGAATGATTTCATGGCGTTTCCAACTGAAGGGTTGAACAATGCTGATGAACACGCCGTCCTCGGGGAACGGCGATTCAGTAGCGCAGTTTAACATCGCGCCGTTGATTAGCGGCGGAAACTATTCGTCGCCGACGTACTCGGGAAGTTGAATCCCAACGATGGTGCCGTCTTGAGTTCCTGCGAACAGCATATCGCCCTCAATAGCAGGGGTAGATTTGCACAACCGACAAGGAGAGGGCCCATGCCATAGATCAAGCGTGTATCTCGCCTTGCCGCGATCGAGATCGATCATGTAAAGGACGCCGAAATGATCTATCACGAAAACGTAATCACCAGCTATTACTGGCCCTCCGATGACGATTGCGTCCACACCTTCTTGCGTTTCCGTGAACTCCCTCCAAAGCAGTTCAGGCGAAACGTATAGATCGCGTTCCCGCTTCTTTTCGGCTTCCATGAGGTCTGGGTTCAAGGCGTAGATCGCCCCAGATCGATCGGCGGCAACCACTATGTCCTCGGTGGCTGCGATTTCTCCCCTGACCGGTCGACGCGCTGTGTAAACCCACCTGATCCTATTCCCTGTGTACTGGATGATTTCATTGGCGTCGTTTGCAAAGTAGATGTCATTTCCGGATCGGACGACCGCAGATTTAAGTGCCTCCGGTTCCGCGTCTCCACCCGGATCGTAATAGGGCATCTGGTTGCCTCGATGATCCGCTGAGTTACGGAATCCGGTACTGATAGTCACAGCGTGCATGGTGCCATCGTCATTACCGATGTAAAAAATGTCCCGATGCGCTACTCCCGATTCTCTGAACTGATTCAATTCCTTCGATCGTTCTGCGGGGAAAGTCCATAAACGCTGACCGACGTTTTCGCTTTCCGGATCCGCGTCAAAGGCGTAAATGCGGCCGTCAGACGATGGTGCAATTAATACGTGGCCGTGAACAGTAGGTCGGACATCGAAGCTCCCGACATTGTCGTTGTTGTAGTCCCACAGCTTGCTACCGTTTTCGGTGTTCAGGGCGTAGATGCCCTCACTCGCCGTGCCGAAAAAGACGGTGGATCCGTCTTCGCTCAAAACCGCTCCAGTCGTGACATCGGAATGAACGTTGCGCGACCAAATCTCATTACCGGACAATGCGTCTAACGCGTAGAAGGTGTTGTCTTTCGAACCAACGTAGACTACCCCATCGCGAACTGTAACATCTGGCACTATGGCCCGGATTGGTCCTGTTCCCGTGGATTTAGTTTCGAACACCCAACGAATGGTCAGGTCAGTTGCTGGTACCGGCGAAGGTGTAGGCGTGATGGTTGGAGTGGATGTCGGAAGTGGCGTCGCGGTCGGTTCCGGCGTCGGCGTCGCGGTCGGTTCCGGCGTCGGTGTCGCAGTCGGTTCCGGCGTCGGTGTCGCAGTCGGTTCTGGTGTCGGCGTGTTGGGCGGTACCTCTGTCGGTATCGGGGTATTTGTCGGTGACGGAGTAGGCGTGGCGGTAGGTGTTGGTGTAGGAGTGGGCGTAGCGGTGGGTACTGGAGTCGAGGTCGGCGTGGGCGTAGGGACCGGCGTAAATGTGGGAGTAGGAGAAGGCGTAGGTGTGCTAGTCGGCGGTGCCGTGCTCGTAGCGGTGGGGGTAAATGTGCTGGTGACGGTGAACGTAGGGGTGCGAGTAAACGTTGGAGGCCGCTCGGTTGGAGGTACGAGGTCTCTCTTGACCACTTCGCCAGGAGGCGCTGCGGTTGGCTCGATGGTAGCAACCTCCACGTCCGCCTTATCAGTGCAAGCAATCGCGGCTGCGAACGCGGCGCTCAACAACGCGACCGTCGCAAAAAGCGCGACGCGGCGAATCAATTCGCGGCTGTTGTCCGGCGCGAGCATCCTTAAAGGTTAACGATTTCCCATACTTCGATTCCACGCCGCTCAGTTTCATCCGCCACCATTCATTCGACGCTGATGTCCGCCCCGTTTCGGATATAGTCATGTTTGTCGTAATCGAACGTCATCTCACCAGCTCCGAGGAGCATGAAAATGAAACGTGTCGGGTTTCTGATGAAAATCAAATCGGACGTTATCGATGAATACGCTGAGCATCACGCCAACGTTTGGCCCGATATGCTCGATGCTTTGCGCCGACACGGGTGGCGCAACTACAGCATCTTCGCACGCGACGACGGCACGCTATTCGGTTATGCCGAGGTGCCGGAATCGTTCGAAAAAGCCCTTGAAGGAATGGCAGACGAGGAAGTGAACGATCGTTGGCAAGACTTTATGGCGCCGTACTTCGAGATCCCTGAGGGTTCGCATCCTGACCAAAACATGGTCGTGCTTACCGAAGTGTTCCATACAGATTGAGTCGGGCTTAGCGCCGGCCGAAGAATCGCCGCACAACAGGAGAACGGTCATGGCTGTACCAAAGTTCATCGATACACACCACCATCTTTGGGACCTAGAGAACAATCCTTATCCGTGGCTCACAGAGGGCATCGACCACTTCGTCGGCGACTACTCTATTTTCCGTCGCACTTACCTCATTTCACACCTTCATCAGGATGCGGAAGGTCTGCCGCTCGCTAAATCGGTCCACGTGCAAGCCGAATGGGACCACGAAGCCGATCCAGTGGGCGAAACGGCGTGGCTGCAGAGCGTCGCGGATTCTGAAAATTCGCGCGGCATGCCGCACGCCATCATCGGATTTGCCGATCTGTCACAACCCGACGCGCCGGAAATGATCGCGCGCCATGCTGAGCATCCAAATTGGCGCGGTATCCGGCACATGCTCAACTGGGCGGAAGACCCGAAGTGGCAATTCACTGATCGCAACGACCTCATGACCGACACGGGCTGGCTTCGCGGGTACAGAGCGCTTGCCGATCACGACGGTTCGTTCGATCTGCAGGTATGGCCTTGGCAACTTGAAGATGCCGCAGCGTTGGCGCATCGAGTGCCCAACGTGCTGATCGTGCTTGATCACACCGGAATGCCACGCGACTGGGATGGCGCTGGCATTGATCTGTGGCGTAAAGGGATGTCCGCATTGGCCACCGCCGACAACGTCTCAGTGAAAATCTCGGCCCTAGGCATGTTTTCCGGCGAGTTCAGCGCAGATCGAATACGCCAATTCGTTCTCGACACGATCGACATATTCGGCGTTGATCGATGCATGTTCGCTTCGAATTACCCGGTTGACATGCTGTTTTCCTCGTACGCGGCGATCTGGAACGCGTACGACGAGATTACATCCGATTTTTCGGATTCGGATCGTGCAAAACTGTTTGAAACCAACGCGGAACGTTATTACCGCATCTGATCCGACATGCAAGCTGGAAATAGATAATGTTTTGATGGCAGCGAGACTGATTACGCCGTCGAAAAAAGGAGATCAAACGCGATGACCGTTGCGCACCTTAGGACTTACACGATCAACAAGGGAATGATGGATTCCTGGCTCAAACTCTTCGACGAAACTCTCATCGACGTGATGGACGGTTTCGGAATGAAGGCTGAGACTGTTTGGGTCAATGACGAAGAGTCGCAGTTCATATGGATCCGTTCGTACGGGGATACCATCGAGGAGCTGGAAGAGAAAGAGGCGGCTTTCTACGGCTCTGAGTGGTGGGAAGAGAACATGCCGCTGGTGCGCGGTCATTTGGCACACCGCGACATCAAACTCATCAAGTCGGTGGACTAAGTTTCGTCCGCACTTCAACGCAAATTGATCGCCGAGGTTAAATCGGCGCGGACTGACCAGTTCAATCTGCTGGGGATTCATCGAAGCGTTTCGAGGACGTTCGTGATCTTGGTGGCCCCGGTTCTCAATCTACTTGGTTGGAGGGTGAGACATCCTGAGTTTTGGTTCATACCGTCGTCGTTGGACGATGGTGACGCGCGAATGGTCCATTCCCTGCACTCCGACGCGGCACCTGATCGGACTCTGGCGGTGGTGGAAACTAGGGCGCTTGGCGCTGACATCGTAGATGGCATCGAGTTTCACTTGGAGCGATGTATCAAAAGCGGCGTAGCGATCTTTGCGATTACTGACGGGCGCCACTGGCATCTCTATCCGATCCTCGAAGGTGTGACGCCCGGTGAACCGACGGCTATCTGCGACATGTTCAGCGAAAACGAATCGGACGTCGCACCGATGGTTATGCTCAGATGCACGAGTTCACAGTTCGCGCAGGAGTGATACCCGTATGGTCGATTTAACGAAATGCAAAGCACTCACTTTCGATCTTTTCGGCACCGTGCTCGACTTGGGTGGTAGTTTGACGCCGTTCTTGGATGACTTCATTCGTGGTCGCGGTGCGGATCAAGCAGTCACCGCGGCCGATTTCTGGGCCGATTTGCGGCACCGCCAACGTATAGAGCAGTACCAAGACTCTCTGTTCGAACTTGGGCACACCGGATACCTCGAAACCGCACAAAAAGCTTTCGTCTACATTGCGAGATTGCACGATCTAGACCCAAGCGAAAACGAGGTAGAGGCGTTCATGCAAGGTTGGCAGGAACTCTCACCGTTCGCAGATTGCCTACCCGCTTTGCACCGCATGGCCCACGAGTACAAGCTCGTAGCGTTTTCCAACGGCAATCCTTGGTTTCTAGATCATTTGGTGACACAACGTATCAAATACGATTTCGACGATGTAATCTCAGTTGAGGATGTCGGCGCGTTCAAACCACATCCGGGGGTTTATCGCAATACGGCACGGCGCCTGGAAATGGAACCTGGTGAACTCATCATGGTTTCCGCGAATTCGTACGATGTCCTCGGCGCTCGTACTTGCGGCCTCCGCGGCATCTATGTAAATCGTTACAACCTGCCGTACGAAGATACCGATCGTCTATACGAACCTGATCTGACCGTTCCCGACTTCACCGTTATGGCAGACCACCTGTTGGCCGAGTAGAGTCCCAACACCGATGCTCGATCTCAACGAAACAATCGAATCCGGCTGGCGGCACGAACGAGAGTGGGTCGTAACCGAATCGATGCTGTATTCGCCAGGCGGTGACCCGGCACGCGCGACGCTGTCAAGCCCTTCGATGATCAACGAGTTGGAGACCACTGCGATGCTGGGTCTTGACCCTAGATTGCCGGACGGCGGATTCACCGTTGGATTTCACGTGGACATTAAACACGTCGCTCCAGCGCCTTTGGGTGCCCGGATCAAAACTACCGCGGAGCTGCTCGAGGTGAACGGCACCCGTTTTCGATTTCACGTCGAAGCCCACGACATGGACGCTAATCGTCTCATCGGTATCGGTACCCATCGCCGTGCGGCACTGTTTCCTTAGTCGTCCGCTCCTCGCGACATAACGCGATCGACATCGTCTTTTGAGATCGTGCCGATCAAATACCCGTTGTCGAAAACCAACAGCAGATCGATCGATCGCTTTTCCAACAGTTCTTCCGCTTGGGAGATGTCCGCGTTCGGATCGATCGCGAACGTTGAAACTGGTTGAGCGGCGTCGGAAACCGTCAATCCGGCACCTTGATTCTGACCCAACCCGAGCGACGTCACGTCTGCCATCGACACGGTTCCCGTCACTCTACCGTTGCTAAGGACGGGTATGACAACTTCAGGATGCAACGAGATTACGTTCCTGACCGCCGCATCGAGAGGCGTTTCCGAGTTCAACGCCGTAGGCACCGAAGACATAACGGACCGTATCGGTATGCCCGCCACTCGGGAAACACGACTTCCGCGGCTAGCGCGCCTCGTTTCGGCGGTCGACGCGGGCAGTATGAAGGAAGCGATCAAGAAAAGCCACAAACCGCCCGAAAGATCTTGACGGGCGAACACCATGAACGCAGCCGCAACCATCATCGCTACTGCGAGCATCTGGCCAGCTCTGCCGGCGAATCTCGCTGCAAATCGTCGGTTTCCCGTCAAACCCCAAATCGCCGATTGAAGGACTCTGCCACCGTCGAGCGGCAAGCCGGGCAACATGTTAAAAATCGCCAAGGCTATGTTCTGCAGCCCAATGTAGAAGAGGATCCCTTGCAACATGGCCGCGCTTCCAGTTGCGAATGGGTCGCGATACACGAAGTAAAGAATCGAAGCCACAACTCCGAGAAGCAGCGACATGCCCGGGCCCGCAGCCGCAATCATGAAATCGTGCGATGATCGTGATCTCGTCTCTGCGATCACGCTCACGCCGCCAAAGATCAAGAGCGTAATCGACAACACGGAATAACCTAGGCGTTTGGCCGTGAGTGAATGCGCTAACTCATGCGCCAAAACCGAAAGAAACAGGCAAATCGTGACGATGACCGCGATTATCACTTCTTGCGTCGCGGTCAACCTCACCGAAATGAACGGTAGGCCGCCAGACGCGATCAACCAAGTAAGCAACGCGAAGCCGATGAGCCACGACCAGTGGACCCGGATCGGTATGTCAAAGAGTTCGCCGATGCGCATGTTGAAAGGCCTCGGATTGCCGCTTCCAAAACGTCCTAACTTCACATTTGCTGTGGACCGTGTCTAACGATACGAACCCGACCGCGCCGCATATCTGTGCGCAGTCCACTTTACGAAGCGCTGTGTCAAGACGTGCTCCGAAACCACAATTATCGCCCACTGGAAACTTGTAATCTAACGAAATGACCATGGAAGCCTCATTTCAAGCGACCCTCGATGCGGCGCGGCGCGCAGGCGTGCGGTTCGACGACGATTCGACTCCAAGTTCAGCACAGATTCAACACCCCGATGGGCACCACCTCAATTTTGTTGATTGGGGTGACGATGGCGACGGAATACCCGCCGTCATCTTCATCCATGGATTTTTGCAACAAGCACGAACATGGGACTTCACTTGTCTTGCGTTGCGCTCTCGTTTCAGATGCATCTCGCTTGACCTCCGCGGCCACGGCGACAGCGGGCGCCCCGTCGAACCCGACTACAACACCCACTTCTACTTGTCCGATCTCCGCCGGTTCGTCAATCATTTCAGGGCTGAAATGAATGTCGGACGTTTCGCGCTAGTCGGTCTGTCACTCGGTGGTCAGCTCTCGTACGTCTACGCCTCGGAAAACCCGGACATCGTCGATGCCATCGTAGTGGTGGATGTCGCACCCGAAACTAACCGTCAAGCCAGCCGCGGCGTCAACCGATTCATCACAGCACTCCCTAGAGAAGGGACATTTGAAGAGCTTGTTGACAAAGTCGCCAAGATGAGCCCTTTGCGCACCCGCGACGCAGTACGTGGCTCGCTCCTGCGCGCCACGCGGGCACACGGCGATGGCACATGGGAGTGGAAACACGATTCGCGACTTTTAGACCACCACAGTCGTAGCTACACGGCCGATGATTTTTGGGCCGCATTGAGCAAAGTCACCACACCCGCTCTCTTCGTCCTTGGCCGAAACTCCAAACTTGTGACGAGCGATGTAGTTCGGCGCATGGTGGAAACCGTGCCCGGCAGTTCCGCCACCTACGTTCCCAATGCGAGCCACCGCGTCCCGGGCGACAATCCGATCGGCTTCATCCGTGCAGTCGCTCCATTTCTCGATCGATATGTGCTGCAAAAAGACGTCCTGAGGGATCACGACGTTGAAAGGGCGCAAGCCTAAGATCTTCTACGGTTGGTGGATCGTCATCGGTAGCGGGACGGTCCAGTTCTACACGTCTGCCGTTTTTTGGCGCGGCTTCCAAGCATTTGTCGATCCGGTACTTAGATCGTTCACCGGATGGGGATCTGGCGTATTCGCAACGGCGATGGCTCTGCAACGCGCTGAAAGCGCGTTCTTCACTCCATTCGTAGGTGCTGCGATAAATCGGTTTGGACCTCGCGCAGTGCTGATTTTCGGGATCTTCGTTACTGGATGGGGATTCATTCTCATGAGTCAGATGCAGGCGCTATGGCACTTTTACGCCGCCATGCTCGTCCTCGGGCTCGGATTGTCCTTCGGTGAATTCATCGTGTTCGTCACCACCGTGGTCAACTGGTTCGTACGCCTGAGGGCACGAGCACTGGCTACGGTTATGACCTTTTCAGCCATGGGCGCGGTTGTGTTGCCGCTGCTCGTCTGGTCAATCGAACACTTTGGGTGGCGAACGATCTTGCTCTGCGTCGGGATCGGATTTTGGGTAGTCGGGACGCCGGTTGTGTTCCTACTCCGCCGCCGACCCGAGGACTACGGGATGCGGCCAGATGGCGGCGATGATCGGACGTCAACGCCCGTTAATCCTACGCGGCCGTTTATCCGTCAACCGCGTGAGGTCGCCGTTGGCATGCGCGACGCGGTCCGGCTTCGAGCGTTTTGGCAGATCGCCATCGCGGTTAGTATCGGCGAACTCGTGGCCATGACCAACCTGTTCCACCTGCCAACGTTACTTGAATACAAAATCGACCTATGGCTGGCTTCGATCGCAGCTGGCTCAGTCGCGATAGGCGATGTCCTCGGGCGAATCACAGTTGGCGCGATTGGCGATCGGTTCAACGTCAAATTCCTACTCGCGGGCGCACTCTCTCTTCAAACAATTGGCGTCGCCTCGCTCGCACTCACCCACTCAAACCTGTTGGGCATATCTTGGGGGTTGATACCCCTTCCTCTCTTCGTCTTCTGTTCCGGATTCGGTTTTGGCTCATCCATACCCCTCCGACTTTCCATCCTTGCCGAGTATTTTGGGCGACGTAGCTATGGCACGCTCGTCGGCGTCACGAGCTCCATCAGTTCGGTTTGGGTGACAATCGGCCTATTATTTGTTGGATTCATGTTCGAACTCACCGATTCGTACCGTCCGGCGTACATCTTTTTGACGCTGGCGCTCTTGCCTGCGATCCCGTTGATGCTGTCGCTCGAGTCGCCGACTCGCGTGGCAGCTAAAGTCCGTCGCACCGCGCACGCGCGTATCAGGCGTATGGCAATGCGATAGAGTCGTCGATCTCGGTGGAAATCTGCCATCGTTTTACGATTGACGTAATGGGCGCTTGCCCAATCGTTCGTCTTTTTTTGGCGCAACACCACACCTAAGGAATCGATCAACCCATGGCTAGGGATAAGTGCGTACTTGCTTACAGCGGCGGGATGGACTCGACCATCTCCATCGTTTGGATCCGTGAAAACTATGGCCTCGACGTCGTCACGCTGACCGTCGACATAGGCGGCGGGCCCGAACTCGAAGGAGTTCGCGAACGAGCAGCGTCGGCTGGTGCGGTTGATTCCCTCGTTTGGGATGTGAAGGATGAGTTTGCCCGCGACTTCATCATGCCAGGCTTAAAAGCTGGCGCAATGTACGAATCGGCGTACGCGCTCTCAACCGCGTTTGGACGACCGTTGATGGCGAAAAAACTCGTCGAAGCCGCACGTCAAGTGGGCGCCGTTGCTGTAGCGCATGGGTGTACTGGGAAGGGCAATGATCAGGTTCGATTCGACGCTGGCATCAAGACACTGGCAGCACACGGCGAACCACTACGCATTATCGCGCCCGCTCGCGAGTGGGACATGACGCGCGACGAAGAGAAAGAGTTCGCGAACCGAGCCGGCCTTGAGCTGCGCGAAGTGGGCGATGATCAACGCGTCTATTCGATCGACCGCAACATGTGGGGACTCGCGATCGAAGGCGAAGACCTCGAAGACACGTGGTTCGCGCCGCCCGAAGATGCGTTCTCATGGACGCAACCCGCTGATCAGACTCCTGATCAACCGGAAGAGGTGGAGATCGGCTTCGAAGAAGGCGTTCCGGTGGCGCTCAACGGCGAAAAATTGGAGCTGGTCGACCTCATCGAGCAACTTAATCTCCTTGCCGGTTCCCACGGTGTTGGCAGGGTGGACCACCTGGAAAACCGTCTCGTCGGCATCAAATCTAGAGAGGTGTACGAGACGCCGGCAGCCGTCGTGCTTTACCAAGCGCTGTCTGCCCTCGAAACCGCTACGCTCTCACGGGACCAGCAGCGCGTCAAAGCCCAACTGGCGCTGCTTTATGCGGATCTCGTCTATGACGGGCGTTGGTATACCGCATTGCGTGAAAACCTTGACGCATTCGTCTCTTCGGTGATGCGATATACGTCGGGCGATGTGCGCGTGAAGTTTTTCAAAGGTTCTTCCACCGTCACCGGCAGGCGCTCGCCCTATTCGCTCTACGATTTCGAACTGGCGACCTACTCCACAGAGGATGAATTCGATCACGCAGCCGCTGTTGGTTTCATCGACATCTACAGTCTCCCTGCGCGGACACAGATGAAACGCCAAACGATGCGCGACGCGCGTTGATTCCGAAATCGATTGATGGGATCGGATCGCCGGACGCCCTCACCGGGGCATACACGATCGCTCGGTGTCGAAGTTTTGGCTCACCGACACGTCGTAGTCGCAATTGAGCGACTCGATCTTCGCAGATCGCCAATTGGACGAATTGTTCGGATATCGGCGGGACACTAGGTTTCTCGATTTAATCTCACCTGCATCCCTGTGTTTCCGGCATCAGGATTAGCCGCATGTAGATGACTGAATCGCCGGAGCGATCGAGATCGAATACGATATCCGATTACGTGGCGCTTCAGTGCGCTGGCGCAACAGAATCCTTTTTTTCGACCAACCGCACGTGTTCATGGATGAACGGCGCGTATCTGTTTTGTTCCCACAGTCACACATTCGAACCGTTGGACTACCGCGACGAGGCGGGGGTCACATCATTCGCTTTGCATTGATCGCTTTTGTCCTACTCGGCGGCATCGCCGGATTCGCATCCGAGGCCGACGCAGCGATCGGCCCTAGCGACTTCGCCGACGGCACACATCGCGTCGGTATCGATATCGCTCCAGGAACCTATGTCGCCGAAATCGAAAGCGGAATTTGTTCCGTCGGTATTACCGACATCGACGAAGAGACCCGAAACCCAACGTTTATCGGAAGAGCCATCGTCACCATCACTAGTTCGGACAACGTCGTCGAAACATCGAGTTGTGGGATTTGGAAACCACGGTTCGATCGGGTCTCGGAGCCGCCTTCAATCCGGTTCGAAGAGGGTATGCATGAAGTCGGTGTCGATATCAGACCTGGAATCTACACTTCGACCAGCAACGACGGCCGATGCGTTTGGTTCACGGTAGATGATTTCATGCATCAACCAGCGTCGAGCAATCTGATCACATGGTGGAAAACCGGCGAACCGATCGCGGAGATCAAACCGGATAGCGCGGGTTTCTACTCAATCAGATGCGGCACTTGGAATCGACGCGACGCTGGATTTGCCGAGGAACCGTTGACGCATTTCGGCGATGGATCGTACCTGGTCGGCATCGACATCGCACCCGGAACCTACATTGCCGATGCGGGCAACGGATTTTGTGATTGGTTCAGAACCGCACCGTTTGGAGATACGTCGCCTGACAACAGCGGAGGTTATGTCTCGAAAGGGCGGCAGGTCGCCACGATTTTTGCGAGTGATACCGGCTTTCACAGCGATGGATGCGGCATTTGGAGACCGTTGGAACCTGCGAACGTTGATGCCGTACCCGACGGTGTAATCGGCGTGGGGACGTTGATCGTTGGCTCGGATGTGAACCCCGGCGTTTATTTTGCAGATGCTGCCGAAAATCGGTATTGCCGGTGGTTCACTCTCCGCGGTTTCGCCGGTAGACCCGCCGACATAATAGCATCGGGCACAGGAGTCGTCCGCGGCATCGTGGAATTGACGCCTGAGACAGTTGGTTTTCGCTCGGTGGACTGCGGCTCGTGGACATCATTGTCAAATGCAACAAATCTGGAGGCGCACAAGACTTTCGGCGAAGGCGAGCATATCGTCAACGTCCACGTAGCGCCCGGGACCTACGTTTCCCCTGGGGATGAACAAGGCCGGTGTTGGTGGCGACGCCTCTCGGATTTCGATGGATCCGACGCGGCGCAATTAGCGGTTAGAAACCCGGTTGGCCGAAACATCACCCAAATCACACCCCACGACGCGGTGTTCGAAAGCTTTGGTTGCGGGGATTGGGAAGTATTCGATCCCGTTAAAGACCGTGATCTAAGGGAGATGTTTGGTCGAGGTACATGGGCCGTTGAATCGGAAATTCCGGCCGGTACGTACTTCGCCGACGTGCCAGAAGGTAGCACTTGCTTTTGGAGTCGTTTATCCGGTTTTGATGGTGAACCATCCGCTTTTGTGACGAGTGAATTAGCTGTAGGTCGCTCGATCACAACTGTGCAATCTTTTGACGTTGGATTTTATTCAGACGGTTGCGGAGATTGGAAACTCGTGCCAAATGTTTCGGATTTCAAAAACGTCGCGCGAAATACTAAATTCGACGACGGCGTGTATATCGTAGGTCGTGACATTGCGCCCGGAACCTACGTCTCTTCCGTTATTGAGGGAGAAATCTGCTTTTGGAGCCGACTCACTGGATTCGATGGCGATCCCTTCAAACGATTGAACATCTACGCCAGCGAAGGTCAGGCGATCGCTACGATCCTTCCTTCCGACGCGGGTTTTCGGTCTTTCGGATGTGGTGAATGGAATCCCTTACGCGAGAGTACGCGAATGATGCCGGCGTTTTCTGACGGCACGTACGAAGTCGGCGTTGACATCGATCCGGGCACGTACATCGTGTCGGATGCTCAACGTTCGACGTGCAAATGGCGGCGACTTTCGGACTTCACTTGGACTTCAGGCACGATCGTGGAAACCAAGGCAAGTGGTCAGAAGATCGTCACTATTCGTGATACCGATGTCGGATTCGCGACATACGGTTGTGGTGAATGGAACGTATTCGTTGCGGAAGGATCTGGACCGGTCGAACCGCCACCTTCGCGGTTCAGCGGCGGATCGTACGTAGTGGGTGTTCACATCGAACCTGGAACCTACTATTCGGTACCCCGTCGAGGTGGCGGATGTCGTTGGCGTCGCGTTTCTGGATTCTCGGGAGATTCGGATGAAACCATAGCGGAAGGCGAATCCGACGACCGATGGATCGTGACGATCGAAGCGGACGACGTCGGCTTCGTGACACACGGTTGCGGATTATGGCGCAACATTGAGATCGCCTTGAAAATCGGGCCGTATTCGGATTTCGAAGATGGCGTCCGTCGCGTCGGTGCAGACATTGTAGCGGGCACGTACGCATCAAATGTGTCAATAGAACCGTTCATAGATGGTTACCCTGTGCCCAAGTGCAAGTGGTGGAAAGTAACTGGCTTTAGCCATGATCAGCGAGAAGTGACCGCAAGCGGTGGAGGTAGAGGGCGGATCGAGGTTACATTAACTGAATCTGATGTCGGATTTGTATCCACCGATTGTGGCCATTGGACAAGGGAGACAAGTCATCCTTAATCTTGCGAGTTAATCGCACATTACTGTCATCGCGCATTGTCCTTGACAGGACTCTATATTGAATGTAATATTTTGATCGTTATGTAGGTTTAGTGGTCCGGGAAAGGAATCGCATATGAACAAACACCACTTGGAAGCAGGGTTTCGACAAGAGGCTGAGCGCCAATTGGGTGAATTGGAATCTCGGTTGAAGGTTGCGGACGAAAATATCAAAGATCTCGAATTGGAACGGTCTCAGATCAATGCTGAAGTCGTTGCGTTGAGGTCTCTGCTCGCGATCGACGATGGTCAACCCATTGACGTACCGAACAGCGCTCCACGGTACACGATCGATCCCCGCGACGTCGCGATCGAGATCCTCAGGGAAAAGAACGGCGAGGAGATGCATTACAAACTTCTTGCCCATGAAGTCGTGCAACGTGGCGGCCACCTCCCGGAAAAGTCACCCGAAGCTGCGCTCAACGCGATTATGAACCGCGACAAGAGGTTTGTACGTCCACACCGGCGAGGTTTCTACGCCCTGCGCGAACATCACCCGCGGGTCAAGGAGAACGCCGGGCGCAGGCACCCCCGATTTGACTGATTTGGAGTGAATGACGCATTTCCTGGGGCGCATGACGGTATGCTCCGCCGCCAATACGCGACCGTTGACAATCAACTGTTCGCAACGTAACTCGTAGTCGTTCTAACCATTAAGGGCTAAACGCAATTCACAGAGCGGCTCCGGGAATTTACATACGTCGATCGACTGAATCGGTCGCCAAGTTAAGTCCGCTCAACTGCGGCCGGTAGATTTCGCAAGCGCAGAATCCAAGATTCCGATCGCTTCATCGATCTCCTCGGTGCTCGCGTTGAGAGGAGGCATGAATCTGAGCATGTTCGGACGGACCGCGTTCAGCAATAATCCGTTCGCCGCACAGTCCGCCACTATGGCTGCGGACAACTCTTCCTTCATCTCAACACCAATCAACATGCCCATGCCTCGGACTTCTGTGATCACCTCGTGATCTTCCCGTAGAGCGTTCAATTTGCCCGTCAGGTATTCGCCGTTGCGCATCGCCTGACCCGGGCCGTCTTCATCCAGCAAAGCCTTCGCGCCAGCACCGCCGGCAGCCGTTGTCAGAGCGTTGCCTCCGAACGTAGATCCGTGATCACCAGGCTCCAATACCGAGCAAAACTCCTTGCACGCAAATGCTCCGAGCGGCGCGCCTGAGCCTAATGCCTTGCCAAGCGTCATGACGTCGGGTTCGACGCCCTCGAATCTTTGGTAACCGAACACCGTGCCTAGCCGACCCATGCCGGTCTGCACTTCGTCCAACATGAAAAGAATGTTCTTTTCTTTGCAGAAGTCTTGGACCTTTATCAAGTAGTCTTCGTCGGGGACATTGACTCCGCCTTCGCCTTGGACGGGTTCTAGCAACACTGCGCAGGTACGCCCCTCAACGTATGCCCCGGCGATGGCATCGAAGTCGTTGTAGGGCACGTTCACGAACCCGGGCATCAGAGGCGTCCAGTTGTCCTGGTAATGAGGTTGCCCCGTCGCCGCCATCATCGCTTGAGTTCGACCGTGGAATGAATCCAGCGCCGTGATTATCTCGTACGCGCCGTCCAAGTTCTGCCGCCCATACTTGCGAGCCAGTTTGCACGCACCTTCATTGGCTTCCGCGCCCGAATTGCAGAAAAACACACGGTCGACGTCCGAGTTTTCGACGATGAACTGGGCCAGAGGTAGCTGCGGCGTCGTGTAGAACAGGTTGGACATCTGCATAATCGCTCCGGCCTGCTCACTTATGGCGGCGGTGACCGCGGGATGCGAATGGCCCATGTTCAACACCGCCCATCCAGCGGTGAAGTCGAGGTAGGACTTGCCGTCGTTATCGAACACTCGCGAGCCTTCGCCCCTGACGAGCACCGGCGGGAACCTTCGCACCACTTGCATGTAGTACTTGGCTTCTAGATCCTTGTATTCCTGACTCGTTGGCATCACTCGATCTCCAGGCTTCGCTTGGCCGCATTCTGCGACACCAATTCAATATACAACGACGCGCTTCGCTAATAGGCGCGCCAGAGTGCTTCAACTACGCACGTGAGGTTCTGGACGTTCGCCCCGTCGATCTCGGGGGAATTCGACCAGGAACAGTCGTCCCAACAACAGCGCCAAGATCAAAACCATGCCGCCTAACGCGACCCATTGTGGTCCAGTAGCGAACCCAATTACGACAGCAACCGCAAACGTAACCGCGGCTGATCGGGGTCCATCTTTTATGAACGGTAGAGCGGCGAGGCCCGCAATTGTGGGTATCAGCCCCCACCAACCGAGCAACGCGACCCCGACGCCCAAACCGGTAGCCAACCCAGCTCCACCCTTGAACCGCATGAAGATGGGCAACCAATGACCTACGATGGCGAACGAACCTGCAACAGGCAATAGAAAGTCAGGGCAACCCAGCAACATCCCGACCAAGACCGCCACAACCCCTTTCAGTATGTCTAACGCGAAGACCGCGGCGCCGTACACTCGCCCAACTTTTCGAAAGACATTCGACGCTCCTGGATTCGCGGTGCCCACTTGAAAGATGTCGACTCCGGCGGTGCGAGCTATCAATACGGCGAAGGGCAGGGAACCGAGGAGATAGGAAGCGACGGCGGACGCAATGGCCGCTACTATTTCGTCGGACATCACTCGGTTGCAGGTTTCGACGACGTATCGGCTAGTCGATCGGAAGCGATATCAACGTATGCATCCGATATCTCATAACCGACGAAAACTCGTCCGAGTTCATTCGCAGCGATCGCTGTAGCTCCTGTCCCCATGAAAGGATCCAACACTACTTCACCCGAAAACGTATATAGGTCGATCAATCTTCGTGGCAATTCGACTGGGAACGGTGCCGGGTGCATCGCGCGCTTCGCCGATGTCGGAGCCATCGTCCATCGACTTTTCGTGTATTCGAGAAAATCGTCCCGCGAGATCGTCGCGCTGCGTCCATCAGGACGTTTCCTGCCAAATGGCGGTTTCTGAAAGACGAGGATGTACTCGTGCGTGTCGCGAAGCGTCGGGTTCCCAGGCGACATCCAACTGCCCCACGCGGTTGAAGAACCGCTCATTCCCTTGTCCCAGATGATTTCTCCGCGCATGAAAAACCCGGTCGCGGCGGCGATTTGTATGACGTATGCATGAAGCGGGATGTAGGGTCGACGTCCGATGTTGGCGACGTTTACGCAGGCCCTTCCACCGTCCACAAGTACGCGGAATGTTTCGCTCATGACACTACGTATCAATTCCAGATGCTGGACCATTGACAGATCGTCGTCATAATCCTTGCCCACGTTATACGGGGGCGACGTAACCATTAGTTGCACACAACGGTCCGGCAGATCCCCCATATTTTCGCTGCTCTTGCAGAAAAACCGGTTGCGAGCATGTTCCGGCAACGAGTTATCGGGACGAGGTTTGGGATCGAGATCAGCGTCAACGCCGATTGGCATCAATTGACGAGCGTAGTACGCGCTAGCATCGTGGTTCTCACGAATGCCAGCTCCAAACGAACGTGTCTGTGTACCTTTTGGATTCAGGCTCGCTACGGCGACTTAATACCTCGAAACATCTGGATCAATTTCTCAAACCACATCAACTAGCCAAACCACCAGTGCACCGCATGAGCGTCTCCTGGACAAGCAGTTCGTGCTCCAGACTGCGAAGCGGCGGTGTGCCGTTTTCGATGGTGTCGACGAAGGCCGCGAACGTATCGACGTATCGGCGGCGATCTTCGAGATCGATCATCGTTACGCCTTCATCATAGCCGCCTTTGGCTTCGGTGAGGCACAGTCGCAACTGATCCGCTGGCTCGAATGGCTCCATGATGGCTGAGCCTTCGGTGCCGTAGACCTCGAAGCGGCGAGCGGTCGGTTGCGGCTCCATCGCCGCGATGTCAACGGTGACTATGGCGTTGGAGTACTCCAGTACGGCGAGCGTGTTATCCATGAAGTCGCGCGTCGTCGATGTCGCGTTTTGCAGAAAGGGGGTCACACGTTCGGGCCGCCCCATCATCCAGACGATCTGGTCCAGCATGTGTCCGCCGAGGTCGTACAGCACGCCGCCGCGGTGGTACGAAAGCCCTCGCCTATCGGTGTGCTGTCCACCCTCAGATTCTTCTGGCAGCCAGGTGGACATGTGGGCGCGTATTTGGAAGATGTGACCGAGGAAACCGGATCTTATCCAGTTGGCCATACGCTCGAAGCCGTCGTGCTTTCGGAACATGTAGCCGAGCGTGACTTCGAGATTCTGCGCCTTGGCATCTTCGATGACACGCATGAAGCGATGGAAGTTGTCGCCGGCCGGTTTGTCGTAGAAACAGTGCTTTCCGGCACGGACGATCGCCTCGGTGTGTCCCAAACTTTCGCGATTAGCGCCCTCGGAGGCCACCGCCACGATCTCGGGGTTTTCGAGGATTTCATCGACGGAATCCAGCCATACCGCATCGTCCCATGCGCCCGAATCGATGCAGTAGGCTTGTCGATCCTTATCAGGTTCGAAGCAACCGACGACTTCGACGCCCGGATGCTCGAGCATCACTTGGTAAACGCCTGCTGCGTGGCCATGTTTGGTTCCGATCTGAGCTACCTTCAAGACCTACCTCCGCGCGCCAAGCGCCGTTTCTCGGATTCAGTGCTTGGAAAGTATAGACGGGTTGAATGGGGATCGCGAATCGACGGACGCCTGGGCACTTACGCCGATTTGGCAGTCTCGATGAACGTTCGGATCTTGGAATGGTCCTTGATTCCGTCGGTTTCCACGCCTGTAGACACGTCTACTCCCCACGGATTCAACTCCTGCAATGCGCTGTCGACGTTTCCGGGGTGCAATCCGCCCGCTAGCAATACCCCTTCGCGGTTCGCGATGCCTTCAGCAATGCTCCAATCGAACATCTTTCCGGTCCCGCCCGGCTGATCTTCGTCGTATCGATCCAACAACACGATGCGATCTTGAGAGAGGTGGTGGTCGACCAAGTCGCTCAATTCCTCGCGCGACCATTCGGTTTTGATTCGGACCTGTCGGATCACGGGTTTCCACATGGCGCGCATGTAGGCTTCGTCTTCTTCTCCGTTGAGTTGGACGTAGTCGACGTCGACCTGTCGAGCAGTTTTATTGACCCACCGGGCGTCTTGGTTTCGGAACAGTCCGACAACTTGCGTCGCTTTTTGGCGGAGTCGTTTGACTCGGTGATCTCGGGCTCGGATGCGGAAGTCTCTAACGACCTCTTGTGCCCGGAAAGGGGTGAGTTGTCGGCGGACGCCTTCGACAAGTACGACTCCGAAGAAGTCGGCACCGGAACTTGCCGCCACGAACGCGGCATCGCCATCCCGAACACCACAGATCTTGATCTTGGGTTGATGGTTCATACCGTAATCTCGGCCATCTGTGCGATGAGGTCGGACGGATCGCCATCAGACGTCATGAGGGATTCCCCGACGAGGACCGCTTTCGCTCCCGCGTCGACCATACGTTTCACGTCGTCAGCGTTCTTCATGCCGCTCTCTGCAACTTTGATCACGTCGTCGGGAATGCGCTTCGCGAGCCTTGGGAATACGTCTAAGGATGTGGTCAATGTCTTCAGGTTTCGATTGTTGACGCCCACGATCCGAGGTTCAGCTTGCGTTAGTGCAATTTCCAGCTCTGGTTCGTCGAAAACCTCCACCAATGGCTCCATGCCGAGGCCGGTAGCGATCTCGTAAAGGTCGTAGTACTGCACGGGATCCAGAATCGCGATGATCAGAAGTACGGTATCCGCACCGTGCGCTCTTGCTTGGTAGATCTGGTATTCATTGACTACAAAGTCCTTTTCCAGCACGGCGACTCCGTGTTGATGTGCGATGTGAGATGTAGTCTCAAGATCGAAAATCGAACCTAGAAAAAAGTCCTGCTCGGTCAACACTGATATCGCCGCAGCACCGGCGCGGCTATAAACTTCGGCACGCTCTCCTGGGTCGAGATCGGCATCCATCACACCTGCAGATGGCGATGATCTTTTCATCTCTGCGATCACCGCAACCGACCGAGGCGCGCCTATCGCCTCGTCGAACCGCAACGCCGGCTCTTCGTGAGTAGCGTTTTCCGCCGCACCGATCATCGCACTCAACGACGTTGTTGCTTTGTCGTCCTCGATTCGATTCCGCTTCGCCGCGACGATGCGATCGAGGATGGACATTTTTCCGTTATCGAGAGTCACGAGGGGCGCCAGAACATAGGGGGAGGGTAATCCTAATCTTAAACATCACGAAGTTCGCCTGGCGGGGGACTCGCATGGATGGACAGGATGGATGGGGATGTTGGGTTGTTGTTCAGGCGCGTTTAATCGGGGGATTTGGTCCCCGGTTGTTTGGTTGGTAGGGCGACCACAAGGCGCACCCTCACCCTAGCCCTCTCCCATCGAGGGAGAGGGGATTACAGGATGGTTTATCGAATCATCGCCGCGTCGTTGGGATCGCGTGCGATAGGTTTCTTGGATTTCACTTTAGGATCCAGCACCCCCGACGTCGCCAGTCCGTCGGACCTCCGGGGAGCATCTGTAAGACTGCCCCCGTCATCGCTCGGTTCGTTCCCCCTCGCTAGCGCTGTAGCCTCCCCCGCCCGACGATGCGGGTAGATGTCTGCCGGATAGAAGGACTCGTTCGCTCGGCCCTTGAACGTGACCTCCCCCTAGCCCCCTCCTGAAGGAGGGAGGATCTAAGGCCCCCAATTGTGGGGAAGGAGTGTCCGTCTGGCTCGCTTGTGTAGTCGGAGTCAGCAGTAAGTCTCCGCATTCCGAGCGCTACAGCTACAACCGCCTTCGTAACCGGGTTTCCGGTCGCGTTTGGCCCGTCTTACTGGGTTTTTGGCGGGCACCGTCGGGGAGCCGTGTGTTGGCGGCTCCGTGTAGCCCCGCCCGCGACCATTGCATTCAATTGTGTTTGCTGCGTCTTCGAAGGGTTGCGCTGACCCGTCACGACGCGGCGATGTTTCGTTTTTCGTTGGGCGCCCTGGCCGGCGATTAAATGCAGGCTTGGGTGCCTCGGTGTTGATATTAATACATATGTATCAAGTAAGTCAAGTGTGGGTTGGCCGTTGTTTGGTTGGCAGGACCCTTCCCTTCCCCCTGCATACCCCGCTCGCTGCGCTCGCGCCCCTTTCGTCCCACGAAAGGGGCATAAGTGGCTGGTAGAGCGACCACGATGGTTGCCCCTATGTTTGTGCAAAGAGGCTTCAGACGTGGCACGGAATCTACCCGGCCGGGGCGGGAGCTGCGGCTATGCCGCGGTAGATGTTCCGGAGGGGACCTACGGCTAGGCTTGCGAGGACGATCGCGGTGAAGCCGAGACCCATTACGAAGAGGACGGCTGAGACGCCGAACATGTCTGCTGCGAAGCCGTTGACGAGATTCAATACTGCCATCGTGCCTCCGATGATGATGTGACTGAAACCTGTGATCCGGCCTCGCATTTCGTCTGGGGCTAGCGACTGGACCATGGCTCCGGCGATCGCCATGAATGCTGCCTGAGTGGCGCCCATTGCCGCTGCGCCCAGCATGGCGGTAGGAAGATCAGTCGCAAAGGCCAGAATCAACATAGCCGCGCCGCTGAGGGCGGCGGTGACGAGCATGATCATGCCGCGACTGGTTGCTCCTCGCGTCCCGCTGATGGCAAACACGCCGATTAATGCACCTCCTCCTACGGCCATCATCAGGGTGTTGGCGTTTTCGGGATTGTCCAACACTTCTTTTGAAAGGACCGGCAACACCGTCTCGAAGGACATCGTCATCGCGCAGTGCAAGGCGATCAGGATGAACAGGAATCTCAACTGGGTATCGGCCCAAGCGTATGATCCGGCTTCGACCAAGCTCTGGATCATCCCCGCGCCTTTCGTCAGCGCGCCGCTCGACCGGGTCTGTATCGCCACGACCGACACGATGCTGACCACGTACAAGGCTGCACAGGCGAGGAACGCGGCGCTCGTGCCGCTAGTCAGCAACGCCGGAGCGATCAGCGCGGGCCCGACCAGTCGCGAGCCTTGCAGCGACATCTGGTTGAGAGCGATCGCGTTCAACAAGTCGCGCTGCGGGACAAGATTCGGCACCAAAGCCTGGGTCGCCGTCATCTGGAAGGCCCTGAAACTACCGTTAAGCAATGACAACGCGACCAATATCCCTATCGTCAACATGTCCGCGAAAGCCAACCCTGCCAGAGCCAGTACGTTGAAGAACTGGAGCACGTATGCGATCACGAGCACATTGCGGCGGTCGAACCGATCGGCGAGATAGCCGGCGACTGGCGGCATCAAGAACCGCGGAACCATCGCAGCGAACGTGGCTACCCCCACCCACGCAGACGAATTCGTCATCTCCAACACCAGCACCCCGCGCGCGATGATCAATGCCCAATAGGCGGATTGACCGCCCAAGCTGCCGAGCATCACCCATCGGAAATCGCGGTAACGCAAGGAGTTACCGTATCGGTCGAGTGTGGGTTTTACTTTCGTCGAGATCATGAATCCGCTCGGAATGATACCGCGCGGATGGACGCTACCGAGCACCCGAAGTGGGCTTACGACATGTTACACCGTCGAAAACTTCGTCGCCTCGGCGGGGTATTCTCGATCCGTTGATGCGGAAACATATCCAATCCCGTTCAACTTAAGCCGCTGCTGACTTTGGCCAAGGCAGCGAGTTTCGCGGCGGCGGCACCGCTGTCGATGCTGTCTTTGGCCATTAGGGCGGCGTCGTTGAAGCTTTCTGCTTTGCCTGCGGCAAGAAGTGCGACAGCGGCGTTTATCGCGACTACGTTGTATCGGGAGCGTTCGGGGCTTGGCGGAGCGTTGTGTTCGCCACCCGCGCCCGAGAGGACGGTTCGGATGATCTCAGCGCTGTGTTCTACCGACTCTGCGACCAGATGCTCGCGATCGCCTTCGGGCAGACCGAAGTCGGCGGGGCGGGTCCGGCGTCGCTTTAAGATGTCGGGTGTTACTTGGAACATCAGGGTGTGCCCCTCGATGTCGACTTCGTCGGCACCTGACTCACCGTGCACCACCAATGCGTAATCCGTTCCGAGCAGCTGAAGCGCCTTTGCGATCTTCTCGGCGGTCGCGCGGTCGGCGACGCCCAAGACTTGACGTGTCGCACCTGCTGGATTGGTTAGCGGTCCGAGGATGTTGAACACGGTACGGATGCCGATCTGTGGTCGGAGCGGTCCTGCAAACCGCATGGCGGGATGAAAAGCCTGAGCGAACATGAATCCGATGCCGGCTTCGTTGATGCAGCGAAATACTCCCTCTGGTCCGAGCAGGATGTTGACCCCGAGAGCTTCGAGAACGTCCGCACTGCCTGTTGATCCGGACATCGCCCTGTTACCGTGTTTGGCGACGTGCACACCGGCGCCTGCGACGACGAATCCGGCGGCCGTGGAGATGTTGAACCAACCTTTAGCGTCGCCGCCGGTGCCGCAGGTGTCGACGGTCTCGACGCCGCTGTTTACGTGCAGCGACACATCTCGCATCACCGAGGCCATGCCGGCGATCTCTTCAGGTGTTTCGCCTTTCATGCGGAGCGCGGTCACGAACGAGCCGAACTGAGCTTCGGTGGCCTCGCCGCCCATAATCTGCGCCATGACATCGGCGGCTTCGGATTGCGAGAGGTCGATGCCGTCGACGGCTGCTTGGATGCCTTGTTGGATGTTCATGGTTAGTTCGTCGTAACTTGTCGGTTGGCTGCACGATATGGTAACGAACTACGCGCGCACCGGTACCTGTTCACTTCGACGTGCTATCGTTTAACTAAAGGTTCCCCCCTGATGACAAGAATGCCAAGGGTGTTCTCTCCTTAGAGGCGGAGTAGTCAGGGGGGTCATTTTTGTCTGCAGGTTCACCTAGGCGACAAGGGTCGAGCAAACCTATCAGAAATCTTGGTTGAGTGATGTCAATTTCGATGCGGGAAAAGAATCAATAGCCAAGCATCGAAACAAATCGACGTAGTTCACGCCGCAACCGAAGGAGCCATCGTTCTAGCGTGGGAGATGTCGTCTCTTGCTACGGCACGGGCTTGGGAATGGCGGACTGTGGCAAGAGCCACCGTTTCACCTTCCAACGACATGAATTCGACAATATAAGCCTCGCCACCATTATGTATATACACAACGGTTCCGACATCGCCAGGGCTTAACTCCTCGTTCTCGTGGCCCTTGACATGATCCGTTAGCACAACCAGCTTGTGTTCTTCAAACATGTCTCACCTGTTTAGCGGGTATGCAGTTACGATTCTTGGGTTTTCATGCCCCCAGTCGATTTGCCACACTGTGCTGATCTGCGGATTGCGTCCGTCTGGCGTCTCGATAACTCCGTTTACTCGATAGCATATACCGTGTGCAGTCTCTACAGTGCTCGTAACCTCACCAGCTGCCGCGTGTTGAACCAAAGCGTTGGCGAAATCAGCCCATCCGTCAGGATCGAAACCAAAACCGAGAAAGAACCTCGCCTTGGCTCGACCTCTTGGATGCCAAATGGACAGCAGATAGTCAACGACTTTCGTCTTCGCGACTTCTGCCCGGTGTGCATTCGGCAGTTTCGTCATGGTATCTGCTTATTGATAACAACCGACGCAGCTCACACCCTCATCTCCAAAAAGTTCCGCAACAGATCCTTCCCCGGCCGTGTCAGTATCGACTCGGGATGGAATTGGACGCCTTCGATGGGCATTTCGGGATGGCGCATTCCCATGATTACGCCGCTTTCGGCGGATCGGGCGGAGACTTCGAAGCCGGGCGGTACGGCGTCGGGCTGGACGGCCAGCGAGTGGTAACGGACGGCTTCGAACGGGTTGGGTAGGTCTTTGAATACGCCTTTGTTGTCGTGTTCGATCATCGAGGTTTTGCCGTGTTTCAACTCGCCTGCGTGGTCGACGATGCCACCGAACGCTTCTCCGATCGCTTGGTGACCTAGGCAGACGCCCAGGACGGGTATCTTGCCGGCGAAGTGTTGGATGGCTTCGATCGAGATGCCGGCGTTGCGCGGATGTGAGGGTCCCGGTGAAACGACGAGGCGTTCGGGTTGCATGTCGGCCAATTCTCGGACGGTGGCCTTGTCGTTGCGCACGACCTCCACATCCTCGCCGAGTTCGGATAGGTACTGGAAGAGGTTGTAGGTGAAGCTGTCGTAGTTGTCTATGAGTAGCAGCATCTCTAATCACTCCATCAAAGACTCGGCGTGGTCGATGGCGTGCATCAATGCGCCCATCTTGTGCAGGGTCTCTTCGTATTCGGTTTTCGGGTCGGAATCGGCGACGATACCGCCTCCGGCTTGGAGATAGGCGACGCCGTCACGCAGTGTCATCGTGCGCAACGAGATTGCGGTGTCCATGTTTCCGGAGTAGGAGAAGTAGCCGACGGCTCCGGAGTAGGGGCCGCGCTTGTCGGGTTCGTACTCGGCGATGATCTCCATGGCGCGAATCTTAGGAGCGCCTGAGACGGTGCCAGCTGGAAAACCGGCGCGCAGCACGTCGTATACGTCGTAGCCTTCGTCGAGCGTGCCTTCGACGTGCGAGACGATGTGCATGATGTGCGAGTAGCGTTCGATCTCTAGCTGTTGAGTTACCCGCACGGTGCCCGGTCTGCTAATACGGCCGACGTCGTTGCGACCGAGGTCGAGAAGCATGACGTGTTCGGCAATCTCTTTTTCATCGGAGAGCAGTTCTTCGGCGAGTGCGTCATCCTCTTCGGGCGTCAGGCCGCGTGGGCGTGAACCTGCAATGGGGTGGACAGCAACCTGACCATCAACCGATTGGACGAGCAGTTCGGGCGAAGCGCCGATGATTTGGAAGCCGTCCAGATCTAGATAGAACATGTAAGGCGACGGATTGATCGCCCGGAGCGACCTATACAAGTCGAACGGTTCAACCGCGGTGCGGCGCGTCAACCTTTGCGACACGACCACTTGGATGATCTCGCCATCGTAGATGGCCTTCTTGCATGCTTCGACCATCTTGCGGTAGTTCTCGCGCGACATGTTGGGGACGTATCGATGTCCGATCGCCTCGTCGGCACCATCGGTGTACCAACCCGCTGGCATAGAAGCCGCAGATCCTACAAACGCGTAGTCGATGTCAGCGTCGTCCGCTCTCGTCAACGTGTGTGCGGGCGCGCCCGAGCGCCTCATCGCCGAGCTTGGCAGTGGTTGATTGAGCCGGCCAATCAATGCCTCTATGCGGTCGGTCGCGCTTTCATAAGCCTCTTTCGGGTCGGTTTCAGCTTCGATCGTTGCGTGGGCGACGACTACGATGCTCTGGCGGACGTGGTCGAATATCAACATCGAATCGGTGAGCATGAACACCGCTTCGGGAACCCCCATGCCCAATGATTCGTCGGATATTTCAGGGACACGAGGTTCGAAGTATTTGATGGCGTCGTACGCCACGTAACCTACGGCGCCGCCGTCGAATTTCGGTAGTCCATCGACGGATGGGTAACGATAGTTTTCGAGCCTTTCCTTGAGTACGGACAGCGGGTCGACGTTACCGATTGGCGTTGCGTCTCCGGTCCGAATAACGTCGGATGGTTCGGTGCCCAGGAATGAGTAACGGGCGACGTGCTCACCGCCTTCAACGCTCTCGAATAGGAACGAGTTCGAACCACGGGCGATCTTGATGAACGCGGAAACTGGTGTTTCGAGGTCGGCCGCGATCTCGCGAAAGATGGGAATCAGGTTGTATCCTTCGCCCGCCAACCGTTCGAAGGACGGCAAGTCAGGCGTGTATGCGTATGTGTTCGTCATTGGATTGTGCTTTCGGTGTGGAATCTCCCTACGCGGGAGATCGGAACGTGTTGTGCGATCAGACTGTGCCGAAACCGCCGGTTATGCGGCTGCGGCTACGACCAAGACGACGTGTATGAACTAATACGCATTGCGTCGCGCACTCTCTGCATCGTCTCTTTGGCGATCGCCCTGCCTCGCCGAACGCCCTGCATCAGTACGTCTTCAACGAAAGGCATGTTTTTTTGGAAATGCGCCCGGCGTTCGCGGACCGGATCGAGGAAATCGTTTAAAGCCTCTGCCAGCGCTACCTTCACCTCAACATCACCGACTTTGCCCTTGCGATAGCGATCTTTGAAGTCGTTGATCTGCGCTTCATCGGGATTGAAGGCGTCGTGATATTCGAAGACTGGGTTTCCTTCGACGCGACCCGGAATGTCGGCTCTGATGCGATTCGGGTCGGTGAACATGCTTCGGACTTTTTTGTTCACTTCATCAGTGGGATCGCTGAGCATGATCGCGTTGCCCTTTGACTTGCTCATCTTGGAGTCGCCGTCGACACCCACCAATCTGCCGACGTCTCCAATCAGGGTGCCCGGTTCGGGGAAGACGCGGCCGAACATGCGGTTGAACTTGCGGGCGACCTCGCGCGTCATCTCGATGTGGGGAGCTTGATCCTCGCCGACCGGAACGAGGTGCGCGCGGGGGAGCAAGATGTCGGCGACTTGGCTCATGGGGTAGTTGTAGAAGCCAACAGTTCTGCGTTCGACTGGCAAGCTGTCGATCTCGGATTTGAGCGTCGGGTTTCGCTCCAACATTCCAAGCTGAGTGATGAATGAGAGCAACATCGTCAGCTCGGCATGTTCTGGCACGTAGCTTTGGACCACAAACGATGATTTTTCGGGGTCCAGGCCGACAGCGAGCCAGTCGAGGGTGACGTCGATGACGGACTCCCTGATCAGGTCGATGTCGTGGAAGTGGTCGCCGAGAGCTTGATAATCGGCGATCAGGAAGTAGCACTCGTACTCGTCTTGCAATGCCAACCAGTTCTTGAGAGCTCCGACGTAGTGCCCGAGGTGAAGCGCGCCGGTAGGTCTGATGCCTGTCAAGATGCGGGGTTTGGCGCCGGGTTTAACGTCGAAGTGCTTTCGGTTGGTGGTTTCAGTGGTTGTCGCGGTCATCGTTTCGCTGTCTCTTTTCGAGGTTCGGAATTTCCAAAAAGAAAATCCCCGCCCCAACTTTTTTGGTTTTTGGGACAGGGACGGGCGTGGCCCGCGGTGCCACCCTGTTTCGGCGCGGTTTCACGCCGCAACTTGATTCAGGATTTTTAACGGATCCAACTCCGGTTTCAGATACTCCGCCCTAAGGGCGTTTCCCCGAAACAGCTTCCAGGACCAATTCAGTTTCGTTGCGCCATGCCGGACTTTCAGCGGGTCGTACCGGCTCTCTGTAGATGGCGAGAAACGAACTTACTCATCCCGTTCGTTGCCTTTAAATCATCGAAGGATTTGGTCAACAAGTGTACGCATCGATCAACATGCGCGTCAAATCGACGCGATTCGTGGGCGTCAATTGTCGGGATTGTTCGTATCATCCTCTCCATGTCCAAGCCCAAAATCACTATCGAACGCGACCAAGAGTGCGTCACTCGTGACGGCACGATTCTTCGCGGCGACGTTTACTACCAAACGGGATCAGATCCGCAACCGGTCCTCGTCTGCCGTACTCCGTACAACAAGTTGCAATCTCGATATCAGGAGCATGCCACCGAGATCGCGAACGGGGGTTACACGGTAGTCGTGCAGGACATGCGGGGGCGATATGCGTCGGATGGAGAGTACCGGTGGATGTGGATAGACAAACACGAGACTTTTGATGTTCAAGATGGGTACGACACGATTGAATGGGCGGCAAAACTTCCGCAATCCGACGGTAGAGTGGGCACTTGGGGGCATTCCAACGCGTCGTGGGCGATTTGGGTGATGCTGCATTCGCAACCGCCTAGTCTGACGGCGGCGCTCGCATCTGGCATCTCGATGAACATGTTGGACATCACTTTCGGCGTGTGGGAGACTGGCCGCCGTCTGGAATGGACGTACATGATGGCTGCCGATGTCAGGCGACGCGAGGGTCGCGATGACGGCCCGATCACACCAGAAGATGCCACCTATCGTTGGAATGCCGTTGAGCGATCCAAATACATCTGGTGGTTGCCGCTCGAGGATATCCCCGAGCATGTGTTTGCTGGGCTTACCGAACAGTATCAGACGTTTTTGAGGAACACGAACCGAGAATACATGCGATTCAACGAGGTGCATCCGGAGGTCGATGTACCGGTAATGCAGATCACGGGATGGTGGGACCGGCTCATAGGAACGATCGACAACTACGAAGGGCTCATCACGGAAGGTGACCCCGATCTAAGCAATCAGCATCGATTGATCGTAGGTCCTTGGGGGCACGATGCCACTGACTACACGCGGAATATCGGCCCGATCGACTACGGTCCACAAGCCGATGCCACCTATCCGGATCTGATCGTCCGATGGTACGACTTTGTACTCAAGGGCAACGACGATGGTATGGCGGAAGAGAAGCCAGTCCAACTTTTCGTGCTGAACCGGAACGAGTGGATTGGTGCCGACGCGTGGCCGTTGCCGGATACTCAGTACACCGATCTTTATCTCAGGTCCGGCGGTAGTGCCAATTCGGTTCACGGAGACGGCAAACTCAGCTTCGACAAGCCACAAGGGGCGACATCAGACGAGTTTGACTACGACCCGCGCGATCCCGTGATGTCGTTGATGCATCAAAACTCCCAATCGATCCCGATAGATCAGGCGCCAAATGACCACCGGCAAGACATTCTGGTGTACGACACGGAGCCGATGAGCGAAGATCTCGATGTCATTGGACCGGTGCGGGTCAAACTTTGGGCATCCACCGACGCGCCCGAAACTGATTTTGCTGCCAAACTAGCTATCGTGCACGAAGACGGTCTATGTGTAAATCTGACCTATGGGATCATCCGCACGCGCTACCGCGAAGGTTTCGACAAAGTCGCTTACAACAGACCAGGCGAGCCGTATGAATACGAAATAAAGCTGAACCCGGTCGGTTGCAGGTTCAAAACAGGCCAACGCATCCGTCTGTACATATCGAGTTCGGATTTCCCGAACTTTGATCGCAATCACAACACCGGCAGGGACTATTGGTCGGACAGCGAATTAAGGGTCGCGCACCAAACTGTGTTCCACTCGGAACCCATGGCCTCTCGGGTCGTATTGCCGATAATTCCATAACGCAGCCGCATTCTGGGAAAATGCGACCCCCTGCTGTTGCATGAATTGTCCGCGCGTCGGGATTAACCCGCGAAAGTGGATTGGTTACTTAGTTCGCGCTCTGTAGTTGGTCACCAGATTGATAAGGTGGATTCAATACGCTGTCTCAAATGATCGTAGTCGTCGCCGAATTGCGAGGTAATCGGATTGGCCCAATCACCTGTCAATGAATCGGTTCGTTATGAACCGGAGGAGAACCCGCCGGCTGCAATTGCTGTAGGTTCAGGGCTTCAAGCTGCGGCTTTGATCGTGACGCCGATCGTTTTGACGGTTGTCATCGTGGCTCGCATTGCCGATCAGCCGGAGTCGTATTTGACATGGGGCGTGTTCGCGGCGCTGATCGTCAGCGGGTTGACAACGGTCTTGCAAGCTGTCCGATTCGGTCGGATCGGATCTGGTTACGTACTAGTGATGGGTACGTCGGCCGCCTTCATCGCGGTGTGCGTCGCCGCATTAGTCGAAGGCGGACCCGCGACTATGGCGAGCCTCATCGTCATCTCCTCTCTCTTCCAGTTCTTACTTGCCTATCGGCTCTCATGGCTACGTCGGATTTTCACACCGACGGTTGCCGGTACCGTCATCATGCTCATAGCCGCGACCGTGGTGCAAATACTTTTCGACTCGTTTAAGGATGTGCCGGACGGCACCGACGACTTTGCTGCTCCCGCCGCAGTTCTCGCAACACTCATTACGGTGGGCGTTTTGGTGCTCAGGGGACCCTCATGGCTGCGCCTGTGGTCACCTGCAATAGGCGTGGTGGTGGGATGTATCGTGGGGGCACCGTTCGGTCTCTACGACATCAACGGTGTAGGAGACGCAGATTGGATCGGCGCGCCGTTCAGTTCCTGGCCCGGGTTGGACGTCACGCCAGGCGTCGAGTTCTGGGCGTTGCTGCCGGCGTTCATTATCGTCACCATCATCGGAGCAATCGAGACTATCGGAGACGGTGTCGCGATCCAAAGGGTTTCACGACGCCAACCCAAAGCGACTGATTTTCGGGTTGTCCAAGGCGCACTAAACACAGACGGTGTTGGGAACCTCCTCTCAGGCATCTTGGGTACGCTGCCGCACACTACTTACTCCACTAGCATCTCCCTGGCCGAAGTTACCGGCGTCGCCGCGCGGCGAGTTGGCGTCGTCATCGGTATCGTCTTCCTCGCACTTGCCTTTTTGCCAAAGGTCACCGCGCTCATCATCGCCATTCCTGCGCCGGTGGCCGCGGCATACATTCTGGTGCTCATAGCGCTATTGTTCCTGCAGGGCATGAGGATCGTCATTCAAGACGGCCTCGATTACCGAAAGGCGTTTGTCGTAGGCCTTTCGTTCTGGGTCGGCGTAGGTTTCCAAAACCAATGGATCTTCCCGGAACTTCTGGGCGACGGCTTCGTGGGTGTCTTGCTCGGCAACGGTATGACGTCCGGCGCGGTGGTCGCCATCATCGCGATGTTGTTCATGGAGATCACCGCCCCGAGGCGTAAACGATTGAGGTCGGACTTGAACGAAGGTGCCTTGCCCGAACTCAGTGAGTTCTTGCGGGGGTTCGCTTCGTCATCTGGTTGGAACGAAGCCGGACAGAATCGCATCGCATTAGTGGGGGAGGAGACATTGAACACTCTCTTGTCGGGGCCGATTGACGAGACGGAAAGTCAAGGATCAAGGCGTTTGATAGTGGCAGCGCACGCGGTGGGACGTGAAATCGAGCTCGAGTTCGTTGCTGCCTCTGAAGGGGACAACATCGAAGATCAGTTGTCTTATTTGGGCGAAACGCCGGATATTGCGGACGACCGAGAGATTTCGTTCCGGTTGTTGCGCCACTACGCCAGTTCAGTGAGGCACCAGAAGTATCACGGCGTCGACGTCGTGACGGTGAACGTCGAGCGCGCTGCATAACGCCATAAGGACGAAACCTTTTCGGGGTTATCCTTGACTGAACCAGCGAAAATTGGTTCAGCCCGTTCAATCTCAGAGAGATCTTTTAGCCATGCCAAATGTAGCACCTTATGGATCATGGAAATCGCCGATATCTGCCGCAATGCTGATTAGCGGCGGTAAGCGACGACTGAACGAAATCAAGGTTGACGGCAGCGACATCTACTGGCTCGACGCGAGGCCTGCCGAGGGCGGGCGGATCGTCGTGATGCGCCGGAACGCCGAGGGTCGGGTGGACACGCTCACGCCGCCGGGTTTCAACGTTCGCAACGCCGTGCATGAGTACGGCGGCGGATCGTACACGGTAAGGAACGGGACGATCTTTTTGACGAACTGGGTGGACCAGCGGATTTACAGGCAGGATCCCGACGGTGCGATCGAACCGCTGACGGACGCTCCTCCAATCCCCAGAGGCGCCCGTTACGCCGACCTCACGCTGACGCCAAACGGCAAGTTCCTGCTCTGCGTCCGAGAAACCCACACAGATGATGGCGAGGAGGCGACGAATGAGATCGTGTCGATCGACACGTTGACCGGTGATGCGCATGTCGTAGCCAGCGGCCGCGACTTCTATTGCGCACCGAGAGTCGCCGCGAATCACGACGGCATCGTGTGGACCGAGTGGAACCACCCCAATATGCCGTGGGACGGTAACTCGCTGGTTTCAGGTTCTTTCGACCAAAACGCTGCCACTGTCAGCACGACGGCGAAGCTAATCGACGACACTGGCGAGAGCGTCGTCCAGCCGACTTGGAGCAACAATGGCATTCTTCACTTTGTAACCGACCGGACCGGCTGGTGGAATATCCATCTCTGGAAAGACGGCGAACCTATCAACCTCCTTCATGAACAGGCGGATTATGGCCGCCCCGACTGGCAGTTCGGATTCACGTCATACGCACATCTGTCAGACGGCAAGGTCGCCTTAGGCAAGGGAGGAGTGACCGACGGCTCGATCTTGATCGTGGAGAGCGAGTCGCACCATCTGCCGCACAGCATCTCGGTGCCCTACAGCGAAATCTCCTTCATTACCGCTGGCCCTGACGGCGCAACCATCCTCTTTGTCGGAGCATCACCCACCCGGGAACCCGCCATCGTCAGCCTAGATCTCGAAACAGAGACATGCTCCACTATCTACGCCCCTAGCGACATCGCCATTGACCCGGGATATATGTCCTCGCCCAAACACATAATCTTCCCAACCACGGACGATGGTCAAGCCCACGCGTTCTACTACGAACCGACCAACAGAGACTTCACTGCGCCCGACGACGAACTTCCACCGCTGGTCACTATCTGCCACGGTGGCCCAACATCCGCATCTGGCACGGGTTTAGACCTCTCGACTCATTACTGGACAAGCCGCGGTTTCGCGGTCGTCGATGTGAACTACCGAGGCTCATCAGGTTACGGCAAAGAATATCGCGACGCGCTGAAGGGCAAGTGGGGTGTCTATGACACAGACGACTGCATCGCCGCGGCGCAATATCTGATCGATCAAGGCTTAGTCGACAAGGACCGAGTCATAATTCGCGGCGGGTCGGCGGGTGGTTATACGACGATCAACGCGTTGACCTTCGAGGACTTCTTTGCCGCTGGAGCCGCGCTCTACGGCATCGCGGACCTGATGGTGTTTATCGGCGACACGCACAAGTTCGAATCGCGTTATCTCGATTCTTTGGTCGGGCCCTATCCGGAAGAAGCGCAACGGTACCACGACCGGTCTGCCATCAACTTCATGGACCAACTGGCAACGCCGATGATCATCTTGCAAGGGCTCGAAGACGAGATCGTTCCGCCGTCGCAAGCGGAGATCATGGTGGATGCTCTGGAATCGAAGGGGCTGCCTTACGCCTATATCGGTTTCCCAGGAGAACAGCATGGATTCAGGCAGGCCGCGAACATAATCAGAGCGCAAGAGGCCGAGCTTTACTTCTACGGAAAGGTACTTGGCTTCGAAGCTGCTGATGACATCGGAGATGATGTCGTCGAGGTTAGGAATCTCGACTAGAGCTCACCCGCCAAAATGAGCCATGCCTCTCAGATCGCGGCGGATTTCGCGGCTGAGGTCGATTCGCTCACGGTGCGAAACACCGGTGCCGTCAGGAGATTACGGAGGCGTCTATCGGCCTCTCTGTCCAACGAACAGCCTTCATTGGTGTTCGAAGCGGCATCGGAACTGATTGGCAATTCCGGTCAGCGATGGGTTGCGTATGAAGTTATTGCGAACCACGAAGGAGCGTATCTTCAACTCGATGACCGAGTCGTAGATCAGCTAGGATCAGGCATCGACAGTTGGCATACGGTTGATGCTTTTGCTCGCATTCTGGCCGGTCCGGCTTGGCGCGACGGGTTGATCGGCGATGAGACGATATTCCGTTGGGCACGATCTGATGATCGTTGGTGGCGGAGAGCGGCTTTAGTTAGCACAGTAGCGTTGAACGTGCGATCGCACGGAGGTGCGGGAGATGCTGCAAGGACTTTGAAAGTTTGTCGAATGCTCGCGGACGACCCTGACGATATGGTCGTTAAGGCGCTTTCGTGGGCACTTCGAGAATTGGTGGTTCACGATGCTGGAATCGTCGCGCAATTCCTCGATGAGTACGAAGACCAACTCGTGTCTCGAGTTAAGCGGGAGGTTCGCAACAAGCTCGACACCGGTTTGAAGTTACCGAAAAATCGGCTATCCTAGCCGTTCAGTTCGATCATGCGGTCGACGAATTGATGAACGCGGCCGCGATGTAGTTCGAAGTTCCAGTCGTCCAGATCGCCGTTGTAGAAGTTCGAGTGTAACCTTTGGGCGGCGACGAACCAATCTGCGAGCGAGGGTATGTTGTTTTCTTCGGCGAGCATCTCGACGCCCTCAACTAGGGAACGATGAGTCCTAGACTCTATTCCGCGTCTTTTGAGTTCTGCGATGACAACATGCGACGCGGCGCCCCAGAGCTTCTCGGATGCTTGGAGGATGTCCCCAGCTTCGTATTCTCGGTCGGCGTCGAGAAGGAATTGCCGGGCGGTGTCGATATGTTCTGTTGCTAACACGACTCAATTTCGGTCTACGGTCGTCAACTCGATCATGCGATCCACGAACCAATGGACTCGAATGCGGTGATTCAGGTAATCGGCTTCTTCTAAATCGCCGTTGTAAAAATTCTTGTGAAGTCCTTGTGCGGCAATGAACCAGTCGGCTAATGATGGCTCACCAAACTCTTCCGAGAGAGCTTCTACCGCTTCTACGGTTTGCCGATGTGATCGCGCCGCCAGACCGCGTTTCTTCATTTCGGCGATGACGATGTGCGACGCGGCGCCCCATAGCTTTTCGGAGGCTTGGAGGATGTCGCCAGCCTCGTATTCTCGGTCGGCGTCGGCGAGGAATTGCCGCGCGGTGTCGATATGTTCTGTTGCTAACACGGGTTATCCAAATCGTGGAAATGAAAAGCGCTACAAATTCAATGTTAGCACTTAACGCGGTTAATACGCGTTAAGTGCTAACGTTTGGCGGCGGCACTTCTTCCGCTTCGCCACTGGAACCCGGCTTTCGTCGGGATGACAGGGTTGCGAACCGATTTCTGCGGCGAAGAGGTTCGGAGAATTCGATCAGCCGGCGGCGATGGCGCGGCCTTGTTCCACGCCGACGCGTGGGACGCCGCATTCGTCGAGGAATACTTCCAACTCGTCGAGGAGGTATTGGGAGGCTCGGACCGAGGGCGGGCGCGGGGGTCCGGCCTTGAGGCCTACGGCTTCCATCGCGGACTTGATGAAAGGTCCTTCACCGCCGGTGTTCGCGGCTACCTTGGCGCGCCACTGGGTCCACTTCCATTTGAAGTCGGCGAGGCGTTGCCGCGCGGCTTCGTAATCGCGTGCCTCGAGCAGGTTCCAGATTTCGGCTGGGTATTGGGGCCAGAAACCGCTGAGGTGGGTGATGAAGCCCCGCGCGCCCATGATGTGGCTGAAGATCTGTTGGCCGGAGTTGTCGATGCAGACCAGACTATCTGCCAAGTTCACCAAACCGTCTCGGTAGAGCGATTCGTTCGGCGCCGACCATTTCAGGGCTCGGACGGTATCTATGGCTGCGAGATCGTCAAGCAGACCGAGGCTCATCGTGAGGCCTTCCCACCACGTGTGGTAGATCATGATGGAGGCATCGGACTCTTGGGCCACGAGTTCGAACAGACGATACGCGTCACCCTCGGTCGGCTCGTAATAGTAGGTAGGTCCGACTTGGACGCCACCGAGTCCGGCTTCGTGAGCATGGTTGGCCAATTCGATGATGACTCGCCAGTCGGTGTGCTGGACGCTGGTAAGGACGGGCGCTTCGCCGTCTGCAGCTTCCATCGCGGCGGTCATTACGGCTTTGCGTTCTTCCACGTTCATCGTGGGGTGCTCGCCACCGGCGCCACCTACTAATAGCGTGCCTTGACCAGTGTGGACACCGTTTTCGACCATGTATCGGATGTTGGTCTGCAAGGCGTCAAGATCGAGCGAGTAGTCTTCGTTGAATGGAGTAGCGACGGCGACCATGGGTCCGCACAGCCATTCTCGGATGTTTTCAACTTTCAATTGTTCGTCCTCTTCCGTGGTTCAAAGTCGCGTTCGAATTTACTCTACATCATCGTTGTTGGCGTTCCCATTCGTCTCGGAGAATGCCGTAGTAGTGGAAGTCTTGGCGAACTCCTCGGTTTAAGCCGTGGCTTCGGAACGTGCCTTCGCGGGTCATGCCGATCTTTTCCATTACGCGCCACGAGCCGATGTTTTCGACATCTGCCCACGAGTAGATTTTCGCAAGTTCGAATTCGCTAAAGCCCCAATCGAGCATTGCTTGCGCTACTTCAGTAGTCAGCCCTTGGTTCCACAAGTCGCGGGAAAGGCTGTAGTGCAACGATGCAACGGCGATCGGTGCTTCGAGTCGCAGTCCGATCCCGCCGATGACGCGACCGCCCAGTTCGATTGCGAACCCGTGTTCTTCATCGTGGTGGCGCAGGATGTTTCTGGCGACGAATTCCTCGGCATCCTTGATGGTGTACGGCGACGGCACAGGTAGGAATCGGGACCATTCGGGATCGGAAGCGTAGGCTAGGACGTCTTCGACGTCGGTGAACGCGAATGGGCGGAGGATCAGGCGTTTGGTACGGATGGTTTCGTTGGTTTTCATTTCTAAGCGTGCGCGAATTGGCGCTCCCATTCGTGTCGCAGCATGTCGTATTGGTGGTAGTCGTGACGCACGCCACGGTTGACGCCGTGGCTACGAAGTGTGCCCTCGAGCGTCATGCCGATTTTTGCCATCACTCGACACGAAGCTTTGTTTGCGACGTCGACACGAGAATAGACCTTCTGCAGTCCAAACTCTTCGAAACCCCAATCCACAACGGCCTGTACGGCCTCTGTCATCAACCCACGGTTCCAGCACTGACGGGCAATCGAGTAACGTAACGAGGCGATCGATTTCGCAGTCTCGATCGTCAACCTGACGCTACCAACAACGGCACGGTCGAATTCAATCGCAAACCTGGGTTTTTCATCCCAATTTTTGCGAATCTGACGCGCCACGAATTCTTCCGCGTCCCGGATCGTGTATGGACTCGCGACCGGCAGAAATTTGGACCATTCGGTGTCGGAAGCGTATGCGAATACATCGTTGACGTCTTTGAGTTCGAATGGTCGCAGGAGCAATCGTCGGGTGCGGATCGTCGCGGGTTCGGTCACGTTGCCGCTATCCTTCGGCCATCCAATCCGGCTCCGCCAAGTTCTTGACTACTGCTTGCAGGAATTCGGCTGCGGGTGCGCCGTCCCATGCTCGATGGTCGAAGGTTAGGGAGAAGTAGCCGATTGAGCGTGCTTCGATGTCGCCGGTTTTGGTGACGGTTGGTTGCTGGACGACGCGTCCAACGCCGAGGATGCCGACCTCGGGCGGGTTGATGAGAGGGTTGAAGCTCTCGATGTCGTATGCGGAGAGGTTGGTGAGCGAGAAGGTGCTTCCAGAGAGTTCGGCGACACGTAGCTCGTTGGATTTGGATTTGCGAACCAAGTCACGCACGACCATCGCCAACTCCAGCGGCGATTTCGAACCTGCATCTCGGATCACCGGCACTAGGAGTCCGTCTTGGACAGCGAGTGCGAATCCGAGGTTGATGGTTTCGAATAGCTGCACTTCGGTTTCGGTGATGTGGGCGTTTGCCAAGGGGTGGTCTTTGAGTGCCTTGACGGTGGCGGCGATCGCTAGGTCTTGATATTGAGGACGGACGCGGGATCGACGCCATTCGCGGGTGAGGCGTCGTTGGATAGCGATCGCTTCGGTGACGTCGGCAGTGGTGTTGAGAGTCACCAGCGCAGCAGAGGCGCTTTCGGACATTCGTTTGGCGATGGTACCGCGTATGCCTGTGAGCGGGATAGCGCGGCTCGGTTCCATGCCGGTTTCGGATGTTGCGGAACCGCCTTCCGCCGCGGCACGGACGTCGTCTTCGGTGACGCGACCGCTAGGCCCGGTTCCGATTTCGATGGTGTCGAGATCGACGTCGAGTTCGCGGGCGAGTCTTCGCGCGCGTGGGGTGACTACTAGTTTTCCACGGGAGCGTGCGGCGGCACCGCGTCTTCGTGATGATGTTGTGGTAGATGCTCGTTCTCGTGGTGCTTGCTGTTCGGGTAGGTCGCTGTCGGACTCGCCGGCCATGAGGAGAAGTCCGAGAACGGTGCCGACCGGAACAGTTTTTCCTTCTTCGACGATGATCCGGCCCAATGTGCCATCGGAAGTGGCTTCGACTTCTGCGCTGACTTTCGTGGATTCGATTTCGACTAGAGGTTCGCCCTTGACGACAGGATCGCCGACGGCTTTGAGCCATTTGACGACCTCTCCCTCGTTCATTCCCATGCCCCACTGCGGAAGAATTATGTTGCCCGGCATATTTGAAGGTTCCCGATTGAGTTTGGACGGTGTGTGGAATCAGGCAATCATCTTAACAGGCAGGGGGTTTTGGACTTGCATGGATGGGCAGGATGGAGGGGATGTTGGTTGATCGGGCGACCATGAGGGTTCGCCCCTACGGGTGGCGACGCGGGCTTCTTCGGCGAGTGTGTTTTGGGCTAAACCGAAATTGAGGTTCAAGCGCGCCCTTTGTATTCCCAATCGCGGATCCAGTCTTCGGGGATGTCGATGCCGAAGCCGGGGGCGTCGGAGGGGGTTACGTAGCCGTCTTTGGCGATGGTTTGGCCGGGGAAGCGGCCGACTTCTTCGAGGGGGATGCCGGGGGGTGATCCGGTCCAGTATTCGGCGATGGGCATTTCGGGTGCGGCCATCGAGACGTGTTGTCCCCATGGGGTGCCGCCGCCGCCGTGGGGGATGGTCTGGATGCCGGCGGTTTCGGCGATGGTGTAGACCTTCATGGTCTCGGTGACGCCGCCGCTCCAGCCGATGTCGGGTTGGACGATGTCGATGGCTCGACGCTCGATGAGCTGGGCAAAGGCATGGCGTCCGCGGTGGTCTTCGCCTGTGGCAAGCGGTATCCACGTGATACTGCGT
>CAYRHG010000071.1:0-6852 GCA_964424025.1 uncultured Dehalococcoidales bacterium | reverse complement strand
CTCGTTCCTGAAGCAACAACGATCCATCGCATCGCGGCAGTCGTCGCGTTCATCGCGTTTATCGTGATCTGCGCAAAGATCCGGTTTTATCTGCCGGGAAACCCTGTTCCGGTTACGCTGCAGACGTTTGCAATACTGTCGGTCGCAGGCATTATGGGGTTGCGCTGGGGCTTGGTAACCGTCATCGGCTACTTGGCCATCGGCACTCTAGGGTTTCTCGCGTTTGCCAACCAACCATGGGGCTTCACGACGCCTGTTGAAGGTTGGAACTATGTGACGGGTCCGACTGGTGGCTACCTCATTGGTTTCGTGTTTGCAGCCGCGATCGTCGGAGCGTTGAGTCAGTATGGATTCGCTCGCTCAAACTCGCTTTGGGCCATCGCGATTGGCGGCTTGGCGCTCTACCTCCCGGCGATCATTTGGTTGGCGATCGGAGACTTCGGCTGGCCGGCCGACGGCAAGCTCATGTTGGATGGCATGTATGTTTACATGCCCGGCGACGTGCTAAAAATTCTAGGCGCGTCACTGGCAGTTACCGGGCTGTGGAAACTCGCGGATAATCGGCGGTCTGGTCGGGAACGACGAGACGCTTGATCTCGGTGCTCTCGCTCAGACGAAATCCGCGTCATTAGCGACGACGTTGCATCGAATACGCTTACCGCTCGCTCACACGTCTCGCAAAACCACTCAGACTTACTAGGTTTTTCCATGTACAAAGACACAGATTGCGGCGCGCCACGCGCGTCCGACATCGACAGGGAAGTTACCGTCGCGGGTTGGGTCCATCGCCGACGAGATCACGGCAACTTGGTTTTCGTAGACCTGAGGGACCGTACCGGGCTCCTTCAAGTCGTTTTCAACCCTGAAATGGCACCTGATGCCCACCGGCTCGCCGAAACGATGCGAAGCGAGTGGGTTATCCAGGCGAAAGGTACGGTTCGGGCACGATTGCCCGGCGCCGCCAACCCTAACTTGGCGACGGGTGAGGTAGAGCTGATTGTCAGCGACGCGCAGATTCTGAACCGCTCGACCACGCCGCCGTTCGAAGTTGAAGACGAAACCGACGCCGATGAATCGACGCGGTTGGCATACCGGTACATCGACATCCGGCGCCCAGAGATGCTTGGTCGTCTGCAACTCAGACACCGGGTGACCCACCTGATCTGGGACCATTTGACCGCCAACGGTTTCACGCAGGTCGAGACGCCGATCCTGATCAAGTCGACGCCCGAAGGTGCCAGAGACTACGTAGTCCCCTCTAGAGTCCGCCCCGGATCTTTCTATGCCCTACCGCAATCTCCTCAGCAGATGAAGCAGATCTTGATGGTGGCGGGAGTCGAGCGGTACTTCCAGATCGCCAAGTGTTTCCGCGATGAAGACTTGCGTGCTGATCGGCAACCTGAGCATACCCAGTTGGATTTGGAGATGAGCTTCGTACATCAGGAAGATGTCATGGCGCTCGTCGAAGGTCTGTACACGCGGATCGTGAGTGAGATCCGACCCGATGCTCGCCTCGAAACGCCGTTCGCGAAGCTCTCGTATGACGAAGCGATCGAGCGTTACGGTTCGGATAAACCGGACACGCGTTACGGGTTGGAGATGGCCACAATCACGGGCATCGCGGCGAAGTCGGATGCGCGAGTGTTCCAAGCTGTGGCATCAGCAGGCGGCACGATAAGGGCCTTTTCGGCGCCGGGTTGCGCGGGTTACACGCGTCGTCAGACCGACGAACTGATAGATGTCGCGCGGGCCGCGGGCGCGCAGGGTCTCGTTTACATCGCGATCGATGATTCGGCAGCTTCAATTTCGGATATCGATGAAGGGCACGTACGTTCCCCACTCAAAAACTATCTCTCGATGGAGGTCGTCAAGGAGATCGCCCTCGCGGTGAACGCCGGGCCCGGCGATCTGGTCCTCATCGTTGCAGGCACCGAGAACGTCGCGAACAATGCGCTGTCTGCTTTGCGCACCGAAATGGCTCAGCGATTGGAACTGATCGACGGCAACGATTTCAGGTTCGCGTGGATATTCGATTTCCCACTCTTCGAATGGGATGAAAACGCAAGTTCGTGGGCTCCGGCGCATCACGTATTCTCATCGCCGAAACAGGAGCACATCCCGATCATTGAGAGCGACCCTGGTAGCGTTTACGCCGATCTTTTCGACCTGACTTGCAACGGCGTCGAACTTGGCAGCGGCAGCATCAGGATCTTCGATCCAGAACTGCAGATGAAGGTCTTCAACGTGATCGGATACCCGGATCACGAGATTGAAGAGCGGTTCGGCCACTTGTTGAAGGCGTTCCGGTACGGGGCGCCTCCTCATGGCGGGATGGGGCTGGGGCTGGATCGGATTACGGCCATGTTGGCCGGGCAGTCCAACATCCGCGAGGTGATCGCGTTCCCGAAGACGCAGTCCGCTTGGGACCCGCTCTTCGATGCACCGTCTGTGATCGCAGACGAACAACTCGACGAGTTGCGCCTTTCCATCAACGCCGACGAAAAACAAGAAGCCTGAGACCTAACAGGCGTTGGTCGTCGTCGTTCGGCTGGGGCTGAAACGGCGGTAAATTAGAATCGTAGGAGTCGCAACTCAACGATTTCGTCAACCATCCGCTGTTTTACGGTCGCTACGGTTCACGAATCTGCATTCAAGTCACCTCTAAAGCGAAAGAACCGAGATTGAACGTCTCACGCGAAAGCTCCGACAACGGCGAAATCGTGCTCAGGCTTGAGGTTGACGACGAACGCGTGGGCAAGCACATGAACGCCGCGGTGCGACGCGTTGCTCAACGAGTCAACATCCCGGGTTTCCGCAAAGGCAAGGCCCCTCGGGCGATTCTCCAGAACTTCGTCGGCAAGGAGTACCTGGTAGAAGAGGCGATGGAATCGTTGGTACCCGAAGCGGTCGGTGACGCTGTTAGGGAAGAGAACCTGGCGCCGTTCGCGCCTCCACAGGTCAACGTCGAAAACACCGAACCGTCCGTGACCATCGTGGCGACCGTCCCGCTTCAACCGACCGTTGAATTGAGCGACTATAGGTCGATCCGATACGACGACGAACCTGAAGAGGTGTCGGAAGAGGCGGTCGAAGCGCTGCTCATGCAGATTCGGCGATCGCAAGCGTACTCGTCGCCCGTCGAACGCGAAGCGCAAGAAAACGACATCGTGACCATCGACCTCAACATGGCGGCGGATAACCAGACGGTATGGGATTTTAACGACCGTCAATTTCAGCTCAACTTGGACCTAGAAACCTACGGCGAAGTGTTCGTTGGATTGCACCAAGGAATCATCGGGATGTCGGTTGGAGACGAAAAAGAGTTTTCGTTCGCTGTGTCCGATGAATCTGATTCGACGCAATTCGCAGGCAAGACTGCTCATGTCAAAGTCGAGTTGAAAGATGTGCGCGAAGAGTTTGTGCCTGAACTCGACGACGCCATGGTTGCCACAACAGGGGTTCCCGATGTTGAAACCGTGGAACAGCTAACAGATCACATCAGGGACCAGTTGAGTCAGCGTGCAGAGCAGGCGTTGGTGAATTCGATCCAGACTAAGCTTTTTGACGAGATCGTCGAAGCCAGCGAATTCACAATTTCGCCAATTGTCGTCGAGCATGAAGGACGCCACGTCCTCGAGCGCTACATTCGACAGCGTCAAGCGATGGCGGGACGCGCTGGCCAGCAGCTCACGGCTGACGACATCTCTGAAGATGACCTCAACAACGCCAATACGATGGCTGAGCGGGACATCAAAAATGCTCTCATCGTCGAACAACTGGTAGAGGCCGAAAACGTTGATGTTTCCGATGAGGATGTCGCCTCGGAGATCGAACGGGCGAATGAATCCGTTACATCCGACGAACAGAAACTGGAAGACAACGAACAAACACGGCAATCGGTCAAGTCTTACTTGCAACGGCAGAGGACCATCGAAAAGGTCGTAAATATGGCGCGTGGACTAGAAGACGAAGCCGCCAACGAAACCGACGAATCACCCTAAATTTCCTGCAACCCATCGCTAATCCAAACAACACCGAACACGGAGACCCCCGCCAAATGACCCAGATCGAAACGCCGCAAAACCTGATCCCGATGGTCATTGAGACCGGCACGCGTGGAGAACGCGCCTACGACATCTATTCCTTGCTGTTGAAAGAGCGGATAATTTTCCTGGGCACTCCGATCACCGCCGGCGTCGCCAACACGATCGTCGCCCAGCTACTCTACCTCGCGGCTGACGATCCCGAACGCGACATCAACATGTACATCAATTCACCTGGCGGTTCCGTGTACGACGGCATGGCGATCTACGACACCATGCAACTGGTTTCTTGCCACGTTTCAACTATCGCCGTCGGCCTTTGCGCGAGTTTCGGCACTGTTCTGTTGACGGCGGGCACAAAGGGCAAGCGTTATGCGCTGCCAAACTCGACGATCATGATGCACCAGCCGTGGAGCGGGATGCAGGGACAAGCCGCCGACATCGAGATTCACGCTCGAGAAACCTTGAGAATACAAGACAGATTGCGCCAAATCATCGCAGACCATACTGGCCAACCTTACGAACAGGTCGCGCGAGACAGCGACCGCGACTTTTGGATGACGTCCGAGCAAGCGGTCGAATACGGACTCGTCGACGAAGTACATTACGCAACTGATGGCACCGGAAACGCTAAACTCTTAGAAGCGGGAGCGGCTTAAGGCTCGATATCGAAACACGGCATTCGGATCATCGGCGTATCGCAATCGGATCGATTGAATGAACGGCAGCGGCGATAGGAACTCGATACAGAGAGGGCGCGTGCAAAAACGTTGCTCATTCTGTAAGAAGCAACAGGCAGAGATACGTATGCTGATTGCCGGCCCCAACGGCATCTTCATCTGCGACGAGTGTGTTGAGCGGTGCAAAGGGATCATTCGGCAGGCTACGCAGGCACCAAGGTCAAATGCCAAAACCGAAACTAAAACCACGAACGTCTACCCCACCAAGCCGATCGAGATCTACGAACAGCTCCAAGAGTTCGTGATCGGGCAGGATCAGGCGAAGAAGGTCCTAAGCGTCGGCGTCTACAACCACTACAAAAGGTTGTTGGCGAGTCAACAGAACGACAAAGAGGACGACATAGAGCTTCAAAAGACCAACATCATGTTGGTCGGGCCGCCCGGTTGCGGCAAAACCTATTTAGCCCAGATCATGGCGCAGGTTCTGAAGGTGCCTTTCGCCATCGTCGATGCCACTTCGATCACCGAGGCGGGTTACGTCGGCGAAGACGTTGAGAACATACTATTGCGGCTTCTACAGGCAGCCGGTGGAGACGTAGCGCGCGCGGAACGGGGCATCATCTACATCGACGAAATCGACAAAATCGCCCGGAAAGATGTGAACCCGTCGATTACTCGAGATGTTTCGGGCGAAGGTGTGCAGCAAGCGCTCCTGAAGATACTCGAAGGAAACGTGGTAAACGTACCGCCGCACGGTGGCCGAAAGCATCCGCACCAAGAGTTCATCCAGATCAACACCGAAAACATCCTCTTCATCCTCGGTGGCGCGTTTGACGGCATCGATCAGATCATTCGCAAGCGAGAGCGGACGGCGAGAGATGGCAACGGAATGGGTTTCCGCACGAATGCAATCGTTGATGCCTACGCTTCGATTCAACACGGATCCGGTCAGGATGGGCGCGATTTGACGGATGTGGCACCTGAAGACCTTAGAAACTACGGATTCATACCTGAGTTCATCGGACGAATTCCGGTAGTGGTAGGTCTTTCCGACCTTACGCTCGAGCAGCTGGTGAAGGTGTTGGTAGAGCCGAAAAACTCAATCGTGTCTCAATACGAAAAGCTGTTTGGTCTCGACAACGTTGAACTGGAATTCACGGAAGACGCTCTCATCGCGATTGCCGAATATGCCCAGACAAGGCGAATGGGCGCGAGGGGATTGCGTTCCATCGTCGAAGGCGTGTTGATGGACGCGATGTACGCGCTGCCCTCATTTTCAGACGCGGCCAAGTGCATCGTCACCAAAGAGACGATCCTCGAGCACACGCAGCCCCAGATCATCGATTCGCAAGGCAACTACATCGACACTAGCACCATAGCCGTTTCCGAAGCCGCCTAAACCGTTCTGCGACGAATAGCTTCGCCGACTCTACAAACAAATTCGACCACCCAGAAATGGCGATCCGCGTAACCATCAACGGGCGCGATCTCGAGCTCCCGCAACCCACAAACCTGCAAGCTTATCTGGAAGAGAAGCGGCTATCCGGCAGGCGTTTGGCGGTTGCGCATAACGCCGACGTAGTGCCCCGCGACGAGTATTCAAGCGTTGTTATCGAGGACGGCGATACGCTTGAAATTGTTCGACCAGTGGGCGGCGGATGACCAACCGATCTGCGCAAAACGTAATCGGCATATAAAAAAACGCTCCCGCCGAAACCGGCGGGAGCGCTTTTCATTTAGCGGTGTCGTTGGGGTCATTCGACTACGCAGACAGCACCTGTCGCGGTGTCGCCGGAGAATTCTGAGCGGTAGCGATGGCACCCTACGACTTGGAAAGTGTAAGACGCGCTGCCGACTTCTGGGTTGAACGAAGATTTCCAGAGGTCCTCTGTATCCCACTGTTCGGCTGCATCGTCGAACGCGGTAGCGCTGCTCGGGCTACCTCTCGGATTCGTCCACGTGACCGTTGTTCCGACTTTGACTTTGATGACTTCGGGATCGAAGAAGCTCGGATCCGCCATGATGACTTCCGCTTCGCCTTCGAGAGCGGGGCCCTCGGGAACTTCGATCTCGGCGGCCTCTGCACCTTCTTCCTGTTCGCTTTCTGATCCGGCCTCTGAACCTACAGC
>CAYRHG010000070.1:0-5129 GCA_964424025.1 uncultured Dehalococcoidales bacterium | reverse complement strand
CCTCAACTCCGCCTCGGCCAGGGAGGTTTTCGACGAAGTCGATGACGTCCTCCAACGTTCGTTGAGCGACATCATGTTCAACGGACCCAGCGAGGATCTGACGCGCACCGAGAACGCTCAACCGGCGATCCTAACCGCGTCCATCGCCGCGTGGCGGACACTCGAGGAAGCTACCGAAAGCGTGGCGGTTCCCGACATGACCGCGGGTCACAGCTTGGGTGAATACTCCGCGCTGGTCGTTGCCGGCGTCCTATCGGTTTCTGACGCGGTCAAGCTCGTATGCGAACGTGGACGATTGATGCAATTGGCTTGTGATGAGCGCCCCGGCGGAATGGCTGCCCTGATTGGCATCGACGAGGTAACCGTCGCTGAGATTTGCCGAGAAGCCGGCGTCGACATGTCCACGGTCAACACCCCTGAGCAAATCATCATCGCGGGTGCACACCAAGGGCTCGCCGTCGCGTTGGACATGGCGTCCGCCCGAGGTGCCAAGAAGGCAATTCCGTTGAGTGTTGGCGGCGCGTTCCACTCAGGACTCATGTCGCCCGCACAGAGCGGATTGAATGAAGCCATCGAATCGGTAGAATTCCAAGACCCCTTGGTTCCAATCATCGGCAACGTCGATGCGAAACCGCTAGAGACCGCCGCCGATGTCAAATACGAGTTGAGGCGTCAACTCACTTCCTGCGTGCAGTGGAACAATGGCATCCGCCATATGTTGGACAACGGCGTCGACGAATTCGTCGAGATGGGTAACGGCAAAATCCTGAGCGGGATGATCAGACGCATCGAACGACGCGCCAAGGTCGTCAACCTTGCAGATTACGACGCCGTCTGGGATTACGCAGCCGCCTAAATCCGCCGAGTGACAGCGGTTAGGCTGGTCATCGGACGCGGCACCTCCCGCGACAATTCAACGATGACCTCTCCTCGCGCTAAAGACCACAGCAATTGGTTGTCTGCTGTACCGCCGGATCAAGCTCGATCGCGAGCTCATAGCGATTCGAACATCGATGCCGAGGCCCCCGACTTTGCCGCCATCCCGCGAGACAAGACTGGAGGCAGGGCTGCGGCCGTGTTGGCGCTCTACCAGTCCGACATGACCAATAGACCGGTCGACCAATGTCTTCAATGGGTAGCGACCGAAATCGGTCTCAACAAGAAGGTCGTCCGATTCGCTCAGACGCTCGCCACGGAGGCCGAAGATCACCGCGCCGAACTTGACAGCAAACTGAACCGGTTCGCTCGCGGATGGACGATGGCAGAGGCTTCGCCGGTCGTCCGAAACGTGCTCCGAACGGCGCTTGTCGAGATTGATGAGTATCCCAACACAAGCACAGCGGTTGTAGTGAGCGAGGCGGTCAAACTATCTCAAATGTTCGATACGCACAACACCGGCAGGTTTGTTAACGGCGTGCTCGGCGCCGTGGTGCGAGATGCGGAAGGCGACAACTGATCAACATCGGATCGAGCAGGCGGCGGACACGTTCAGCAGCCATATATAATTGCGATTGCGCCACGGAACGACGGCGCGTCGAACAATCATCCATCAGATCAGCTCGGGAGAGCAAATAACGATGTCATCAATTTTGGATCGAGTGCGGGCAATCACTGCCGAAAAACTGAGCGTGGATGAAGGCGATATCACACCCGAATCGTCTTTCACCGAGGATCTCGATGCGGATTCGTTGGATGTGGTCGAACTGATCATGGCGTTCGAAGAAGAGTTCAGCACTGACGACAACCCGGTGGAAATTTCGGACGACGAAGCCGAGACCATCGAGACGGTGCAGAACGCCGTCGAGTATCTCGAAGGCAAGGGCGTAAGCGGCTAAACGTAACTCGGGGACCTCATTTCTTGGCGAGCGCGTCGCTGAAACCACGCGTTTCAAATTACGAAACTGAGCGGCACGGCATGACCGTGCCGCTCTTGGTTTTGTTGCGCTTGTGCGTGAGTGACGGTGGTAGCCTAGGTTAACGAAATGGTTGCTGAAGAACCCACGCCTCAAGGCTCGGCATCTCAAAAACTGAACGCGATTTCGGAAGCTATCGCAGGTTGTCAAAAGTGTCCGCTGGCGGCGACACGGACGCATACCGTCCCTGGTGAAGGCTCTCCGACTGCCGAGATTATGTTCGTCGGCGAAGGTCCCGGTCGCGATGAGGATCTGTCCGGACGCCCGTTCGTCGGCAGGGCAGGGAAGTTTCTCGATGAGTTGATCGAATCATTGCCTATGCGCCGAGAGGACGTCTACATCGCCAACGTCGTCAAGTGCCGCCCGCCGGGTAACCGCGATCCCGAACGCATAGAGGTCGAGACATGCTCGGGTTATCTGACCGAACAGATCGAAACCGTTGATCCCCTCGTCATCGTGCCGCTCGGTCGCCACGCACTCGGCTGGTTCGTGTCAAACCCACGGATCACCGCCGATCACGGCAAGATCATGAGACATGAAAACCGCATACTCATGCCCCTGTTGCACCCCTCAGCCGGATTACGAAGCACGGAGAACGCACGTCGCTTACGCGAAGGCATCCACAACGTCAGGGAAGCGCTGCTGGAAGGCATCCGAATCAGACACGACGCGAACGATGGCGAGGCCAGCCACGATGACGATTTGACAGCTAGCGCACCGCAAGCCGAGGAAAACACGCAAGCCGTACCGCATGAACCTGCGACAGAGGTGCCAGACCAACAGGAACCGGGCGAAGCAAGCGCATCGTCAGGCTTGTTCGAGCGCTCGCAGACTCAAGATGAGGTGCAAGCCGAGATCCGTCGGCAACGAGCAATCGAGGAGGCTGAAGCCGCCGCCGAAGAGGAACAAGCGAAGATCGTCGTCGACGATCGACAGGCGTCGTTCTTCTAGAATCAACCAGTTTTTGCTGTTGCCCACCAGTTACAAGCACATTGATCCGGCCAGCATTCGATGCATGATGCTCGCCGCGGAAAATTGGAAACGAAATGCCTGAAAACGAATTCATGTACGACGAATCTACGGTTCGAGTTATCCCTTTGGGAGGATTGGGTGAAGTAGGGATGAACATGATGGTCGTTGAGACCGACAACGACCTGATCCTCATTGACTGCGGCGTTCAATTCCCGGAGTACAACACTCCCGGCATCGAGCGGATCATTCCCAATATGGAGTATGTGCGGCGCAATCGCGAACGAGTTCGCGCCGTCCTCATTACCCACGGGCATCTGGACCACATCGGCGGTCTACCGCATCTGATGAACGTCATCGATGCTCCGATCTACGCTCCGAGACTAGCCGCTGAGATGATCCGCCGCGAACTGAAGAAATCCGGACGGCAATTGTCAGGTGTGCAGGTAAATGCAGTTCGATTGGAGCGGAGCTATCGGTTCGGTGATTTTGGCGCGCAGTGGATCGCGGTTTGCCACAGCATCCCAGATTCTTGCAGCATCTTCCTCGAAACCCCGCAAGGTGGGATACTCCACACCGGAGACTTCAAATTCGACAATGAACCGATGCTTGGTTTGCCAACCGACTACCAGGCGCTGAGTGAAATCGGCCAACGCGGCGTCCGATTGTTGCTGTCCGATTCGACCAATGCTGAGGACGATGGATCTGCACGGTCAGACCGAGTCGCCGCGGAAGCCATCTACAACGCGATCGCAGAATCGAAAGGTCGCGTGATCATCGCGAGCTTCTCAACGCAGATCGCCCGCCTGCAGATGGTGTTCGACGCGGCTCACGAACTTGGGCGCCGCGTTGCCATCACCGGACGATCAATGGTGGAAAACGCGCGGTTAGCCGAACAGGTAGGTCACCTGCACATCCCTCCAGGCATCGCGATCACTGTTGCCGAAGCAAACAGCTTGCCCGACGATGAAATCATAATCATCACTACTGGCAGCCAAGGCGAATTCCAGGCCGGTATCTCACGCATGGCGAGGGGCGATCACAAAGAGGTCCAACTGGTCGAAGATGACACATTGATTCTGTCCGCGCGCACGATCCCCGGCAATGAGATCGCCGTCAACGAGGTCTTGAACAACTTGGCCCGGCGAAACGTTCGAGTGATCACGGCTGGCAGTCGCCCCGTGCACGTCTCTGGCCACGCCAAAAGGGACGAACTCAAGACCATGTTCAGCATCCTGAGGCCCGAGTACTTCACGCCGATACACGGCGAATACCGAATGCTGAAGTCCCACTGCGAGATCGCTGTCGATATGGGCGTACCCCAACAAAACGTTAACTTGGTGATTGACGGCGACGTTCTCGAGATTGACGAGCGCGGCGTCACGGTGGTCGATCGTGTCCCTGCCGGCTACGTATTGATACAAGGTCAAGGCGAATGGGATGTCGACGCCTCGGTTATGGAAGAGCGCAAATCGCTCGCTAGCGATGGTGTCGTATTCGTGTCAATGGCGCGTGAAGACGGTTTTATGGTGGGCAAACCGCAACTAGCAACCTCAGGATTCGTAGATTCGGCAGACGAAGCTCGATTGATCAAAGATGCCACGCAAGCGTTGTCTCAAGCTATTGAACCGGTGCTTGCCGATCTCGTAGATTGGAACGACATGGACCGGATGGTTCGGGCCTGCTTGGGCAGATTCTTCCATCGCAGGACTAAGCGCAGACCACTGATCTTGGTTTCGGAAATTGAGCTTCAATCTGGACGCGTTGACTGAAGAGACCGGTATGGGGGACGAAAATCCCTCCCGGTCGTCAAGACGCGCGGACAATTCAGACACATCGCACGACGAGTTAAATCAATCACGCGGCGACGAATCCGGAGATTCAAATCACGCCGATCGAGGGTCCATCACCTATCCCACGTTGATCCGACACGTCGTATTTTTCGTACTCTTCGTGGCGTCAGGAATCGGCGGGCTCATCTACCGCGAAGAGGTGATGAAGAACGTCGGCTACGGCGCTCTTCCGCTCGGGATCTGGGGCGCACTATTCTCATACTTGCTGATCAACCGCAGCGGGTGGCTGATCAGTCGATACCGCGAGACGATTTCATCGTTTGTCGTGGTATTGGGCGGCGTTACCGTTTTAGGCATATTCGACGCCCCGCTAGGGTCCGCAACGGGCGATACGATGGGCGGTCGATTGGGCGAGATCCTTGCGCGCGAACCGCACGATTGGCACCGATACGAC
>CAYRHG010000069.1:0-5139 GCA_964424025.1 uncultured Dehalococcoidales bacterium | reverse complement strand
ACACCACTTCCAACGCGAAGGCTACGAGTGCATCCCCAACCTGCTGATGCTCTTCGTGCATCTAGCCCATCTCACCAAAGACCTTCGATTCGGATGCGGCTTCAACATCAACCCGATGTGGCACCCCGTTCGACTCGCCGAGGACTACGCCACTGCCGACATCCTCACCGACGGCCGCGTCCGCTTCGGAATCGGCAGAGGCTACCACTCCCGCGAAGTCGAAGTATTCGGCAACCCCATCATCGATCAGGACGCCAACCGTGAGCTCTTCGAAGAGCAGGTCGAGGTTATGTGGAAGGCATTCAACGAACCCGCCTTTTCCCACCACGGCAAGCACTACGACATACCGCCCGCCGTCCCCTACCGCGGCTACGAACTCGAAGAGATCACTCTCGTTCCGCGTCCGAAATATCCGGTTGAGTGGTGGCAACCTGTCGTCTCGGCATCCGAACGCGGCCTCAACTTCATGGCGAAATATGGCATCAAAGGCATGATCGGCGGCGGCGCGGCGCCGGGAGGCGCTTCTGACGTCGTGGTTCATAAATGGCAAGAAGTCCAAGCCGAACACGGACGCGAACTGGAACTCGGCGGAGACCTCATAATCTCCTTCTCCGTCTACATCGCCGACACCACCGAACAAGCCATTGAAGAATCTCGACTCTGGGCCGAAGAACGCGTCAAGATGTTCGGACCGCTCGGCTTTGTCCGCGGCCTTTCCGACGAGCAGGTAGCCGCAATCAACTCCAACGATCGGAACCGACTCCTGAACGCCAACCTCCCTACAATCGATGGCGACGTGGAAAGCGGAGGATTCTTCGCCGGACCAGCCGATCTCGTCACCGAAAAACTCCTAGCGGTCCAGGACCGCTACCCCGGCCTCGAAGAAGTCAACATCGGCATAACCGGCATGGGCATGCCCGAATCCGCCACCCTAGAACAGATGCACCGCTTCGCAGAAGGGGTGATGCCACACTTCACCGGCCATTGATGGCGTTCCTGTGCTAGCCGGAATTCGCGATGGCAAGTTTGAGATCTGCGCGATTCGCACTATTGATATCATTGCAATCAATGATGATGATGATGATGATGTGGCGATGCTTGGAGGTGCGATCATGGCGAGCATAACAGTTAGAAATCTTGACGATGCAGTGAAGCACAAGCTCCGCATCCGGGCCGCTGAGCACGGTTGCTCGATGGAAGCGGAGGTACGCGAAATCTTGACCCAAGCTGTTAACGAAGTGCCGAGGCCCCGCAAAGGACTAGCCACTCGTATACACGAACGTTTCAAAGCGATCGGCGGCGTCGAGCTCGAATTACCTGAACGCGAGCCGATGCCCGAACCGCCAGTTTTCGAATGATACGCAATGGCATTTGTCGTCGACACTAATGTCGTTTCGGAACTGATGCGGGTCGACCCCGATCCGAATGTTTACAGATGGGTCAATGATCGCGACGAATCCGAACTATTTCTGACCGCTGTAGTCGAGGCAGAGTTGCGAATCGGCATCTCTGTGCTGCCGCAAGGTCAACGGCGAAATGAACTTGAAACTACGTTGGAACAGACCCTCACTGTGGACTTCAACAACCGTGTTTTGCCGTTCGACAGCGAAGCCGCGCGCGCTTTCGCGACGATAGGTGCACACCGTCGTTCGATCGGAAAACCAACTACGGTAATGGATTGCCAAATCGCCGCCATCGCCAGATCAAACGGAGCAACTGTCGTTACCCGAAATGTCAGTGACTTTGAAGACTGCGGCATCGAAATCATCAACCCTTGGGAATACTCACCATGAAAATCACCGACATCCGCACCCGCAACATCTGCATCCCGCTATCGACGCTGGGCAAGCACGAGCCGGTGACCATGTGGTACGGCTCGCGATTCGCCGCGATCAAAACCATCATCTTCATCGATACGGACGAGGGCATCACCGGTTTGGGCGAGACCAGCATCGGTGCCGGTGGCGACCAACGACTGTTTGAGCAAATCAAGTCGAAACTCGTCGGACGAGATCCGCACGACATCAACTCGATCGAACGGGGCATGAACCTCACTGGCCAGGTAACGACCAAATTGGGTCACCTCATCGATACAAGTGCATCGTCAAACCTCAATATCACCGGATCGATCGACCAAGCTCTATGGGACATCGTCGGAAAGGCCGCCAACCAACCGATCTACAACTTGATCGGCGGCAAGTACCGCGACCGCGTAGAAGCGCGTTACTGGATGGGTGCGAAACCGCCTGATAAATGCGCAGACGAGGTCAAACGAGCTGTTGCCGCAGGATTCAAGTCATTCAAGATCAAGATCGGTCTGAACCCGGAGTTTGACGTTGAGTGTGCCGCTGCTGCCCGTGAAGCAGCGGGACCACGCATCGAACTGGGGTACGATTGCAACGGTTCATACTCACAGCTAGAAGCGATACGGATGCTCCGAAAAATGGAGCCGTACGACCCTTCGCACGTCGAAGAACCGGTCGATTCCACCAGCGTCCGAGCCCTCGCCGAAGTCAGCCGTCACACCGGCATTCCCATCCTCTGTGACGGTCCGGCTCGCACTACCAAAGAGCAGATACTTGAACTCGTCATGCACCGCGCCTGCGATGCCATCCACCTCGATGTCGTTATCAACGGCGGCTTCCTCGAGACGCAGCGCTGCGCCGCGATTGCCGAAGCTGGCGGCCTTAAAGTCTCGTGTCACTCCTCACCCGGCGAGACCGGAATCGCCACCGCGGCTCAGCTTCATCTAGTGACTGCGACACCCAACTTCATCTGGCCCGTCGACTCCGCGTACACCAAACTCCTGCCGCCGTCCGAAGACATCATCACCGAACCCTTCACCTACGAAGACGGCGCACTCACACCGCCATCGGGACCAGGTCTAGGCGTTGAAATCGACGAAGACGCCATCTCCCGCGCCGAAGAACGCTACGCGACCGAACTACCCAAATGGCGCCACCGCTTCGCGCCCGATCCGACCGTTCCATCCCGCCAGCAGTACTACTTCTTCGACTACCCCTCCAAGCACCACCACGACGACTCCGAGTGGCGGGCGATGTTTGACTGATTCTTGAGGCGGGTTTCGCCAGTTGCGAAATCTTTCTCCGTAAGTGTGGTCACCTACGGCGGGTCATCCCGGCCTAGACCCTGCGCGAGCTTCTCGAAGCATCAGCGTTCCCAAAGGTGTCGCCTGCGGGTTTGACGGCGCCTGATAACTCGGAACGTGATGGCTGCGATAGTCAGCGCGATGAAAATGGGGCCGGAGATGGCGCCGGTGATTGGGACGAGGCTCGTGAGCCAGTTGAACCAGACGATGACGAGCAACGCTTCGGCGATGTGTAGGTAAACCGAGACACGTTTAACTTTGGCAGCGTCGATGTAGTCGACTTCGGCAGCGTTGCGGACGAAGAGATAGCTGAGGAAAATCCCGAAGCCGAGGTTTCCGACCGCTGAAACTCCGCCGATGATGATCAAGGCGGTGGGGAATTCTCCGCCGATCCAGATGCGCATGACGCTCACGAACACGACTATCATGAAGAGGGCGAACGGCAGCGCGAAGCCTTGCATGTCTCCGAGGTAACCGGCGCCGCGGGTTTGGCCGACGATGACGGCATGGTGACCGGATTTGCCTCCGATGTCGGTCAGACGTCTGGATTCGTTGGGAGCGGATGTTCGGATGTGTGGTCTGGAGTTGTTATCGGTGTTCACTTTTCCCACATGTTGCGCGGTTGACTGATTTTCGCGACTCTCGATCTTTGGATGAAAGCGAAGACAGCAACTACGACGGCAATCGCGATTGGGATCCAATCGATCCGCCCGAACGAGAATCCAAGCCATATGATCCAGACGGCCGCGGCGGCGACTTCAGCGATGTGAAGAGACTTCGCGCGTCGAATGAAATGATCTGGGTTCAAAAATTCGTTTGCCCTGACGAAATCTAGCGTCCTCAATGTGGCGATCAAACTCGCCCAAGCCGCGACGGTGGCCGCAACAGCCGCTAATGCCACGAAAAATAACGGTATTGGTGTTGCAGTTGTGAATCGCACCCCAGATATAAAAAGGCACCCCAGCACGACGAATATTTTGAGGATACGGCCTAAATCACCCTGCATGAAGACCATGCCGCGCGGTCCTAACGTGCCGGGCGTCATCACAATTCGCGGTTTCGCGAGTCTATCTAAACGGTCGCGGTCCTCAGGGTCATACGGCCTCGATCTGCGTTCGTGGTGCGCGGGCATTTCGGAATCTCTGATCAACGGCCGATGGGCGCGGGTTGTTGGAGTACTCCGTTGTCACCGGGTGGTCTCAACACGGTTGGCCTGCTTGAATTCCCTCAGCGCGTTGGAGGTCGCGTACGTGGCAGATGATGGCTTCGATCTCTTCGGATGGGACGTTGGAGATGGGCGGCATATCACCGAAGTTCCAGTGGTGAGCGATGACGCCTTTGTTGACGGCGTTGTGGAATGAGAAGTTGGGATGGTGCCCGATTTCGTAGAGCCGGTTGACTAGGGGCGGCCCGGTTGCGGTGCCGGCGGCGTTTTGTCCGTGACAGACGGCACAACGGTTTTGGAATGATTCTTCGCCGTCGTAGGCGGATTGGGCATTGTCAACTATCTCGTTGGTAGGTGATGCCGCGGATTCTTGGTCGGAGGAGCATGCGATGGTTGCAGACATTACCGCCAAAGCGAACAACACGATAAACCAATAGGTGAAGTGCCGTGAGTTGGACTTGATTGAACACATGGACATCGGTGGTTGGAAAAGCATATAAAAAACGTGGACCGATCGGCCCACGTTTTGGGCTTGACAGCTGAAGAGCGGATCGAACAGACGTCGTAGGTTCGGTGTTTGGTTCCGGATTGTTTTTGAGGCCTGATCCGGAAAGGCCTAGATGGACACACAACCTTTTCTGGGCATCGTCATCGTTTCCGATGAGCCCCTTGCCACTCCCCCGTATCGTTTTGTCAGGATCGGACCGTGGTCGGATGCTGCGATTCGGGTTTGGGAATCTCGCTCGAATCGGAAATTGGATTCGGATGCGGTTGTGCGGTTAATTTGGGTAGTACTGTTGCCACTTTCCTGTCGTAATGAAAAGTGGGCTAGCACTCCTTAGAAAGGAGGTGATCCAGCCGCACC
>CAYRHG010000068.1:0-10569 GCA_964424025.1 uncultured Dehalococcoidales bacterium | reverse complement strand
GATGACGACCCGTACTCGCAGTTCCTATTCTCGATCGGCGAGACCGAACCCGCCAACGCGCCTTTCGAGATCAATCCCTCGACCGGCAAAATAACGACAACCGAAGAGTTGGACTACGAAACGACCGCAAGCTACACACTGACGTTGATTGTCAAAGACCTGTGCGGCCTCACTGACGAGGTCTTGGGGATCGTCACGGTAGCAAACGCGATCGAGGTCGACGTGCCGGCGTTGACTCCTGACCCTCCAGCGATAGCTGTCGGACACGAGCAGGTGGCGGTACTCTGGGACAACTTCACCGATTTCGCCTTTGACCTCGACTGGCGCCACATCGATGAGCGATACGGACTCGAACCCAAAGATCGGAACGCGTCTTCGCCACGGGTCGTCGAGGTAGACGACGCATCAACGCAATATGCCTTCAGGTTGAGAGCACGCAACCTTCTGGGCGAAGAAGGCGCATGGTCAGAGGAGACGATCATTTCACCGCTTCCTGAAGCGCCGACCGTGTTGCCCATCGTTTCACCGCGCGAAGGTGCCGTCTTCGGCGACGCCCTCCCCTATACACCGCATCTCAACTTGCGCAAAGGACAGGATGCCTTAATCGGCGTCAATCTCTTCAACACCGACGGCGCTTTGGAAAACTCGTTGATCGAACGCGACGACGTGTCCATCCGTTGGACGGCGTCGATCGGCGACATCGCTGACCCGGAGGCACGTTCCACGGTCTATACGGCGCCGCACCGCATTGGTGAATTCGCGGTACGCGTGACCGTCTCACAGGCAGTGCCGGGAGGCGCGGTGCAAGTTCGCCTGCGGATCCCCGTTCGGGTCATCGGCGAAGATCAAGAGGTCCAAATCTACCAAGTTGATCCTTACCCGTCTGAAACCACATATCAGGGCAACGACTACAGCGTCGCCACATACAACCGCGGCGGGCGTTTCGAAGATCCAAATATCCCCGAGGCTTCGCTAGAGGTCCCAGCGTTAGCGATACCGGCTCGAGATTGGATCGGAGTGCGACTGAACCAAGGTTCCGAAGCCAGCGCCTTGCAGTCAAACGTTCGTCGGTACGACGCCATCGGTAATTGGTATGAGACGAGATTCGTGTCATCTGACCAACTGCCGATATCAGGATTGAAATTCGTTCCGCATGCCGAAGTTTGCCTACCGGTACCGGGCACCGCAACAAACTCGCTTGAACAGCTCGAGATAATGTTGCTGCTGAACGACGGCGTGCAGCAGCTGTTAAATTCGCCGACCAGATTCGAAGCTGAACCTCTGAACGCGGTGCCAGCCAAGGTCTGCGCGAGAGCGGCGACATTCGACGGCCTATTGTTCCTCGCCCAACCCGAGTCGATTGAACCGGCGGCGACTCTTGTTCCTGCGACGGCTACGCCGACGGCGACCCCGATACCGGTCACGCCAACAGAAATTCCGGCGCCAACATCCACCCCCGTACCCCCGCCACCTCCGACTCCTGTTGTTGTTCCGCCGACCGAGACGCCGATCCCGACCGACACGCCAGTTCCGTCGCCTACAGCGACATCGACGCCAATACCGACGGATACTCCCACGCCGGTGCCGACGGACACACCCACACCTTTGCCGACCGCCACGAACACTCCGACACCCACGCCCACGGAAACGCCGGTACCCACCGCAACGCCGACGCTCACTCCCGAGCCGACACACACCGCGACGCCGACGCACACCGCGGTTCCAACCAACACGCCTACCAGCACTTCGACCCCAGAACCAACAGCGACGCCTACAGAGGTTCCGACCAGCACGCCGCAACCGATCGCCACAGAGACGCCTCCACCTCCAAGCGAGGACGAAGCGGACGCAACGCTATGGATCATTGCAATCGCGCTAGCTCTCGCCGCTTTATTGATAGGCGCCGGTGCTATGGTTTACCGGTTCCGAATCGCTCCGGCCGATGACCGTGACGATTTGCCTTCCGGCGACGCCGTCCCCGAAGACGACGATGGAGAGGGTGGTGACGAACCCAAGTACGACGAAGACGATGACTACGAGACGTTGACCATCGATATGCCTCGCCGTGAGGAATGAAGTCGCTGTCGTACGCGGGAAAGAGTACTTGAGCGGAAACTAGGGCGGGTAGAAAGTGGTCGGGGAGCCGGGATTTGAACCCGGGACCTCTTCGTCCCGAACGAAGCGCGCTACCAAGCTGCGCCACTCCCCGACGCTAATCTCGATTATACGCCGACGTTTTAGCCATCAATCTCGCGGAAAAGGCACCGCAACGCACTCGCCAGTACTGTGGTTAGGTGCGGTTGCATTTGGAATGCATCGACGCACCTTTTCAAGAATTGCCGAATCGCGAAAACGATAAGACGGAAGCCCCCAACAGGCTGACGTCATCACCTAGTTCGGTTATAGAGACGGGTACTCCCCGAGTTTCGTATCTCGGCAATCCGTATTTCTTGATAGCCTGGATCAGCTCATCCCATCGGTTTTCTAGACTGTGGACCACGCCGCCACCCACAACTAGGCCATGAGGATCCAAAACAGCCAGTATGCTGGCTAGTCCGCGACCCACGTTTTCAATCACCTGTTGAACCACTCGCTCAGCTACGCTGTCGCCTTGGCTCGCGGCTTCGAAAGTGAGCCTCGCATCAATTGAGTCGATATCACCCCCGGCCAGATCGATGAGAATAGCAGCACCCGATGGATCGCTGTACGCCGCAGCCCTGGCCATGCGTCCGATATTAGGTCCCGACGCGTTGCCTTCAAAACACCCATGGCAACCCACTCCGCAAGCCAAAGCCTCCCGATCGGTTCGAACTGTGATGTGTCCCAATTCGCCTGCCTGACCCGTCGATCCGGTGACCATTTCTCCGTTTGCGATGATTCCGCCGCCGATTCCAGTGCTGATGGTTACGTAAACCAGGGAGTGCGCGTTTTTGAACGGTCCAAACTTCGTTTCTGCTAGCGCCGCTAGAGTCGCATCATGCCCTATCGCGACGGGTAACGATGTCAGTCGCTCCAGATCCGGTTTCATCGACTTGCCGTGCCATCCCGTGAGGTTCGGTGGGTGGTCATACGTGCCTGAGGCCGGGTCAATCGGCCCAGCTGTAGATACCGCGAGACCGGCGACTGAGCCTGCACCAGAAGTTACTTCATGTACGAGTTCCGACAATCTGGCGGCCGCATCCTCGATGCCCCGCTCTGGCATCGTGGAATCCCTTTTTTCGCTCAGTATCTCGCCTTTGCGCGTCACGAGAGCTGCGCGAATTTGTGTTCCGCCGATGTCCGCGGCCGCCGTCAGGTTGGAGTTGCTGTCGGCTCTGATCATTTGTCGGATGATAATAACCCACCTCGTGAAGGTTCATCGGCAAGGGTGCTGATGAGCCCAGATGTTGGCGAATTAAGGACGTTGGATAATCTCGATACTCATGAAGTCAGATGATTTGCGCGTACGAGCTCTGGATCAGTTGCACCGCAACGTGCGTACAGGTGTTGATCCCTACTATCGACAACGTTTCACCTACGTGATGCCTTCGATCGGGCGTTACGAGTGGCAATGGTTTTGGGATTCCTGTTTCCATGCGATCGCGCTTTCGACCATGGATGTCGAATTGGCAAAAACCGAACTGGCGACATTGATGATCCCGCAACGAGAAAACGGATTTGTGGGGCACATGACGTATTGGGGCCGTTGGGGGACGTTTGCGGCGGCGTTGGCTGGCCAGAGCCGACCCAAGGAGTGGCGAAAGCGCAACTCTGGCATGATTCAACCGCCGGTGTTGGCCCAAGCATTGCTGCGGGTTTGGGAAGAATCAGATGACTACGATTACCTGCGAACCATGTTGCCTCGGGTAAGACGTTACTACGAGTGGTTGGATCGCGAACGGGACGGCAACTCCGATGGACTAATAGGCGTGATTTCGCCTTACGAATGTGGGCTCGACAATTCACCCGCGTACGATGCTGAGTTGCGGTTGAATCACCCGAATCGCCGCGCTTTGTTGATCAAAAATTGGCTGTTGGATTGGCACAACGTTTTCCGAGGAAGAGGTCATGATTTCACACATCTGCGGCGCCTTGATAAGTTCACCATGATCGACCCGTTCATGAACGCGGTGTATGCCGATGGCTGGGACGCGATCTCGATGATGCACGATGCGCTGGGTGAACACGATCTCTCTCGAACAGCGAACAATCATCGGCAACGAACGAAAGAAGCACTAAACGACCATTGTTGGGACGAAGCAGATGGGCGGTGGATTTACCTGCGGGGAGCTCGTCGGATTCCAGAATTCACGCTCGCGATCGGCGCGATATTCCCGTTAATCATCGGAACTCAAGATGGCTCGAAGGTCAACGACGTGGTCCAACGACATCTGATGAATGACAGTGAGTTTTGGACCCCGTACCCTGTTCCAAGCGTTGCGGCGTCGGAGAGCACTTTTGATCCGGAGGGCGAGTCGACCATTTGGAGGGGGCCGGTTTGCCTGAATCTGAACTGGTTGTTGGCTCGGGGGCTGCGAAAACATGGTCTCGACGAAGTCGCGTCTGAAATCGAGGCGAAGTCGATCGAGATGTCTTCACGCGATTTCCGCGAGTTCTATTCACCACTTTGCGGCAGAGGGATGCGCGGCACCGATTTCGGTTGGGCCACCGTCGCGGTCGACATGTTAAAACGCGTAAATTGACAGGCGGACGCTGCCGCAATGGAGCGAAAAGACGAGGTTTCTTGCCGGATTGAAAGTCGGGTTTTAGCCGCTGACCGCGGCCTGAGCTTCGGCGTTGCCTCCAACGAACACGCCCGTCGACATGAAGATGGCACGCTCGGCGATGTTGGTCGCCCGGTCAGCAACTCGTTCTAGGTTATGCGCTGCCCACAGCAGATAGGTACCGCGCACGGCCCGGTATCTGTCGTCTTCAACCAAAGACAAAATATCGGCCTGAACCTTGGCGTATAGTCGGTCAACCTCATCGTCGTCGTTCTCTATTTCGATCGCCAACCTTGCCGATTCGTCGCGGTCGGAAGTCGTCATCGCTTCGATGCTGCGTTTCATCATCGAGACGGCGAGATCCGCCATTTTGGGTATGTCTTCCAATTCCTTCAACGGCGCTTCATGGCCCATGTTGATGGATACCTTGGCAATACCCTCGGCATAATCGCCCATGCGTTCCAGCTCGTTAGCGATGAACATCATGCCGATGATCCGACGGAGGTCGGCGGCAAGCGGTGCTTGGCGGCGTATCTGTTCAACGCATTCGTTCTGGATCCTCGTTTCGAGTTCGTCGATGCGGTCGTCTTCGGTGATGATTTCTCTCGAAACCTCCAAGTCGCGATTTCGGAGCGCCCGAACTGACTTGAATATTGCGGCCTCAACGAGACCGCCCAAGAGGACAATTTCGGCTTCTAAATGAGCGAGTTGGTAGTCGAGCTGTTCGTTGGGCATGCTACGCATCCCTCAAATTCTGTTAACCGATACGACCTGTTACGTATGCCTCGGTACGCTGATCGACGGGGTTGCCGAAGACCTGATCGTTGGTGCCGTATTCTATTAGGTGTCCGACGCGATCTTCGCCCACCATCATTACCGCTGCGTAGTCAGAGATGCGAGTAGCCTGTTGCATGTTGTGGGTAACGATGATGATCGTCACCTCTGTCGACAGCTCGCGTATCAGGTCCTCGATCGCCTGAGTAGAGATTGGATCGAGCGCAGACGCTGGTTCGTCCATCAAAACCACGTCAGGGTCTACCGCCAAGGCTCGAGCGATGCAAAGACGTTGCTGTTGTCCTCCTGAAATGCCCAAACCGCTGTCGTCTAAACGATCTTTGACTTCGTCCCACAATGCGGCTCGTCGGAGCGAATCCTCCACCACGCCATCCAGATCGTCGGTCAGACCGTTTACGCGCGGACCAAAAGCGACGTTATCGTAGATGCTTTTCGGGAAGGGGTTGGGACGTTGGAACACCATCCCGATACGGAATCGGATATCGGTAGGATCAACGCCTTCTTCGTAGACGTTCACACCCTGGTACTTGATGCTGCCGGTGACCCTAGCTCCCGGAATGAGGTCATTCATGCGGTTGAAGCACCTAAGCACGGTGCTTTTCCCGCAACCGGAAGGGCCGATCAACGAAACAATCGCGTTACGAGGTATTTGTAACGAAACGTCTTCGACGGCAAGAGATGACCCGTAATAGACGCTGGTGTTTTCAGCTTCAAGCACGAGTTCCTGATCGTCAAAAGTGATGATCGGATCAGACATGAAGCTAAATGTTATTGCGCGCGTGTAAACCGCTGTTTGCAACTCCGCGATCGACGCTGGACGATCGGCTTCAGATGCGCGCCAAAACTAAAGAGCTTTGAACCATTCGAGCGTATCTTCGGTCCGTTCGGAAGGATTGTATTCCGCTCCCGCCCAACCTTCGTATCCGACTTCATCAAGCATCTTGAATATATTTGCATAGTTAATCTCGCCGGTGCCTGGTTCATTGCGGCCGGGGGTGTCGGCGAACTGCACGTGACCGATGCTCGGCAGAAGGCTACGGAAGGTGTCGATCAAATCGCCTTCCATGATCTGCATGTGGTAGAAGTCGTATTGCAAAAACACGTTGGGGTGAGCGGCGTCGGCGATAGCACGCATTCCTTGGGCCGAATTATGGATCAAGAATCCCGGCTGGTCTCGAGTGTTGATGGGCTCCACCAATGCTTTGACACCCACGTTTGCAAGTTCTGTAGCTGCATATCTCAAGTTTTCGACGTAGGTTTGGTATGCGAGCTCGCGGTCTAGGCCGTCGGGCATCGGTCCAACGCCTGTGTTTACACCTATGCAACTGAGCCCAGAAGCGTACTCGACGCCTTGAGCCACTCGTTCTTGATACAGGCCGATCAAGTCTGGATTCAATGGAATATTGTTCAGACCTGAGTCTGGGTCTGCGACGGCGAGATTGATGATGACGTGTTCGAGACTGTTGCGCTCCAACCGTTCTTGAATGGCATCGATCGGTTCGGAGTACGGTGCTTGGATCTCTACGCCTTTGAATCCTGCCCGCGCTGCCGCATCGTACCGATCAAGAAGCTCATATTCGTTGAACATGAACTGTATGTTGGCGTTGATTTTGGGCATCTTCTACTTCGCGCTCGTCGCGGTTGCTGCGTCGCTTTGCGCACCGCTTCTCTTAGATGGGATCAATGTTGGCGACAGCGACGCCGATGGCGATCGCAGACAGCAGCACGAGCACAATCATCAGGATTATCTTCATGGCACAGGATTGGTTTGTGTTGAGGGTCTAGAATTGATGTTGCGGTGTCGGTTTCAGCCAAAGTCGTTGCTTCCGACGCCCAATGTTGCATGATAAACGTTCCCGGCCTGTGCATAACCCAAAGCGATGCGTTTGGAAGAGATAATGACCGCCCCAGTGCTTACGATCACTGCGGAAATGAGCGTGGCCGACGCTGCTAAACGGATGAGGGCGCACGATGTGGGTTCCTTGGTCGTGGTTCGCAAAGGTGTCGTCGAAGGAATCATCACCAGCTGGGATGTCGCGGTCGGTTGCGTGGGCGCGGGTGAAGATCCGAGTATGTGTCCCATCATGCTTTACATGAGCAGCCCTGTACACACCGCTCGACCAGACACAGACGTGGTCGAAGCGGCCAGCGTAATGTCTCAACGTCGGATCTCGAGGCTTCCCGTAGTTGATGCGAGCGGTGCCCCCGTCGGAATAGCGACGTTTTCGAATATCAGCCGTGTGATGCAACAGCTGGCCAGCGACATCTTTTCCGGTTGGGATCGAAGTCCCACCTCGACGACCTCTGCGCGAGAACCCTTCGCTACCTGAACGATCGCCAGGTGCAATAACCGACCCTCGATGTTTGAGACTCTGTCAGAACGATTGACTTCAGCTCTCGGCACCCTAACGGGCAAAGGGCGGTTGTCGGAAAAAGACATTGAAGCGGCTTTGCGCCAGGTACGCATGGCCCTCTTGGAAGCTGATGTCGACTTCAAGGTAGCTCGGTCCTTCGTCTCGAAAATCCGAGACGAAGCACAAGGCGAAGACGTAGTCAAGTCCCTGACTCCGGGTCAAACAGTCGTCAAAATCGTCCAAGATAATCTCGTCGAAATACTCGGTGGCGACAGTGAGGAGCTGCAACGAGGCGAAACGCCGCCTAGCGTGGTGATGCTCGTGGGATTGCAGGGCGCTGGCAAAACCACAGCGGCGGCGAAACTAGCTCTTCACATCCGGCGGGAGTGGAAACAGGACGTGTTGCTTGCAGCTTGCGACTTGCAGCGTCCCGCTGCGGTCGAGCAGTTGGTCACGTTGGGCAAGCAGATTAGCGTGCCTGTACACAACGAGAGTCCTCGGACCTCGACGCCTCTGAAAGTCGCCGAACATGCTTTGGATCGGGCCAAACGAGATCGAAGCCACTGGTTAATTCTTGACACGGCCGGGAGATTGGCGATCGACGACGAGTTGATGTCGGAGTTGGAGAACATCAAATCCGCGGTGTCTCCTATCGAGACGTTTTTGGTCGTGGACGCGATGACCGGTCAAGACGCCGTCAATTCGGGTTCCGAATTCAATCGGCGAATAGGTCTGACGGGCATGTTGCTCACCAAGATGGATGGCGACGCGCGCGGCGGGGCGGCTCTTTCGATGAAGTCTGTCACTGGACTGCCCGTCAAGTTCGTGGGTGTCGGCGAACGCCCTGAGCAGTTCGAGGCGTTCCATCCTGAACGGATGGCCCAAAGAATCCTGGGAATGGGCGATGTGACGACGCTGATCGAAAAGGCTCAGCGCCAGATCGACGAGGACGATGCGAAACGTTTGGAACAGCGCCTTCTGCGAAACGAGTTCGACCTCAACGACATGTTGGAACAGTTCCGTTCTATCCGCCGCATGGGCCCATTATCGGACGTCTTGGGCATGATTCCGGGTCTCGGCGCGCTCCGCGGATCCCAAAGTCTCCAAAATGTGGATGAACGACGAATGTCTCAGGTCGAGGCCATAATCTTGTCGATGACCCCGCAGGAGCGCGCCAATCCGAGGCTCCTCAACGGTTCGCGGCGACGCCGGGTGGCCAACGGATCCGGCACCTCGCCGTCGCAGGTGAACCAACTGCTTGGACAGTACCGTCAAATGCAGAAAATGATGAAGCGGATCAGCGGTCCTGGTGGGGAACGCGCGCTTCAGAACATGATGCGCGGCATGCGATGAAGCGGGTCGCGATCCGCACGTTTGCGTAGTCAATCTGTCTGTTCCGGTTGACAGATAATGGGGCTGTGCCCGAAGCTCCAGATCTGCAAATTTTGAAGGAATATCTCGCTCCGCGTGTGGAAGGTGAAAAGATCACCGAAGCGGACGTACTTCGACCTCTAGTGTTGAGAAATTTGATCGATGCGTCGTTCGTCGATCACATTCGCGGGCGCCAGATCGAGCGATTGGAACGTCAGGGAAAACTGATGATTTTCAGTCTCTCGAACGGGTTATCCCTAGTGGTCAGTCCAATGCTTACTGGCGAAACGATTTTGGTGGATCCTGGGCAAAGGGTCCTAAAATCCACGATCTTGACGATGGACTTGAGCAGTGGTTCACAGCTGAGGTACACAGACGTCAAGCGTATGGGGCAGATTTATTTTGTCGCGTCGGAAAGAGTGGGCGAGATCAAACGCATCGCGGACCAAGGCCCTGACGTTCTGGACGCACCGGCGAACTTGTCGGAGTTTCGAACCTCTTTGAAACGCTTTCGCGGGGAAGTCAAAGGTGTTTTGACGCGCGGCCAGTTGGTCGCAGGTATTGGCAACGCGTTTGCCGATGAGGTGCTTTGGGACGCGGGCATCTACCCTTTCCGGAAGGTGTCAAAATTCAGCGCCGAAGAGATCGAGCGGCTTCACGCCTCGACATATCGAGTACCAATCGAGGCCACGAACGTCCTTAGGGACCTTTTCGGCCAAAATCACCCCCGCAAAGAACGCGGATTTTTGAGCGTTCATGGTAAGGCGGGAGGACCATGCCCGAATTGTGGGACATCGATCAGTTCCGTGAAATCCAGACAAAGAGACACGAATTTTTGCCGCAGATGCCAGCCCGGGAACCTGTTTGAGTGAGTGAATACGGCTATGTCGGGATGTTTTGGCTTTTGTAAAATTTCGGACAACGGCGGTGGGCTCTGAAATCGTCATCAATCGCGCCACATGCCCCATGAATCGGTAACCCCTTGTTCGGCCTGGACGAAATGACTGATGTCACAGCTATCGCACGTGATATCGCATTTGTCCTGCTTTGCGTAGTCGCAACTGTTACGCTTCTGGTGATCCTCGTCAGCGTGCGTAGAGTGGTACGTCGATTGCAGGTAGCGATGGACCGGGTCGATGACCTGTTGGATTCCATCGTTGCTGCGCGGGATGCTTTCACGGATTTCCGCGACAAAGTCAGGAGTCGAAGTGGCATGGGCTCACGTGATTCCGATAACGGGTTCAACGTCGTTACATGGTTGCTTTCACCGCTGGGTCACGCGATCAACCGGCAATTCCGGCGCAGGACGCGAGGCGGCAGCGAAAGGAATCGGTAGGTTTAAACAC
>CAYRHG010000067.1:0-7335 GCA_964424025.1 uncultured Dehalococcoidales bacterium | reverse complement strand
ATGATGTGATCAAGATGATGGAGGAATCGGGTTCGCAGTGGTTGGATCTGCGCTTCACCGATGTTCCGGGCACTTGGCAGCACGTGTCCTTCCCCAAGCACGAAGTAACCGAAGACCTTTTCGCCGAAGGCACGGGTTTTGATGGTTCGAGCATCCGGGGCTTCCAGACGATCGACGAATCTGACATGCTGCTGTTCCCTGATCCCGATACGGCAACCGTCGACCCGTTCATACCGGGCACGGTTTCGATTATTGCTGATGTCAAAGACCCGATCACGGGAGCGGACTACGACCGCAGCCCGCGCCACGTTACGGCGAAGGCGGAGGCTTACTTGAAGTCGACCGGCATCGGCGATACCTCCTACTGGGGTGCCGAGGCTGAGTTCTTCATCTTCGACAGCGTTTCGTATGGCGGCGCTTCCAACTCCGCGCACTACGAGGTCGACTCGGAAGAGGCGATCTGGAACACGGGCAACGCGACCGACCTTTCCGGCGAGGGACCAAACTTGGGTCACAAGCTCCGCCACAAGGGCGGCTATTTCCCTGCACCGCCTTCGGACACTCAGACGGTGATCCGGCACGAGGCATGCGAGGCGATGGCCCGTTTCGGGATTGAGATCGAGAAGCACCACCACGAGGTTGCGACTGCTGGCCAGGGCGAGATCAACTGGCGTTTCTCGCCGTTGAAGAAGGCTGCTGACCATGTGATGGCCTACAAGTACTGTCTCAAGAACACCGCCGCCAAGCACGGCAAGACGGCGACTTTCATGCCGAAACCATTGTTCGAGGACAACGGCACGGGGATGCACACCCACCAGTCGATCTGGAAAGATGGATCGCCGATGTTCGCGGGCGACGGTTACGCTGGTTTGAGCGAGATGGCACTCGCATACATCGGCGGACTTCTCAAGCACGGCGATGCTTTGATGGCGCTGGTCGCTCCTAGCAGCAACTCGTACAAGCGCTTGGTTCCTGGCTTCGAGGCTCCGACGATCTTGGCATTGTCGGCACGAAACCGCTCAGCTGCGGCCCGCATCCCGATGTACTCACAGTCGCCGAACGCGAAGCGCGTGGAGTTCCGACCTCCGGACCCGACATGCAACCCGTACCTCGCCTTCTCGGCGATGTTGATGGCAGGCCTCGACGGGATCGCCACTGGCGCGAGCCCGGGCGAACCGATCGAAGAGGACCTTTACGAGATGGATCCTTCGACGCTCAACCAGGTTCCGGGAAGTTTGTCGGAGGCTCTAGATGCGTTGGAGGCCGACCACGACTTTCTACTTAAGGGCGGCGTATTCACGCCTGACCTTTTGGAGGCCTACATCGACTTCAAACGCGAGAACGAGGTTGACGCAGTTCGGCTCCGGCCGCACCCGTATGAATTCTTCCTGAGCTACGACGCTTGAGTCGTTAGCAGGCGAACGATACATACGAAAACGCCCCGGGGATGTTCTCCGGGGCGTTTCGATTCTAGGCAGTTGGAACTAAACCCAGACCTCTGCGAACAGCCGTAGCCAGTTTCCACCTAGGATCTTGATGACGTCGTCGTCTGAATAACCGCGGTTCAGAAGGGATTCTGACAATACCGGCAACTGGTCCGGCGTCTTCAGCCCCACTGGGTACTGATCCTCCCAAGCCAAGGGCATGCCGCTGTGGCCGGTGAAACTGGAAGGATATTTCGTACCTTGTTGGCCACCGATGTATTTCCAGAACTCTTCGGGTTGGTCTTGGGTGTGATCGGTGCCGATGCCGACGTGATCGACGCCAACCATGTCTACGAGGTGGTCGATGGCGTCTAGGTAGTCGTCGATGGTGGAGTCGTAGGTGTTTCGGAGGAAGCCTTGGATGCAGGTCGCTCCGATCACGCCGCCTTTTTCAGCCATAGTCTTGATCGCTTTGTCGGTCTTGTTGCGACGGTGGTCGAAGTATGACTTGGCGTTGGCGTGGGTGATTGCGACGGGTTTTTCGGAGACTTCGATGCTTTCCTGGGTCGTAGAAACACCAACGTGGGAGAGATCGAGGAGGATTCCGAGTCGGTTCATCTCTGTGACAGCGTCGATGCCGAAGTTGGTCAAACCGCCATCTTGGCGCTCCATGCACCCGTCGCCGAGCAAGTTGCGTTCGTGGTAGGTGACTTGCATGATGCGGACACCGAGTTTGTGGAAGAGCTCTAGGCGATCGAGGTCGTTTTCGATTGGCGATGTGTTTTGCCAGCCGAAGATGATGCCCGTCTTACCCTCCCGTTTGGCGCGATGGATGTCGTCGACGGTTTCGACTAGGAGGATTTGATCTGGGCGCTCACGGAACCGCACGTACCACTTGGCGATCATATCGAGGGTTTCTTCGTAGCCTTGCCATGTGGCTTGAGTCGCGTTGATGGCCGCGACGCTGCCGGCGTTGAGGCTTTCGAACACTGCGTCGCTGTCCCAATCGCTGACGTTCAGGGCGTCGATTACGACCGCTTGATCGTAGAGGGCTCTGGCGTGAGTCGTATCTTTGGCCATTGAAATCTCCAGTTCGGTTTCGCATCGAATGTGTGGAAGTGTACGACGTGCCTCTGTCTAGAATGATTGCGATTAAACTTCAATCAGACGTTTAGGGGCATTCATGCCAAATGAGACAAATCAATCCGAGGTGTAACGACATGCAGCAGACATCAGTTTCGACGAATGGCTCGGCAGATTCGGCCTTTTTGCCGGTCGGTGCCGCAGAAATGAACCAAGCAACGGCTGCCAGTCCTGCGGTCTGGCTGGCGGGCGATCCCGAAGATCTGAAGCCTTGGATGAGCCGCGGAGCCGCGGGCATCGTTACGAACACCGTAGTCCTGAACGAGATGGTCCAGAAGTATGGGCAGATGACGGACGTCATCCAACGCTATCTGGATATTACTGACAAGAAAGTCGCAGTGGAGATCGATGGGCACTCGACACAAGAGCTTCTTGATGTCGGAGAGGTGTTCACGAAGATGTCAGATCGCGTCATTTTGAAGATCCCGTGCTCAGTCAACGCGCTGGGAGCTTTCGCCGAATTGAAGAAGGCTGGAGTCGAGACTTTCTGCACGACCGTGTTTACGGTCAATCAAGCAGTTGCAGTAGCTCAGGCTGGCGTAACGCACGTTTTGCCGTTCTGCGAGCCGTACCGCGATGTTTCGGGAGATCCGACCGCTTTGGTGCGAGATCTGCGCGACATTTTTGCCGACTGGGCGCAGCGACCGTACATCACGGCGGCGTTGGTGCGATCCAAGGACACAGCGGAAGCGGCGTTGCGCGACGGAGCCGACGGGATCATTGTGTTCTGGCCCATCTTCGAAGAGATGTTGCAGTCGAAGCTGACGGATGAATGGAATACGACGTTCCTCAACGAGTGGAACGCGATGTACGACGCGGGGTTGCTGGAAGGTGTGCCTTACAGCAGGCACTGAAGCCTCGTAAATCCGAATCCTAAAGCGCAATAATCCCGTAACCGGCGTCTACGGGTATTACGGCGCCGGTGATGCCGCTGGCCATTTCGCTTAGGAGGAAGAGAGCGGTGTCGCCTACTTCGCGGTGGGTGATGTTGCGTTTGAGGGGGGAGCGGTCGCGATGGGCACCCGTCATGTCTCGGAATCCGGGGATGCTGCGGGCGGCGAGTGTTGGCAACGGCCCGGCAGAGATTGCGTTGACGCGGACGTTGCGATCTCCGAATTCGGCGGCGAGTTGTCGAACTTCGTTTTCGAGTGCGGCTTTGGCGGTGCCCATGATGTTGTAGCCGGGATAGACGCGCTGGGACGCATCGAAGGTCATTGTTAGGGCTGCGCCACCGTTGGGCATTAGGGGGACGGCGCGGGATACCACCGGCATTAGGGTGTAAGCGGAGGTTTCGAGGGCTGTGCGGAATCCTTGACGGCCGGTTGTTGAGAAGTCGCCGCCAAGATCGTCGCGCTCGGCGTAGGCGATGGAGTGGACGACGAAGTCGATGCTGCCCCATTTTTCGCCGACTTGATCGTAGACGGATTGGACGTCACCGTCGTCGGTGGCATCGCATTCGATTAAAAACGGGTCTTCAATGGCGGAAAGGGTTTTGGATACTGGTCCGAGCACTCGGTCGTTGAAATATGTGAACGCGAGGTCAGCGCCCGCCTCGAGGAGTCGTTCCGATATCGCCCATGCGATGCTGCGTTGGTTGGCGACGCCGAAAACGACGCCTTTTTTGCCGGCAAAATCGATTGCTACAGCCATTTGTTCCCTCTTGGCTAGTTCGCACCTGCTCGCGTTAGCAGGTGTGCGTGTTTTGGTCTTCGAATCAAGACTACATGCATTCACGACCGATGCCCCGATCTAAATCCGTACCGCTACGCGCCCCCTTTGTCCTTCGGACATTTCCCCCGCGAGTGGGGGAAACCCTGCGGTGCCGTTTCCAGAGGAGGCCGATCTTCACAACATCTTCAACATTTCTGGTGAGGATGTTCATTATTGACCTCTAGAACTGAATGCGTGGCAGATGGAAAGAATTGTCTACCACGAAGCCCGACAGCCTCAGTGATTTGAGAGCAGGAAACACAAACATGAAAAAACGATTAAGCATCTTTCTGATCGGGACCGCGGTTTCGGTCGTAGCTGTAGTTGGCGCGTTCGCCGGTTTGGCGGCGGCACAGTCCAACGATGATGATGGTGCCAGCCAGACGTTCGTTGAACGGGTCGCGGCAGTTTTGGGCATCGAATCTGATGACCTCGAGTCCGCTATGCAGCAAGTGAAAGAGGAAATCCAGACGGAACGTCAAGACGCCAAGTTCTCGGAACTCGTCGAAGCTGGGACACTCACGCAAGAGGAAGCGGATGCGATCAAGGAATGGCAAGACTCAAAACCTGAAATCGCGTTCAATTTCGGCGACGAGGATGGCAACGGTAAACGGGGATGGGGTCGCAAAGGGTTCGGTTACCGCGGCGGCGGTTGGCTTGGCTCATCCGACAAGATTGACTACATGGTCGAGGAAGGCGTCATTACTCAAGCCGATGCGGATTCGTTAAGCGAATGGTGGGATTCTCGTCCGGACGCTCTTGAGAACCTGATGGGCGACCGCGGTGGCAAGAGGGGCTCGTGGGGTAAGAAGGGGCACGGCAAGCGCGGTTGGCTGTGCGACCAAGATGGAGACAAGGACGGGGACGCGTCCGAAGTTTCAGACGACATAAACGCCTGATTTCAACGTCGGACGACGCCGTCAAAACCTAGACATCCAACCTCCTTACGCGAAGCCGCCGGTATGCCTCCACTGGCGGCTTTTCGTTTGTTCGGAGGTAGTTCTATTCTCGGACTTCGTCGAGGGTGACTGGCCGGTTTTCGCGGGATGCTAGTTGAGATGCTCTGGCGAATTTGAATGTCTCGCGGGAATCTTCTGCGCTCATGTTTGGCTGACGGCCGTTAAGGACACAGTCGACAAATTCGTCGACGCACACCTTAAACGAGTCGCCCCAATCGGCGTTGATCTCGTCCTCGCCGGTGCGATGCATCTCACCATCGGCATAGACGACCAAGGGCGGCGTGTCGTACAGCATTTTGGCGGTGCAGCGGTTCACCCAAATGATGCCGCGGGTGCCGCTGAGCTCGAACCATTCTTCGCCGGGGTAGTAGTCGGACCGCACGATCATCTCGGTGCTGGATTGTTGTTCCCACGAGCCGTGCGTCTTACTACCCTCATATGACCACGAGACCAGCAGGGGCGAGTCGTTTTCGAAACCCTCCGCGGTGTAGGAAGTTCGGATCCACGCGAAGACCTGTTCGGGCTCACCCATGAACCATCGAGCCATCGCGAAAATGTGGTATCCGTAATCAAGGATGGCTTTTCCGACGCCGTTGATGGATTGGTCGTATCGCCAAGCGATGGATTCATCGGGGATGTCCCAGCCGTATTGTCGGTGGCCGGTGACGGTTTTTATTCGCATCGATATCGGTTCGCCGATAACGCCGTCGTCTAGCATCTGCTTGGCGCGAACGAGCGGTTCGTAGTATGCGAAGTTCTCAAACACGCGCATGAACCGGCCTGATTTTTCGGCGGCGGCGACGATGGCGTTGCAGTCTTTGAGGTTGATGGCCATCGGTTTCTGGAGGCTGACATGCTTGTCGGCGTCGAGCGCGTCGATGACCATTCGGGCATGGAGGGAGTGAGGTGTGAGGATCTCCACCGCGTCGACGTTCGGATCGTCAAGCATTTCCCGGTAATCGGTGTAGGGTTTCTCAGCACCCCACTCATCGGCGCGGGTTTCGGCAACTCCGGGGGCGTTATCGGCTACCGCGTAGATGCGCGCGTTCGGGTTGCGCAGGTAACCAGGCGCGTGCAGATCGGCGATCTTGCCAGCGCCTATTAGTCCGATGTTTAGCATGTCCTTGTCGTTTCTGGATTCCGGCTTTCGCCGGAATGACGGATCAACTCACCAGTTCGTGTGTGAGCCGTCGCGGCGGTGGAGGTGTGGTGATTCCCAGAACTTGAATGGTTCGGTGAGGCTCGCCTCGTCGACTTCGATGCCTAGACCTGGGGCGTCGGACAGGATGACTTTGCCGGACACGATTTCGGGTTGCACGGGGAAAACGTCGTCGACATAGAAGTTCATGTCTGGCTCGCCCGGGGAGTGTCGGATTTCGAGCCAAGAGAAGTTGGGTATGGCGGACGCCATGTGCGACGTCGCTGCAACGCAGATTGGTCCTAGTGGGTTGTGCGGCATCAGGTCGATGTAGTGCGCTTCGGCCCATCCGGCTACTTTCATGGCTTCGGTGAAGCCGCCGACGTTGCAGATGTCGAGACGGGCGTAGTTTGTAAGGCCGCGTTCGATGTATGGGAGAAACTGCCACTTGGAGGCGAACTCCTCGCCGATGGCGAAGGGGACGACGGTTAGTTTGCGAAGTTCTTCATAGGCTTCAGGCGATTCGTCTCGGATGGGTTCTTCGATGAAGTCGAGGGTGTGGGTGGGCATCATCTGGCAGAATGATGCGGCCTCGGCGACGGAGAGACGGTGGTGATAATCGATGCCGATTACGGGTTCGAGTCCGAGGGCCTCTCGGGCTTTGATGAGCGCTTCGGCGGTGGGCGCAATGGATTCACGCGGCTCGAAGAGATCGGGATCGTTTTGTTCGCCGATGGTCTGCAGGTTTAGACGCATGGCTTTGAAGCCGTCATTCCAGATCGCCACACCCATCTCCGCCACCTCTTCTGGCGTCGATCCGCCACCCGATGCGAAAGTGGGTACCCAGTCGCGTTGCTTCCCGCCCAGGAGTTCGTAAACAGGGACGCCAAGTTTCTTGCCGACGATGTCGTGGAGGGCGATGTCGATGGCGGAGATTGCGCCAGTGATGGTGCGTCCGCCT
>CAYRHG010000066.1:0-5816 GCA_964424025.1 uncultured Dehalococcoidales bacterium | reverse complement strand
GTACCAACTGATCACGTATCGGCACGATCGTCTCCTCCCAACCGTCATAACCAGTCAATTCATCCTGTGGGAAGGCGCCGACAATAGCCAGTGGAGTCGTGTGCGAGGTAAGCATCAATGGGAGTCGATACGTTCGCGCCTCAACGACTCTAGCGTCGTGACCGAACGCCTAATGGCAGCACCCGACTATCGCAATCGTGGTGCGTGAAGCGGCCTGCTACCCAACCAGCGATGACGATTTCGAATAGAGGTTGGCAGTTGGCGACCGTCGTGGCGGTCAAACGTGAAACAGAGGATGTCAAGTCATTCACTCTCGAACCGGACGACGGACCGTTGCGTTTCGTCGCCGGTCAACACGTTGACATTCGGCTTACGGCACCCGATGGATATCAAGCGCAACGTTCTTATTCGATAGCGTCAGCACCGAAAAATTCGGATGTTTTCGATATCACCATCGAGCTGTTGGAAGATGGTGAGGTGTCTCCGTATTTCCATTTCGTTGTGGAGCCCGGGGATCGTGTTGAATTCAGGGGTCCGGTAGGTGGGCCGTTTACTTGGCGCGCAAAAGCGGGGATGAAACTGCTGCTTGTTGGCGGGGGTTCAGGGATTGTCCCCTTGATGTCGATGTTGCGGCAAAGAGTCGAATCCGAATTGGCAGCGACTATTCCGACCGTTCTGGTCTACTCGTCCCGTACGGATCAACACATCATCTACATGGACGAGTTGGCGGAGATGGATTCGACGGACTCGAAGTTCGCAGTATTGCATACGCTCACCCGGCACCAACCGCCGGGGTGGACTGGAAGGCGTAGGCGAGTTGATCTTGAGTTGATGAGAGACGCTTCGGATACGCTTGAGATGCTCGATCCAGAATCTGATGGCGAGGTTGTGAGCTACATCTGCGGTCCGAGCGACTTTGTTGAAAACTCCGCCCAATTCGCGGTGGAGTTAGGTATTGCGCCAGAAAATGTGAAGACCGAGCGATTTGGGCCAACCGGAACCTAGAGGCCAATCGACAGGAGTTGAGAATGAAACGTCCGAACTTTGTGCTGATGATGGCGGACGATATGGGGTACGGCGATTTCGGCGTGTTCAGCGACGGCCGGGTCCGCACCCCTTTCCTAGACGCTCTAATTGACGAAAGCGTCTGCCTATCTCAGAACTACACCGGCAGTCCGGTCTGTTCACCGTCGAGGGCTGCGCTGTTGACGGGTAGGTATCCAATCAGAACGGGCGCAGTCACCCCTCAGGAAACGTTGGGTTACGACCGCATCGCTTTGCGGGAGCGGACTTTAGGTGATGTGTTCAAAGCGAATGGATACGCGACCGGGTTGATCGGCAAGTGGCACAACGGGGCGCTGGATCCTAGGTATCACCCCAACGCACGCGGCTTTGACGAGTTCGCGGGCTTCCGAGGTGGTTGGGCAGATTACTGGCGGTACAACTTGGACCGCAACGGTGCGATGGAGCCGTCGGACGGCACGTATATGACCGACTTGCTTGCTTCGGAAGCAGCGGATTTCATCGATCGACACTCCGATGAGCCCTTCTTCCTGAGCGTGATGTTCAACGCGCCGCATACCCCGCTCCACGCACCGCAAGAGTATGTGACACCGTATATCGAGGCGGGATACTCCGTCGATGTAGCGATCGTGTACGCCATGATCGAGGTGATGGACCGCGGAGTAGAACAGATTTCGGAGGCTCTACGTCGAAACGGGGTTTACGACAACACCGTGTTCATGTTCACCTGTGACAACGGGCCTGCGTTCGGCGTCCGGTGGGATCACGTGCCGCCGGGTGGGACTGGCGACACGACGCGGTTCAACTGTGGACTGAACGGCGCAAAGGGTTCCGTTTTGGAAGGCGGAGTGCGGGTGCCGATGGTGATGCGATGGCCGGACGGGTTGGATGGCGGCATCGACAATCACCAACTAGTTCATTTCATCGACTGGTTGCCGACGTTTATGGAGATGGCCGACGCGGAACCGATCGAAGAGATGCGGCAGTTGGACGGCGCATCTGTTTTGCCGCAACTGCGTGGCGATAGATCGCCCGATACCTCTCGGCGGTTCTGGCAGATGAACGCCTATTCACCCATCGGATTCAGCAACGCGGCGGTGCGTGACGGGGATTGGAAACTGGTACGCCCTGCGCTTCCGTTGCAGCCGGCAACGGAGGAAGGAAGGCGCTTGGCGGACGAGTATGTGTTGCTGGATATCGCCTACAAGTACGAGCCCGATCGAGTGACGTCAATCGCTCGGTGGCTCGAACCTGAACGGGTGATTGGCGAACCGCCGAATCCGATGCTCTTCAACATCGCAGAAGATCCATTGGAGCAGCGCGATCTGTGGGAGGACGAGCCCGCCCGCGGCGCGAAGATGCTCAATGACCTGGAGAACTGGTTCGACGAGGTCGAAAGCGAGCGGCGGACTATCCCGGATGAAGAACGTATAGGGGTTTAAATCGGGTTTGAATTAACATTGAGTCTGCTATCACATTCGTCAAAACCCCTCCCCCAATTGCCAACGTAGCTCAGTGGTAGAGCAGCAGTTTCGTAAACTGCAGGTCGTGGGTTCGATCCCCACCGTTGGCTCCATCACTCGACACGCGAATGATCCGGAAATCCCCGTCAACGGCTACTCATGGGATCAATTATGCGAATGCTAGACTTGCACCAACTTTGAGGCAAACTCCCCTCTCGACACTATGGAGAACACAATTTGAGTGACCAGTTGCTGATTGCTGAGCAACCCGACCTGAGCAACGCCTTGATGATTGCCGCGTGGTCTGGTTGGTCGGACGCTGGCGAATCGGCCACTCGTGCCCTTCATCATCTGACGCAGGAACTCAACTCGACGAAATTCGCCGAGATCGACGCGGAAGAGTTCTATATCTTCACTGAGGAAAGACCTTTCGTTGAAAACGCTCCGGAAGGCGGAAGGCGTCTCGTTTGGCCCAAGAATGAGTTCTTCTATCTAAAGTCTGAAGATGACGATGTACCGGACGTCGTTTTCCTGATCGGCACCGAACCTCACCTCAGGTGGAGGACCTATACGTCGCTGGTCGCAGACATCGCTAACGCAACGAACGTTGACATGTTAGTTACTGTAGGTGCGTTACTCGACGAGGTGCCGCACACCCGCTCAGCCGTAGTGATGAGCACAACCGTCCATGAAGACCTCGGTGCTCGGTACAGCCACGTCGAATACGGCCGTCCCAACTACGAAGGGCCTTCCGGGATGACCTCGGCGACCATCGATGCGTGCGCGCGCCGCGGCATCATGTCGGTTTCCATTTGGGGACATGCGCCGAGATACCTCCAAGGTGCGCAAAACCCTGCCATAACGCTCGCGATTATTCAAGAGATTGAACGCTTCGCCAACATATCCGTGGACAAAGATGCGCTCGAAAGCGAAGCTGAGGATTTTACAACGCGGGTCGACTATGCCCTCCGCAACACCCCGAAAGCTGTTGAATACGTTCGCACTCTCGAGGAGAAATACGATTCAGAACTAGACGTTGCTGCGGACCCCGAACCCGCCGCATTGATCGACGAACTCGACGAGTTCCTGAGAACGCGCACTACCGACGACGATGAAGAAATGCGCCCGCAGGGATAGTCCTTATTTCAAATGCGCGGTGAAATTTGGTTGACACCCACACGAAAATCTGAGACAACCCCATGAAACAGATAACTTTAATCGGCGTCGGACAGATCGGCGCATCCATCGGCCTGGGTTTGAGAACCGAGCACGGCAATAAATACCGAGTGGTGGGTTATGACCCGGACCAAGACCTTCACGCTCAAGCCGAGAAAATCGGCGCCGTGGACAGTGCGGAATGGAATCTTGACGTGGCGGTTAGGGATGCTGACGTGATCGTGTTGTCGCTGCCGGTTACTCGTTCGTATGAGATGTTGGAGACAATCGCCCCGTATGTGAACGACGATGTCACCATTACAGACACGTGCAGTACCAAGCGCTCCATACTGCGGTGGGCAGAGGACATTTTGCCCCACCACGCTTCGTTCGTGGGCGGACATCCGCTCGTGAAAGCCGACGCGACCGGACGCGACGAACCATCGCCGTTTCTTTTCACTCAGGCCCCGTACGCGATAATCCCGCACCCTCGAAGTCGTCCCTCCGCGATCCGCGACGTGCAAGAGATTTGCACGGACTTAGGCGCGAGACCGTTGTTCATGGACCCGGATGAACATGACAGCTTTTCGGCAGCCGTCGAAGGCGTGCCGGCGTTCGTGGCCGCTGCAGCTTTGAACGCCGCCTCTGACTCTCCTTCGTGGCACGAAATCAGCAAGTTCGTAGGCAAAGACTTCGTTTCGATGAGCCAACCGATGGCCAACGATCCAGCCTGGGTCAACGGCATGGCTTCGACGAACCGCGACATGTTGATCTATTGGATCGACCAGATCAGTTTGCAACTCGCTGGCATCAAACGAATTTTGGAGAATGATGAAGAAGTTAGCGACCCCGATGGTCCGCTTGCAGATCTCCTCGTGAACGCTTGGGAAAACCGGTTGAGGCTCGATCTTGGCATCCAACCGTCGCCCCCTACTTCACTGCAGTCGCCTGAACAATTGCCAAGCAGCGGCGAGGCGACCGCGTCTATGTTGATGGGCGGCTTCATCATGCGCGCTTTCCGCGGATCGCGAGACAAGAAAGACCCGACAAAATACGACCGTCGAAAGCTGTAGGCGCGTCCGATCGACGATTGAGAGAACTGTTTCGACATGGATCTAGCGGTTAGCGCACCTCGCAGACTGGCGGGGGAAATCGTTGCCCCCGGAGACAAATCGGTCTCCCACCGCGCCGTGATGCTCAACTCCATCGCGGAGGGACAAGCGACGGTCCGCAACTTTTCGCCGGGCGACGACTGCACTTCAACCATGCGTATCATGCGCGCGCTCGGTGTCGAGATTGAGCGTATGTCGGCCGAAGACAACGCTGGCGACACCTTGATCGTTAACGGCGCGGGCATCAACGGGTTGCGAGAAGCAACCGATGTCCTCGATGCCGGCAATAGCGGCACAACGATGCGTCTGATGTCCGGGATCCTCGCAGGACGGGACTTCAAAGCGACGTTGACAGGTGATAGCTCATTGCGCTCTCGGCCCATGGGACGGATCATCAAACCGTTGTCCATGATGGGCGCGGTTATTCGCGGTCGCGAAAATAACACTCTCGCTCCTTTGGAGTTCGATGGCGGGCACTTGGAAGGCATCGAATACGACCTGCCTGTAGCGAGCGCGCAATTGAAATCGGCGATACTGCTCGCGGGAATTCGCGCGGAAGGTGAAACTCGCATCTCCCAACCCGATGCGTCTCGTGACCACACAGAGCGGATGTTGACCGCGATGGGCGCCAACATATCCGTCGATGGGTTGGACGTAACCGTGGGTCATTCGGAAATTGAATGTGTCGATGTCGAAGTGCCCGGAGATATTTCGAGTGCAGCATTCTGGATCGTAGCTGGTCTAGTCCATCCGAACGCGGAGGTGGTTGTAAAAGGGGTCGGCATTAACCCCACGCGGGCCGGTGTGCTCACCGCATTGCTCGACATGGGCGCCAACATAGAACTCGTTGACCGGCGCGACGTTGCCGGAGAACCCGTCGCCGACATCGTCGCGAGCACGAGCAATCTTCGGGGCACTGAGCTAGCCGGTAGCATCATGCCTTTGCTGATGGACGAGGTGCCGATCATAGCCGTGGCCGCCGCGATGGCTGAGGATGAGACAGTCATCCGAGACGCCGCCGAACTACGGGTCAAAGAAACGGATCGAATAAGCGCGACCGTCG
>CAYRHG010000065.1:0-14922 GCA_964424025.1 uncultured Dehalococcoidales bacterium | reverse complement strand
GGTGATGCGAGGCCTCGACTACATGATCGTTGGCATGGGAGTGGCGGCGCTCGAGAGCGAGGGGATAAAGTCTGAGGAATGGCTCCAATCGGCTGTGGAGATGCAACGCATGGTTTTCGCTTTGCACTTCACATCCAGTGTTGCTGGTTATATCGGGATAGCGATTATGGCGCTGGGGCTAGCCTTCCGACCAGAACCTGTGCGTTTGCCGCAGATGCTTCACGGAATCGTCGCCGTACTAGCTGTTGCGTCGCTGGTCGTGTTCATCAGTGCTTGGCACTCGGGTACTCTAGAGTTGGCTTTCGCGCCTGTTTTTGCGGCAATGTCTTTAGCTGGTCTCGTCTATATGGTTCTCCTGGGGTGGGGTCTAAGATCACCGCAAAACAACTCGGCGAACCAATCCGAACTTGACGCCAGTTGAATCCAGCCGATTGTCGCGCCCGTTATACCCCCGCACCTCCAGCACGGATCACCGTCGTGGTGTGTTGTGCGCGGACCCAGAAGAATATCCATGTTACGGATGCGATCAGTGCGGCGGCGATGATTCCTAGCAATAAACCGAGCATCTGAGTCCCGATCTCTACCGCCATCGGTGGAGCCAATGTAGAGGCGTCTTTGCCGGCGAGGTAGGGCAGGAGTACGGCAGACAGCATGAAACCAATCCCGGCGCCGATCAACATGGAGATCCACGCGATCACGATCTGTTCCAGCCCAATCATTATCAACATCTGTCGTGTTGTCAATCCCATCGATTTGAGCACGGCCAGTTCGAGACGGCGGAGGCGATAGGTGGTCCAACCTGTCACGATGAAGGCGAGCACCGACACCGTAGTCACAGCCAGGAATCCGAATGCCAAGTAGCCGTTCCATCCCGCAGCAGTCAACGCGTCGCTGCGCGATCGCGTCACCTCGGTGCCAGCGTGTTGCAGGAGGCGAGTCGAAACGTTGTTGATCTTCATCAGGTCTTCGATTTTTTGAAGTTCGTCAATTGAGGCGCCGGGAGCGGAGATCCACAGTTCGTTCGTAGCGTCCGCTCCTCGAGTTTGGTCGATTGACACGATTCGTTGGATCTCGCGTAGGTCCGCGATCACGTACGGCGAAGCGGCCGAGGGGAAGGTCGGAAAGAAATCGGTGAACGACACGAATTTGATGGGTGTGCTCCGGTTTCCTAGGAACAGACGGGTGGTATCGCCGACTTCCAGGTCGAGTTCATCTTGGAACCACCTACTGCCGATAACGTTGAGTGCGGTGTCCGAAGTGCCGATCCGAACTCCCTTCAGCTGACCGTACCGCGGTTGAGACCAGGTGAGGACCGCGCCTTCGCCCGGGGATTCAGAATAAGGATCGATGCGCGCGCCAAGGTCGCCAAAGCCGACGGCCGTCGTTCGCTGGTTGATGATGTCGCGGAAATCCGTCAACAACGTCAATTCGCCCTCAGATGTAGCCGTAGAGATGTCTTTGATTCGGGCCGATCCGTTCGTGGGGGCCGGTGCTTCCTCGATCGGACGTCTGGAAATGCCGATGAATTCGAGGAAAAGGGCATCGCCGTTGACCGCCGACCCACGGAGCGGCGCCAGCGGTATTCCGATCCGACACCAATCTGGAGGTTCGAAACCTTCATCCTCATCCAGTGGCACTGGGTCAGCACACGGGAACAACGTGTCGACGGTGACGGAACGCGGTTCGAGGTTGCCGATCGAAAGCGAATGGTAAAGGCCCGATTCGTCGCGGATGCGTGCCACGAGACCGGTGTCATTGCGTACCGCGTCGGGTTTGACCAGCGCGGTTAGCCAAGCCGCGTCGGACGGTATCGGAAAACCGTCGGTATCCCGTGATTTGATCAAAGCCGTCATTTGCTCGGGCGTTTCAGAGGCGAAATCGCCCCGCCACCAAACGGCGCCGGGGAAATGTGCGGTGTCGATGCCCACGGCTGTGACTGGTTCGTTGCCGGTCGGCGCAGAAACGGTTCCTGCAACGCGCGCGGCGGGCGCGATCCCGGCGTATCCGAACTTATCAAACATCTGATCGATCGCTCGGTGGAGGCTGCTTCGGTTGCGGACGATCACGCTTGAGAGTCGGATGTCGGATCCGACACGGTATCTCGCGTCGTCGATGGCGTAACGGTCAATCGAAGGAGAGAGTATGGAGAGCAGTACTCCGATGGTCGTGGCGAGCATGATCAACAACATCAGACCCATACTTGATCGCGGGTTTCGTGCTAACGACCACAGCCCAAGAGGAATGGATGGTGAGAGCTTGAATGCCGCGGGCAAGCGCGCCAAAACCTCAGCGATGCCGCCGAGGACGAATGGTAGAAACCGTAGCAAAACTATGGCTCCACCCGCGGCGGTGGCGGCAGGCATAGCCAGGGCCAAACGGTTGCTGAACCCCTCGCCGAGCGCGCTACTAGATATGTACAGGTCTTCTTGCGAAAGTTGCCACAGCGCGGCGACGCCAATACAGAGCAGCACCACGTCGAGGTAGTACCGCTGCGCGATGTTGCGTTGAGGCGGTCGTGCTAATCGGCTGGTGAGTTCATCAACGGTGGAAGTGTTGCGACGGAATGATGGCAACAGGAGGGCCAGCAGACCGGTAACAGCCGCTGCGATTGCGGCCGACGCCGACTGAACTGATAGGCTCGCCGGCAAAAACTCTCCGCCGGTGACGCCTTCCAACACGGGGAGGCGACCTGCAAAGGTTACGCCTGTGAGAGCGATTGCGACACCCGCCACCAACGAGATCAGGGCGATCAACAGAGTCTCCCCGGTCATCAATGCGATTTCTTGCGAAGTCGTCGCGCCTCGAGCCCGCACCATTCCGCTTTCGCTGAATCGAATGTCGCGCGCCTGACCAGCAACCAATGCCGAGAACGCCAACGCCGATAACGCAATGACCGCCCCGATAGAGAGCATCAATCCCCTTGAGATCTCGGAGCTCGAAATGAACGACTCCAACGCGTCATCCAGCGAAGAAATTCTTTGATAACCCTGTAGGTTTTGCTTGAGCAGGTTTTGTTGAGTCTCCAAACCGGCAAGCAGACGCTCCGCTGCCCGGGAATGGATGGCATCGATATCCGTTTGAAATACCCAGTAGTAGCGGACCTCGGTGTCCGGAATCTCCACCCTCACCGTTTCGATGAGCGCGTCTTCGTCAACTACCAATGGGGCGAATCGAAAAGCGTCGCTTCCAGCGCCCAGACCAACATCCATCATCCTCCGATGCAGCCCAGCATCCGCAACCGTTTCGTAAATCCCGGTAATCTTCGCGTTCAGTTGGATCTCGTCTGAAATCGGTGATGACAAGTCAACAGAATCGCCCGCGCCTAAACCGAGGTATGTCGAATCTCCCGCCGAGATCGCGACTTCGATTTCATCGGCGTTGGGCGAAGATTGCGGCCAACTACCCTCCACGAGAGTCGATGCCGCTTGCAAGCCGTCGACGTGGGCCAAGAACGTTCGGGCGGTATTCCACGGCACGACATCGCGATCGAATATCAACGTCACCGACTTTGCGGCGAAAATCGGTTCACTCAATATGTCAGCGATTTCGCCCGACCGGGAAGCCGTAACTACGTCTATCGTCTTCCGATGCGCAGCATTGGTGATCGAATCGATACGTGCTCTGACGGCAATGTCGAGATCTCGTTGACTATATCCCGACAAGGACTGTGACAGGGCAGATTGACCCAGAGCGTCGAGGTAGATGAATACTCCAGCCGACACCGCAACCGCGATCGTCAATCCAATCACTCGCAGCCCGACGAAGGTTTTTTCCGAGAAGGCTCGTCTGAGTACCAATCGGGGTAACGCGGCGACCGCCGCGCGACGTGATGAGGTGAGAGAGCTATTCACGATGGCGTAGACGATCGGATCCGAACCGCCACCGGTTCTTTAGGTGTGATTCCTGAACGAACCACCGGGACTATCGCCGCCAATAGCAAAAGCACCGCCGCCGCGGCGACCGGCAACCAGTCGATTTGCAGCAACATCGGAGGCAGAGCCACTTCGCCTGTTGACGTGCGTGTCATGCGGTCGGCCACGAACCTTACGCCCAATATTCCGCCGAGATAACCGAGTGCCAAACCCATACCGATCGACAAGAGAATCCGGATCGTGGCTTCAACCGCCAATCCGGCGCGACTTCCACCCAAAGATTCGATGAGCGCCGAGTCTAATCGCGTCTGATCGTGGTTATGGATCGCGATGGCGAGAGCGGTGATCACAGTGACTGCGATCGCTGAAACGGAGATAATCGCGCCTACGACGCGCCAACCGGCGGCGTCTCCGAGTCTCGACGATGATTGAGCTTCGAGCGCTCGGCGGTCTGAAACTCGGAGCGAAGGTTCGATGTCTTTGATCGCCGCGATGCGTTCCTCGTGGCCAACCGTGGTATCGACCGATACATATAGCTCCGCCGAGTCAGATAGGAACGGTTCGCTGACTGGAGCTAGGTAGGACAAAAGAGCGTCAACGTTTGAAACGGCGAATGGTTGGTCGGCATCTGACATCGTGGGAAAGAGATCGAATACCCCTCGAATTTCGTACGGAACGAAACGACCGTATGATTGTCCGGCAAACACTTCACCTACCCGCAACCCCGAAGCATCTAACAGTGCCTGATTCACGAGCAATGGTACGGTAATGGGTCCGTTTTCGGAGTAATAAATCCCTCTTACGCCGTCGTCCGTGCCTCGTCCCATATCTACCTCCAACGATAGGCTGTCGCTGCTACCTTCAGGCCCGTCCGAGACGATAGAAAGTCTGACATCGTCGGCAACGGACGCCGCGAAGGGGTTCCAGACACCGGCATCGGCGAAGTTGGAGACCAACTGGACTGCACCTGCTTGGCTTACGGCGTGGAGCGAATCTACAGTCAAATTCGCTGCGCTGCCAATTGGCGAAGTAGGTGGTTCGTATATCTGCAGGGCCAATAGTTCCAATGGGCGAGGCAGGTCTGACCGGACATCGCCTTTGACGACGAACCAATGGTCTCCGGACTGAATCCCATCGTCGCTGGTCAGACGGATTGTGTGTGTGGTGCCCCCGGCATCTCGCAACCGCGCCCAGATGTCGATACGGCCCTTTCCGGTGCGTTCAAGCTTCACAACCGCTTGGATGGCTACGATATCGTCAGGCAACGGTGTCGACCCAGTCGGAGAATAATCATCAATTTCGACCATCAGTCCATGCAATGGCAGATCCGCAAAATCGGGTCGGAACGCGGCCACTTCAGCGAACTCATCTGGTCGTACCGACAACATTGTGAAGCTCGATGAAGTTTCGGCAATACCTGTTGACGCCTCGGTTCGAGCTGCCCACGTCGAGTCTGCGACCCAATCCAGTTCGGAAATCTCTTCGACAACGCGGTTATTTGAGGTCCTGAATGAATCAACACCTGAAATCCGCATATCTGCGGCGGTTGTGAAGTCGATGCGATCGCTCGTGTTTCTGCCCAAAGTCCCCGCCAACCCGCTGGCGTTGATGACGACGATCATCGTGCCTGCTGCCAAGATCATCAAGACCGCGTGACGCATCGTCGACCGAGAAAAGACTTTGAGCGCCAACACCACCATGGAATGGAGGTTGATCCGCGCCAGTCGTTCGAACACTACGCCCGTAAGCCGGAAAAACCTCAACGCGACAAGCGTAGCGGCGACAGCGGCGACAATCGGCAAAGACGCGGCGAGGACGCTCAACTCCGAGACCCCTTCATCGCGTTGCACGAACAGTGAACCTCTGCCGTTGAGTTCGAAAATCACCGCGCCCGCGGCGATGACTATGCCGATGTCAAGGTTGGCTCGCCAAAACCAAGGTGATTGTGACTCTCGAATGTGCGTGAGATGACGCACGATAGGCCCTGGTCCGGCGAGGACGACCGGTGTGGCGAAGAGAATGAGGAGCAAAGCCGCGAGTGCGCCGGACCAGACGAACTGCTCGCCAAGGATCCGGTAGGGGAACATCGCCCCGCCTGTGAGGTCGTGAAACGAACCCATTAAACCTAACAAAGGAACCATCGCCGACGCGAGCAGAGGACCCACAACCGCGGGAACAACGAACAGCACGATGACATAGAAACCCGCCGCTCGGAGCAACTGTCGTCTATCCGCGCCGCGCGTCTTCAACATCACTTCTTCGGCTAACCATCTTCGTGCGATAATCCCGGCGTTAAGTGCCAAAACGAAGATTGCAAACGCCGCAAACAACGCGCCGCTGATGATGGCCGTGGTGTTTGTGAAGGCGAGTTGCTTCCGTAGCGTGATCAGCGCCGATTCGAGTCCGGAGAAGGCCGACGACGAAGACAGCGATTTTGTTGCTTCGGTCCTAAACCGGTCGATCGATTGCAGGTACGCACCAGCGCCGATACGGTCGAGTTCGTCCACATCTAAGTAAAACATCGTCCAGATCTGACCGATATCTGCGATTCCGCGTTTTGCTACCCTGTCAATCATGCTGGGCGAAGTCAATGCGATTATTGCCGCCCTACCACCGGTCGGACCCTGTTCAGGATCAATCAGCGTGGATGACAGACCCAACCACGTTTCGTGACTGGGGTCGTCGAGACGGAAAATCCCTGAGACCTTCGGGGCAGTATGCACGATAGTCGTGGGTGGTACGGTCAAAAGCAGAGAATCACCGACTCTTATTCCGTACTCGGCGGCGACGGTATCTAGTACGACAATCTCAAGCGAACTGGACGGCGAATCTGACGGGTATGCTCCTTGGATAAGGGATATCGCCGGTTCGATGCCCTGAATGGACTGATAGACCAAAACAGAACCCGGAGGCGCGTATCGGTCGCCAATACGACTGAGCGTGAGACCGCCGGAACGGACAAATGTAGCGCGACCCTTAACCGTTTCTCCGAGATGTTGGCCGGTTGCTTCCGCGGCCTCGACGGTGGATTTGACGGTCGCCGAGTTGAACGTCATTCCGTCAACGTGCAACCATGTTCCCATCTGCGCCGGTTCGAACCGCTCGAGAGTGCGGCGCAAACCGAGTTGTTCGATCGAATCGAAGTACAGAGGCGCGGCAGAGATGACGGTCACCGACAGCAACGCGCTCAAAAAAGCGATGATAAGGAAGAGCGATTCCCGGCGGCTCTTCCGAACAGAGATACCCTGAACGTTCACAAACGATTAGCGTACATCAGATACATATAATTTCCGCTGACAACGAACCAACCATAACGCCGGCCGCCAATCGTCGTTCCGGCGAAAGCCGGCGCTTCGACGGACGGAACGTCCATCTAACGGGGCAGGGAACGGGGAACCTCATCACAAAACATGAAGATCGAACAAATTGAAACTTTCATCGCCGTCAACTGGATGATGGTGCGAATCACCACCGATAACGGCATTCAAGGAGTGGGAGAGTCGACGTTTTTCGGATGGCCCGGCGCATCGCAAGACGTGGTCCTCTCATTCGAGCCATACCTGATCGGACAAGACCCGCTTCGCACGGAGCACCACTGGAACTTCATGTACCGCGCCAAATCGATGCGCGGAGGTGCGATCGGCGGTGGGATCAGCGCGATCGACCAGGCGTTGTGGGACATAAAGGGAAAATACTTTGAAGCGCCGGTCTGGCAATTGCTCGGCGGCAAAGCGCGTGATGCGGTGAGGGCGATGTTGGTGCTGCCAACCGGAACCCTCGAAGAAGTAGCAGACGCGGCCGCAGCCGCCAAAGCCGACGGATTCACCGCTGTCAAGTGCCTCCTCTACCAGCACGACCACGCACCTATGCGACACAGCGAGCGCATTCAAGACCTGGTTGATCGCATGGCCGCAGTGCGCGACGCTGTCGGGTGGGACATGGATGTCGGAGTCGAAATCCATCGCAACATGATCCCCGGTGAGGCTATCGTTCTTGCTCAGGAAATCGAGAAATTCAGACCTTATTTCTTCGAAGACCCGGTCGCTCCCGACTCCATACTCTCTTTCGGTGAAGTCTCGGAGAAGACCAGGATACCCATGGCCGCTGGGGAGCGAAACCTAACCATCTGGGAGTTCCGCGAATACATCGAATCGGCAGGTGTCCACCACGTCCGACCCGACATCGGCGTCGCCGGAGGCTTCACCCACTGCAAGAAGATCTGCGCCATCGCCGAATCGCACCACCAAGGCATTATTCCGCACGCGGTGCCGTCGGGCCCAGTTGCGACCGCGGCACACGTCCAACTAGGCGCTTGCGTCCCCAACTACGAGGTTCAGGAGCACCTTTACGAGGAAAACCCGCCTTACTCAGACGTGGTCAAAGAGATCATCAAACTTGACCACGGGTGGCTCCAGATCCCGGAAGTCCCGGGTATCGGTGTTGAACTCGATGAAGAGGGGATAGCCAAGCATCCACACGAATACGGGCCGATAGGTGGTGCTTTGCGCGACGACGGTTCGGTGGCGCTCCGTTAGATGGTCCGCGCAGCAATTTCGTGAACTCGAAAGGAATTAGCAATTGAGCCTCAACTTGGGACTAGTCGGGTGTGGCGGCATGGGTATGCGACACGCCCACGGATACATCGAACTACGCAAACACTTCGATTCCTTCACTCTCTCCGGCGTCTGTGACCGCCACGAGGCCGCGGCGAACGGCGTGGCGGACGCGGTTGAAGACGCAACCGGGCATCGACCCCACGTGTTCACTGACTACGAAAAGATGCTCGCCTCCGGTGTCGACGCGGTCGATATCGTTACCGACACGCGGATGCACCACATCTTCGCTCTCCAAGCATTCGATGCCGGCGTCCATGTCCTGACGGAAAAGCCGATGGCGCTCACGATGAAGGCCTGTCGCCTAATGCGTGACGCCGCCGAGGCAAAGGGGCTAGTTCTATCGATTGGCGAACAGTACCGTCGCGATCCGATGAACCGTCTCGCCAAGGCGTTGTTAGATGCCGGAGCCATCGGCGACCCCGGGTTCGCGATGAAGGTTTCGCTGGGTGGTGGATCGGCGTTGATGCATGACACCGGCTGGCGCGCCTTAAAATCGCGCGCTGGGAGCGTAATCATCGAACAAGGCGTGCACGAAGCGGACCTACTCATCTATTTCTTGGGTGACATCGATTCTCTGGATGCACGAACCGGACTCTTTGCGCCCGTGAGAGTTCGTGAAGGCATGAGCGGCCAAATAGCGCAGTTCTATTCCCATCGAGTCGAAGACGCATTTGCCAACCAAGAAACCGTCGAGATCGATCAGGAAGACACCGCGATCAGCCTGTTGAATTTCGCTTCTGGTGCCATTGGTCAACTGACAATTACCAACGCATCGATCGGTTACGGCACAGGCATCAACACCATTCACGGCAGCGCCGGGACGATGCAGATGCCGCCTACCCGTACCGGCATCCCTGCCACGATCCACCTTGAAGGCCGGTCCGAACCGCTCAACCAACAAGAAATGCTCGATATCGTACCCGACTGGCATCTCGACGAAACGACTGCAACCTTCTTCGGCGGAGCGACGAGAATGGGTTCTTACGACGTGGGATTCGAAGCGATTGACCGCATATTGGTCGCCATCGAGATGCAGGAGTTGGCAGCCGCAATAGAATCGGGAGATAGAAGTGTCGAAGTCGATGCCGAAGTCGGGATGAAAGCCCTTGCGGTTTCTTACGGAATTCTAGAGTCCGGATTATCCGGAAAACCGGTATCGATTTCCGACATCATGGACGGTACCGTTGCCGACTACCAAGCAGAGATCGATCGCGACGCCGGGATTTAAACGATCACCGCGCCGCTTGTTCGCGGTAATCTCCTTCACCGCCGCCCTCGGCCTCACATTGACGTGGACCATTGCTTGTGCCGCGTTCGCCGTCGAAGACAACACCGATTATGGAGTCAAGGTGTGCGATCGCGTTGATGCCATCAGCGACGGAATGCTCCGTGAAGAACTCTCCGTCGAAGAGATCGAGGAACAGATCGCCATTCTAGAAACCGAACTCGAATCAGTTCGCGGCGAACTGGTCGACTCCACCGAACGCTTCATCCTAGCTCTACAGGACCTCCTCGCCGGCGGTTATTACGATTACCCAACGCTCCAAGTCCTCAACTACCTCGATACCTACGAGCACATGGAACAACACGTCGAGGGTTACGAATCCTTGGAAAACGTCCGATACGAATGTTCCAACCTCGGCAAGGAGTGGGTCGGCGATGCCCCCGCAGTGCAGATCCATTTCAGTCAGTCAGGCATCGAAGCCGGCAAATACGACCTCGAAGAGCTGATTGATCACGGCGAGACGCTGTTCACCGCTTCCTTCAACACTCTGGACGGGGCTGGTCGACCAACCCGCACTGGCGATTCCAGATTCCGGGACCGCCGTGAAGGCTTCGAGAGTTTCAATCGAATCTCTGGGCCCGATGCGAATGCTTGCAGCGGGTGCCACAACGCCCCGTTAATCGGAGGCGGCGGCGACAACGTGGCGAACGTGTTCGTCCTCGGACAACGCTTCGAGTTCGTCGATTTCGATGATCAGATGGAGTTCGATTTCCGAACCGATTTGGAAGATCGATTGCAATACGAACAGGAAGATGAAGACCCGCTGACCCTTCAGAACGTTGGCAACGAACGCAACACGGTGGGGATGTTCGGGTCCGGGTTTGTAGAGTTGCTTGCTCGCGAGATGACGCGTGAGCTTCTGGCTCAAGAACAGGCAGTGATCGAAGATGCGAAGAAATCGGGTTGGCCCGTCCGGCGTGAAATCAGTGCCAAAGGGGTCGACTTCGGTGCGATTACCGCCCACCCCAACGGTTTCGTCTACACCAGCGAAGTGGAAGGCGTGGACGGGGACCTCATCGTCAAGCCGTTCAGTCAAAAAGGTGTGTTCAGGAGCTTGCGCCAATTCAACAACGATGCGATGTTGCATCACCACGGCATCGAGAATTACGAACGCGTCGGCTCCTACAAGGACGGTGACGGCGACGGAGTAGTTAACGAGATGACGCCGGGAGACGCAACCGCGCTGGTTGCGTTCCTCGTTTCTCTTCCCGCACCTATTCCAAAGTTGCCCGAAGACCCTGAATTGGGAGCGACTGTTGAGTTAGGAAGGCAGAAGTTCGAATCCATCGGTTGCGCCTTGTGCCACATACCCGAGCTACCTCTCGAATCTTTGACCTTCACCGAACCCAATGAATTCAACGTCGGACGCGACCTGCGACCTGACGCAGTCGACGCGGTTTTGGAGATCGACCTGAGCGAATTTGCTGGCGAATTGCCGCGAGATGAGAACGGTCATTATCTGATCCCAGTGTTTTCCGATTTGCGAAGACACGACATGGGAGAAGACGGCGTGCTCGACAACGAGCAGATCATACAAGGGGGAGTTCCTACGGAGCAGTGGATGACGCGCCGCTTGTGGGGATTCGCATCGGAACCACCATTCCTCCACCACGGTCGCGCGACCTTGATCTCCGACGCCATCAAAGCTCACGGTGGATCAGCAAACGGCGCGCGCAATCGTTTCATCGGCCTGCCCCAAGAAGAACAAGATGCACTGATCGCTTTCCTCAAAACCATGACTATCCCTTCCGAGTAGCCGAGATACGGCAATGGCCACGCTCAGATTGCTGTCCGTCATAGCGGCCCCGATCTTCTTGCTCTGCGCGGCGTTCGCCTGCCAATCCGGATCGGCACGCGATAACGGCAATGTATCCACGTCGTATCCGACTAGTGAAGTCTCGCGGGAACACGGAATCTTGGCGCATCGGTTGGTGTTCGCCTACATGTCCGATAAACCATGGGGTTTTTTCGGTGCCACCTGCGAAAAGTGGATTCAAGATGACTACCAATGGGAATCCTCGATGGGCGAGCAACTAGGCGACGGCCGCATCAAAGTCACCTACCTACGCAACGAAGATCGCATCATCGGCCCCGAACAGCTTGTTTTCTACGTAGACATCGAATCGCGTCAAGTTCAAGGAGACAATAAGCCCAAGATCAACACCGGCCGAATGGGTGTCGCTGAAGGTTGCGATCAATGGTGATCGAGGCCCTTCGTTAAACTTGATTGGTGTCGATTCAACGCATGCAACCTACATGCGACCTAACAGTGAATTGGTCGCGTCTCGCACCTAAATAGGAAATCAACCCAATGCCCTTGCGTCCGATCACCGACGTAGCCCAAGACCTCGGATTCTCTTCGGCAGATATCGAAACTTACGGCACCGATAAGGCAAAGGTACCGCTTCAGGCATTTCCGGAGCGTGCAACACCTGGGAAGTTGGTGGTCGTCACAGCGATCACTCCGACACCGGCGGGCGAAGGCAAATCCACCACCGCCGTCGGATTAACTCAGGGCCTCGCCAAGATCGGCAAGAACGTCGCGCTCACCATCAGGCAACCATCGCTCGGCCCCGTCTTCGGACACAAGGGCGGCGGAACTGGTGGCGGCAAGTCTACCGTCCAACCCGCCAATGAAATCAACCTGCATTTCACTGGCGACTTCCACGCCATGGAGTCGGCCCATAACCTCTTGGCGGCAATGACAGACAACGTCGTCTATCGCGGCGCGATCCCCGGACTCCAACCCGACGGCGTAACGTGGCGACGAGTAACAGATGCTGAAGACCGTGCGCTGCGCCAAGTAGTCACAGGTGTCGGCGGGCGACTCAACGCGCCAATGCGCGAAGCCGGGTTCGATATCAACGCCGCGTCTGAGATCATGGCGATCTTGGCGTTGACGAATGGATATGCCGATCTGCGCGAACGCATCGGCAACATCGTCGTCGGTTGGACTACCGACCGCAAACCAATCACCGCGCGTGACATAGGCGGCATCGGTTCGATGATGGCGTTGTTGAGAGACGCGGTGAAACCCAATCTGGCGCAAACCCTAGAAGGGCAACCCGCAATCGTCCACATGGGCCCGTTCGGCAACATCGCACACGGCTGCAGCTCGATCCTTGCCGACATCCTAGCCATCAACACCGCCGATATCACGGTCACGGAAGCCGGCTTCGGCGCTGATCTCGGCTTCCAAAAGTTCATGGATATCAAAGTTCGTCAGGGAGGTCCTGAACCCTCCGCCGCAGTCGTCGTAGCAACGATCCGCGGCCTCAAGTGGCACGGCGGTGTAAAACGCGATGACCTTGAGTCATCGAACGTCGATGCCGTAAAGTCTGGCGCACAAAACCTCGCCAACGCCATCCGTATCGTCAATATGTATGGGCTACCTCCGGTCGTCGCGATAAACAAATTCCCATCCGACACCGCAGAAGAGATAGCGGCGGCAAAGTCGGCAGCATTAGAAGCAGGTGCTGTCGGAGTCGCCGAAGCGCGCGGCTTCGCCGAGGGCGGCGACGGCATGACCGAGTTGGCAGAAGCAGTCTGGGACGCGGCACACTCAGGCGTTGCCGACGTGAATCTGCTCTACGAAGACGATCTCTCAACAATCGACAAGGTCGAACGAATCTCAGAGCAGCTCTTCAATGCAGGCGGCGTTGAATGGGGCCCGTTGACAAAAACAACTGCGCGGAGGTTCGAATCCAACGGTTGGGACTTCCCGATCTGCATGGCTAAGACCCATCTTTCAGTCTCAGCCAACCCGCGTTTGCTCAACGTGCCACGAGGCCATACGATTCCGATTAGGGAACTGCGTGTGCTAGCTGGCGCAAAGCAGATCGTGACATTGGCGGGGAATATCATCACTCTCCCCGGCCTACCATCAACCCCCAACGCATGGGACATCGATCTAAACGACGAGACCGGCGAAATCACCGGAATCCTCAGCACCTAATCCAACTCACGCGGAGCATAATCAATGACCGACCCGAAAATCACCAAGATGGAAGTAATCGAGTTCGAGTACTTCGTCGAAAACATGGAGGGCTCCGGCAGAATCCAACTCCCCGGATACGCCCCTGGGACCAACATCCGAAATACCGCCCGGATGGTCGTTATCCACACCGATGCTGGCGTGACAGGCGAATATGTCGGAGGTTCCGCCACTGAACACTCCGCAATCGGCCTCTTCGCCAACGCGGTCATCGGTGAGAGCGCTTTCGCCCGCGAACGCATCTACAACGACGCGAAACAAGCAACTCGCCAACACGCCCGCATGGGTATGTCCCAAGTCGACATGGCGCTATGGGATCTCGCTGGCAAGCTTCTCGACCAACCTATCTATCGCCTCCTAGGCGAACAGCGCAAATCCTTCCCCGCCTACGCCTCAACTTACATCGGCGACAACTACCCCGGCGGCCTCAACAGCCCCGAAGCCTACGCTGATTTCGCCGAGCAGTGCTACGAGATGGGCTACAAGGCCTTCAAGATTCACCCGTGGCAAGAAGCGCCCATCGAGCAACACGTCCGACTCGTCGAGGTCGTCGGTGAACGCGTCGGCGACAAGATGGACCTTATGCTCGACCCGTTCTGCGCCATCCTCACCTTCGGCGATGCGCTCAAAATCGGCCGCGCCTGCGAAGCCTACAACTACTACTGGTGGGAAGACGTCTTCAAAGACGGCGGTGAATCTGCCTTCGCTCATCGCAAGCTCCGCGAACTCATCCGAGTTCCCCTCCTCCAGCTAGAACACGTCCGCGGCCTCGAAAAACACGTCGACTTCATCGTCGCCGACGGTACCGATTTTGTCCGAATCGACCATGATTATGACGGTGGTATCACCGGCGTCATGAAGATAGCCCACGCCTCCGAAGGCTTCGGTCTCGACGTCGAACCACACGGACCGGGACCCAGCCGACGGCAGACCATGGCTGCGATGCGCAACTCAAACTACTACGAACTTGGATTAGTCCACCCCAAACTCCAACCGTCGTACCCACCCGTCTACCTCGACGGCTACTCGGACATGCTCGATGCCATCGACGAAAATGGACACATCCACGTAACCGACCTACCCGGCATGGGCGTTAACCACGACTGGGACTTCATCAACAAGCACACCGTCGGAAAGACGGTCTACGACTAAGGA
>CAYRHG010000064.1:0-30367 GCA_964424025.1 uncultured Dehalococcoidales bacterium | reverse complement strand
GTGGTCAGTCTCGTGCCAGTAGGCGTATGGGGGTTGGATAATGCTGCCGTCGTAGTCGGGTTGGTAGAGTTCGGCGTAATACGCAGGCGGGTCCCACGGCTCGTGCGGATCCCAGGTGTCGATGTAGAGAAAGAATTCCTCTTTGTAGTGTTTTTCCAGCCAGTCTCCGGCTTGGGTCATGGTGCGAGCAGCGCAGCGGTCTCCCTCTTTACGCCAGTCGGCGACAACATCTCGCGACTCATGGTGACCGATCTGTGCCGCGCGGGTGCCCGATCCTTCCTGTCCGAGCACGGTGTAATAAGACTGAAAACCGCGGTCGTAGTTCATCCCGCCTCGGGTGTAGAACGGAGTATCGATCACTGCGGCAGTGTGGACGCCCTGATCGCCGAGGACCTGCGAAAGTGTAACGGCGTGATCGGGTAACGCCTCCCATCCCATGAAGGACATCGTCCACTGGCCGGTGTGGTGGTCGGCACGCGTGGGCATCGTCGGAAATCCGCAGGCGTAGTGGTTGTCGAACCGAGTTCCGCGTGCCGCGAGCGCGTCGAGGACGGGGGTGTGAATGACTTGGTTTCCGTAAGCTCCGAGTTGGTCGCGTCGGAAGGTGTCGGCAACGATCCAGATGACGTTCATGCGAAAATTCCCTACGAACTGATTGCGGAATTCGACAAGCACGCGGCGCTATGCCCGCGGCATCACCAATTTACACCAAGGTGGAACCGTCGTCTGGGTTTTTCAAGCGTTGAGCAGCGCCATCACGCGCTGTTTGAAGTTGCGGATGGTTTCTAAGACGGCGGCGATTTCTTCGATGTATTCGGCGGGTTCTAGACCTTTGTCGAGTTGGACAACGATTTGTGTGTTGCCTACTCGGGCGTTTGGGCCGAGCAAGCGTTGGAGTTGGGATTTGGCGCCCCCGACGGGTGCGTTAAGCAGCAGCCGCGCGCGTTCATCGTTGGCTCGGAGCGATGCGACGTCTGCTTGTTCCGCCAGCAATCGTAAGCGTGCAGTTTCGAGCATCGCTTCAACGCCGTCGGGTATGGGGCCATATCGGTCTCTTAGCTCTGCCCGCAACTCTTGGATCTCGCCTACTGAGTTCGACCATGACAGCCGTTGATGGAGCGAAAGTCTTTGCGCCAGGTCTTCGATGTATTCGGGCGGTACGTTGTCGTCGATGCCGAGTTTGACTTCGGCACGGATCATGCTCGGCGGTTGCCAATCGTCCTGCGCTTTACCGTTCCTTCGGACCGGATGACCGTTGGGAGAGCCTTCATTGCCAGAACTGCCACTGCCATTCCGTAGTGCGGCCGCGATCGTATCGACATCGTTATTCGGCGATTGCTCCAAGCGTTTTTTGAGTTCTTCGACCGACTGCGAAAGAAGCTGGGTGTAGAGATGAAGGCCTATTGCGGCGACGTGGCCGCTCTGTTCGGCACCGATGACGTTGCCCATCCCTCGTATTTCTAGGTCGCGCATGGCGATTTTGAAGCCGGAGCCGAGTTCGGTGGCCGCGAGGATGGTGTTCAATCGGGCATCGGCTTCTTCGGTGAGCGATTTGTTGGGTTGGACGAGGAGATAGGCGAAGCCTTGTTTCGCGCCGCGTCCGACTCGACCTCTGATGTGGTGAAGTTGCGCCAACCCGAAGCGGTCGGCATCGTCAACGATCAGAGTGTTGACGTTGGGCATGTCGATGCCGGCTTCGATGATGGTGGTGCAGACGAGGACGTCGTATTCTCCGCGCTCGAAAGCAGTTACGACCTCTTCGAGCTGACCTTCCGGCATCTGGCCGTGCCCGATCGTGAACGAGGCTTCTGGCACCAGTTCTCGGAGACGTCGACTGACCCTTTCGATGCCCTTGACGCGGTTGTGAAGGAAGAAAGTCTGGCCACCGCGGTCGAGTTCACGCAGTATGGCTTCGCGAATCAGGTCGTCGCTCGACTCCGATACGAATGTGCGGACGGGTAGGCGTTCTTCGGGGGCTGTCTCCATGTTGCTCATATCTCGGATGCCGGCGATCGACATGTAGAGCGTGCGGGGAATAGGCGTTGCCGACAATGTGAGAACATCGACGGCGGCTCTCAGCCGCTTCATATGTTCCTTGTGCCTGACGCCGAATTTTTGCTCTTCGTCGATTACCACCAGACCGAGGTCGTTGAATGCCACGTCGCGTTGGATTAGCCGATGTGTGCCGATGATGACGTCGATCTTGCCGTCAGCCAATCGTTCCAAGATGTCCTGCTGCTCATCTCTGGATCGAAACCTTGAGATGACGTCGACACTTACCGGGAACGGCGCGAGGCGCTGTTTGAACGTGTCGTAGTGCTGTTGGGCGAGAAGCGTGGTCGGCACCATGATCGCGGCTTGCTTGCCGTTCTGAACTGCTTTGAAGGCCGACCGTAACGCGATTTCGGTCTTTCCAAAGCCGACATCTCCGCAGATGATGCGGTCCATCGATTTGTCGCTCTCCATGTCGATCTTCACGGCTTGGAGCGCGGTGATCTGGTCGGGAGTCTCTTCGAACGGGAAGCTGGCTTCGAGAACCTGTTGCCAGGGCGTATCGGTCTCGGCTTGTATGCCTTTGGCCAACATGCGTGCGGCGTAGATGCTCAAAAGTTCGTTAGCGACGATTTCGGTTGCGCGTTTCGCGCGTCTTCTGGCGGAGCGCCATTCTTGGGTACCTAATCGCGACAGGCGCGGAGCGCTCTCGCCGCCGCCTTGGTAGATCTGTATTCGATCGATGTGTTCGGTCGGGACGTAAACGCGGTCGTTTTTGGCGTACTGCAACACCAAGTGTTCGCGACCGTCGGGTTCCTTGGATTCGGTGCCAAGGAACTTGGCGATTCCGTGATCGACGTGAACGACGTAGACGCCGGGTTGCAGTTGCTCGAGTTGCGGTCCACGCCTAACGGCACGTCGATGAGAGCGTCTTCGCTGCCTGCGGATACCGAAGATTTCGGCGTCAGTGAGGATGCGTACCGTTTCATTCTCGCCGAGTTCGAGCGCGAATCCGGATGTCGCGTATCCCTCGGCGATTACGACCTGTTCGGTTGATGTTTTGGCGTGATTTGTTCCATTGTTGAGACGTTCGTACTGGATCGGAATTTGGGCTTCTTGGGCTAGTTCGTAGAGACGCACCGAGTGACTGGAGATAGCTACTACCTGATCCGCACCTTCGCTGATGGCATTCTTCAGTGCTCGGGTCGGATCGTCGATTACCGAGTCAATCGGTTCAGCATCATCCTTTGCTTCTAGGGGCATTTCGGATCGAGATACCGCCATTTGTGTGCGGATCGGCAACGGTAGTTTGTCGCCGAGATCGCGGGTGTCGATACCGAATGGGTCAATCTCCAAACGTCGTCCGAACGATTCGATACCCTGGGCGACTTCGGGCCACTGCATGTGGGGTGTTGGAAAGTTGATGGGGACTTCGCCGCGACGTTCTTTAACGCGTCTGATTTCATCCAACCGACGATCGATACCTGTTGCGGCATCGGAAATCATCCTCGGCCTCAAAGCGATTAGTACAGAACCGAGCGGCATGAAATCGAACAGTGAGCCGCGGTTGAAAAATCCGGCGTAAAACGCGAGTTCGTTTTCGATTTCACCGTCCGCGACAAGGTTCAATTCGTCGGAGACGCGTTGTCCCGTCAAGCGAGTGAAATCGATATTGTCGGTGTTGAGATCGCCGATGGCGCGCACTACGTCTTCCCGTTCCACAAACCCGGGCAACTCTTCTCTCGCCGGGACGACCTGAACGCTTTCGAGATCTTCGAATGAGCGTTGAGTTTCGACATCGAATACTCTCATGCTCTCGATCTCATCGTCGAAGAGTTCGATCCTTGCCGGATGGCCGGCTCCGACCGGGAAGATGTCGATGATCCCGCCGCGCCGAGAAGCTGTACCAGGCAGTTCGACCGTGGGTTGGATCTCATACCCGGAACGTGCAAAGTGGCGCATCGTTTCGGACAGGTCGATACGGTCACCCACCCGAAATTCTCGAACGATGCGATCGAAGATTCCTGCTTGGATCGTGCGTTCGGCGATGGCGTGTACTGAGGCCACGACAATAGGAGGGCCAGAGTTTCGGCGTTGGTGATTCCTTAGCGCATCCAGAGTTGTGATGCGGCGGTGTCCGGTTCCGCGGTCTGGTTCGTACCGTTCGAATGGGATCCCGCCCGATTCGATGAAGTGGTGGATAGGCGATCCGTCCTCATCGACATCGGGCGTGCCTAGCCAGGTCGAAAGTTGGTCTACGATTCGTTGCGCCGAGTCGGGGTTCGGTGTGACTACGAGCGTTGGCACTCGGAGCGCGCGCCAAACCGCGGCGACCAGGAGTGGGTTCGCAGGTTCTGGGCAGATCGTGGGAACGTTGGCACGAGTTTGGTTCAATGCGAGCCTGATCGTGTCGAACTCTCCGGTATCGATCAATCGGTCCGTGAGAGAAGCCAGAAACGGCTTTGGGATTGGCGGCATTTAAACGTGTTACGCGCGCTAAAGCCCGCAATGCGTTTGCGGGTTCTACTTGGGGCTTGATTCTATCGTTCAAGCGTGGGTTTTGGCGTATGAAGGGGTGCAAATCGGCGTGAGTTCGCGACTTTATAATCACGACATGGCGCGCGTTCCCACTACCAGAGCTCAAGGATCGGGCGCGGTTAAACGCGCCGTTTTCAAGTTGGGGACCAACATCGTAACTCGCGATTCGGGGGCTTTGGATGTTGAGACAATTACCGGTCTAGTTGATCAGTTGGCGGCCGCCCACCGGAAGGGCATGGAGGTCGTTATCGTGTCTTCCGGTGCCGTCGGAGCCGGGATGGAGACACTGGTCAACCGTAGTCCTAGGAACCGATCTCGGTTGCGCCGACGAAACGTTACGGCGCGCCAAGCGGCGGCCGCGGTAGGACAGGTTGATGTAATAGCCCTATACAAATCTCTGTTCGGCAAGCATAGGATCGAGGTCGCGCAGACACTGTTGTCCCGCAGCGTATTGAACCAACGCGAGGGATATCTGAACGTTCGGGGCACGATGGAGATGCTGCTCGAGGCCGAGATCGTGCCAATTGTGAACGAGAATGACGTAGTCGCGGTGGAGGAGATCGTCGGAGTGACGTATGGCGACAACGATCGTCTGTCGGCGATGTTGGCGAACGCGCTGGACGCCGATCTTTTGGTGCTTTTGGGTGAAATGAACGGGTTGCACACGGCGGATCCCAACACAGATCCTCACGCTCAGTTGATCAACGACGTCTACGAGATCAGCGACGAGATACGCGAGTATGCGGGTGGCCCGATCGATGATCGAGGTAGCGGCGGGATGCGCAGCAAGCTCGAGGCGGCGGAGGTTGCGATGCGGTCGGGCGTCGAGATGATCATCGCGGACGGCCACGTCGACGGCGTAGTAGAGCGGTTGCTGGCGGGAGAAAAGATCGGGACGCGATTCCATTCGTTGGCACCGCCGTCTGAAAGTCGAAAGCGGTGGTTGCTTACGGGAGGGACTGAGTCGAAGGGCTCGGTGACGATCGACGACGGTGCGGTGCGCGCGCTCACGGAGCAGGGCAACAGCCTATTGCCGGTTGGCGTGACTCACGTGGAGGGCGATTTCGAACGCGGCGATATCATTGGTGTTAAGTCGATGTCGGGGAGGAATGTGGCTTGGGGTTTGAGCAACTACTCCGCGACAGAAGCGCGGTTGGTGATGGGCAAAAGATCGGGTGAACTGCCTGACATTTTGGACAACTATTTCGGACGCGAGATCGTTCATCGCAACAATATGGCGCTCGGAGTCACGTTAGATGGGTAACGTACCTCCTTCGCGACGGGGACACTGGGGCTTCGGTTTTCCTAACGCACATGGAACGGTTTTTGGGTTTCTGGAGAGACAGAAATGATCGCAGTGGAGACTAACATTCGCCGAATGGGAGAGTCGGCGCGGACGGCCGCGGGAGACTTGGCGCGTTGCACGCCGGAACAGCGCGACGAGGCATTGCGCACGTTGGCCGAGTTGCTGGTTCAGAACAGCCAGAGCATTCTATCTGCGAACGAACAAGACCTCGCGGCTGCTGCGGCCGATGGAATAGATGAACACGTCGCCGAGCGCATGGTTTTGAACGATGCGAGGATCGGTGATATGGCCGACGCGGTGATTAATATCGCCGATCTCGAAGACCCAGTCGGTGAGGTTTTGGAGGAGACGACGGCGAGCAACGGTTTGCTGATACGACGGGTCAGAGTTCCCCTCGGAGTTATCGGAGTTATCTACGAAAGCCGGCCCAATATCACTATCGATATCGCTGCACTCTGCCTTAAAGCGGGCAACGCGGTGATCCTGCGTGGCGGCAAAGAAGCCATTCGTACGAACCACGCACTGGCGTCGATCGCGCGAGAAGCGGTGATCGCGGCGAGGATGCCTGCCGATGCCGTTCAGTTTGTGGAATCGACAGATCGCGCGCTCGTGGGCGAGATGTTGGAGATGGACGATTGCATCGACATGTTGATCCCGCGTGGCAGCGCGGAATTGGTGCACATGGTAGCCGAAAAAGCCAAGATGCCTGCGGTGACGGGCGGGATCGGCGTTTGTCATACGTATGTCGACGAATCCGCGGATGTCCAAAAGGCTGTGGTGGTGGTGTTCAACGCGAAGGCGCAACGCCACACCGTATGCAACGCGTTGGACACTTTGTTGGTGCACGAGAGCGTGGCGGCGCAGGTTTTGAACGGCCTGTCGGCCCCGTTCGCCGAAGCGGGTGTCGAGGTCCGGGCTGACAACCGGGCTTGGGCGTTATTGGGTCCTAAACGGCGCGAGTTGAAGGTTTCGCGAGCAACCGAAGATGACTTCGGCACTGAGTACCTGGCGTTGATTTTGTCGGTGAAGGTAGTGCGAAGTCTTGACGAGGCGTTGGACCACATTCGGGTTTACGGATCGGGCCATTCTGAGGCCGTGATCGCCGAAGACGCCGAGGTCTTGCAACGGTTCTTAAATGAGGTCGATGCTTCGGCGGTCTTCGCGAACACGTCGACGCGGTTCAACGACGGTGGTGAGTTCGGATTGGGCGCGGAGGTCGCGATCTCGACCAACAAGCTGCATGCACGGGGACCGATGGGTATTCGAGAGATCATGTCCTATAAGTGGGTAGTCACTGGCGACGGACAGGTCCGCAATTGAAGGCTTTCGGCTAAAACGTCGATCTTCGACGAATCTGACCGGTAGGCGATTATCCCCGAAGGGATGCAGAAGGGTTAGGTCAAATGTCCAACTACACGTTGCAGAGAGAGGTCAGAACGCCCCATTCCGAATCTTTCTTCGTGGTCGATAGCGAGGATCGGGATGCGGGGCGCCTCGACGTGCACTACCCGCCGGGGATGGTCCATGCGACCTTAGTAATCCGAGAAAACGTCACTGAAGACGACTTGCGCGAGATCGTAAACAGGTTTTTCCAGGAAATGAACCAACTCGTGGGGGTCGACGGCATCGAGGTCGCCGTGCACGCGTACCAAGGTGAAGAACGAGGCGTTTTTCACAACGACGATCTCAATGAGCGCCGTAACGGCAACGGTCACTCGAATAACTGAGTTATGGGGTGGCCCTACGCCGGAATGACGGAAAGCGCGCGGCTTACTGATCCTGGATTCCCGCGTTCGCGGGAATGACGTGAGGGTGCCGGATCAGCCAACGACGATGTTGAAGAGCCGTCCCGGTATGTATATCTCGCGACGGATCTGCTTGCCTTGGGTGTGACGGAGCGCGCCTGGAGATGATTGCGCTAGGCTCGCGATCTCTTTTTCTCCCGCGTCAGATGGGACCGTGATGGTGTCGCGGACGCGGCCGTTGACCTGGACTACGATGCGCACAGTGTCGACGGTGAGCTTTGCTTCGTCCCACTTTGGCAGAAGCTGGCTGTGGATCGAGAACTCCCAACCGTTGCGAATCCATAGCTCCTCGGCGATGTGAGGCGCGAGTGGGGCCAAGTGCAACAACAGCCGTTGAACGCAAGAACTCCACAGCGTCGGTGAGACGCCGCCATTTTCCCAGGCGTCGTTCAACTGGTTCACGTAGGTCATCAGCGCCGCGATGGCGGTGTTGTACTTGTACGCCTCCATGTCTTCAGTGACGCGTTTGGTGGCGTTGTGGGACGCGACGTCCAATTCACGTTCGGCACTTGCATCCGCACCCGAGAGTTCGTTTGCGTCTCGGCTGCAGATGTCCCAGATACGATGCATCCAACGGCGGATGCCGTTGATGCCTGAATCGGTCCAGATTCCGCCTTTGTCCCACGGACCGAGGAACATTAGATAGCAACGCAATGTGTCAGCGCCGTATTTACGCACCAACGGGTCAGGAGTAACGGGGTTGGATCGTTTGGAGATCCTGCCCTCTTCGGTCGTCATCGTGCCGTGACTGAATAGGTGCACATAAGGCTCGGAAAAGTCGAGCAGGCCGATGTCGCGGAGTGCACGGTTGAAGAAACGGGCGTACAGAAGGTGCATCACCGCGTGTTCCATGCCACCGGTGTACTGGTCGACGGGCGCCCAGGCGCCTGCGAGTTCGCTATCGAAGGGGTTTTCCAGATCTTCCGGGCTCAAATAGCGCATGTGGTACCAAGACGAATCCATGAAGGTGTCCATGGTGTCGGTTTCGCGCTTACCCGCACCGCCGCAATTCGGGCAAGGCGCGTTGAGGAATTCTTGATGTTCCACAAGGGGCGAACGACCCGAAGGTTTGAACTCCGCATCCGAAGGTAGCTCGACCGGCAAGTCTTCGTAAGGGACCGGCACAGCGCCGCAATCATCGCAGTAGATTATCGGAATTGGAGTTCCCCAGTAGCGTTGGCGCGAGATCAGCCAGTCTCTGAGATGGTATGTGACGACCCTTTCGCCCCATCGCTGCTGCTCGATTTTGTCGGCGATCGCCTCTTTGCCGGTTTCGCTCGGCAGTCCGTCGAACTCGCCTGAGTTCACTTGGGTGCCGGGTGCGATATAGGCTGCTTCGAGTTCTTGTCCGTCCCAGCCTTCCGGCGCGACTACGACGCGGATCGGAAGATCGTATTTTTTGGCGAACTCGAAGTCGCGTTCATCGTGCGCAGGCACGCCCATCACCGCACCGGTGCCGTAGGTGGCGAGTACGTAGTCGCCTACGAGAATCGGAACTTTTTCTCCGTTGAGGGGGTTGACACAGTAGGAACCGGTTGGCACGCCGGTCTTTTCGCGCACGGCGGAGGTGCGTTCGATCTCGGTCTCGCGTGCCGCGGCTGAAACGTATTCGTCGACGACCGATTTGTGTTCTTGCTGGGTCAGTTCGGCAACCAGCGGATGTTCCGGGGCCAGCACCACGAACGTCACCCCGAATATCGTGTCGATGCGCGTCGTAAACGTGGGTATTGAGTTTGTTGGCAATCCGTATTCGGAGATATCGAACTCGATTGTCACGCCTTCTGATCGACCGATCCAGTTTTCTTGGCTGACGACGACCTTTTCCGGCCAGTCGATGCCTGACATGTCGAGCAACTCGTCGGCGTACTTGGTGATTGCGAAGTACCACTGGGGCATGTTCCGTTTAACGACGACGGCTTCGCAACGCTCGCATTTACCATCTTTGACCTGCTCGTTTGCCAGTGTGGTTTGATCGTCCGGGCACCAATTGACGGCGCCGTCGGAGCGGTACGCGAGGTCGTTTTCCAGAAACTTCAGAAAGAAATACTGGTTCCATTTGTAGTACTCGGGGTCGCAGGTGATGATTTGACGCGTCCAGTCGTACGAATTGCCCATCAGTTGGAACTGATTGCGCATGTTGGAGATGTTTCCGTAGGTCCAAAGTTTGGGATGGACGTTGCCGCGGATGGCGGCGTTTTCGGCGGGAAGGCCGAAAGCATCGAAGCCTTGGGGATGCAATACGTTGTAGCCCTGCATCCTTCGGAAACGTGCGGCCGCATCGCCACCGCTGAAGGCGAACCAATGGCCAATGTGCAGATCGCCAGAAGGGTAAGGAAACATTGACTGTACGAACCACTTCGGACGGCTCGTGTCATCTGGATCCCACCTGTAGATCTCGCCTTTGTCCCAAAGATCGCGGATCCTGGGTTCGATTTCGTTGTGATCGTAGCGGTCGTTTTGCGAACCGAGACGTTCGTCGACTGATTGGAATTGATCTGTTGGCATGTCTGTTGGCGGCTTTGAGGACGCGAAGGCCATCGACGGGTCTCCGTTCTTTGCGATTGGAGTGTCAAACTTGGAAAATTCGGTTAACCGAAATTTTAATCCAACGATTTAACTGGTAAGTTTGCGCAAACCCACACGTGCATGTTTTCCTGTTGCCGGTCCAACGCTTAAACGCGGCGATTCGAAAAGTTGGTCCGAGTTTTGCGAAATCGCTTGACAGATTGAAACAGATGTGCAATATAATACAATAGTGCGAATAAACGAACCTAGATATTGGAGGATCCCTAAAGCCATGCCGAAACCGAGAGCCAAAACTCGAGAGGTGCGAAGGCGCATCTGGGAATTCATCCGCGACTACCGTCGAGAGAACCTCTACGGCCCGAACCTGCGCGAGATCGCTGAAGCGGTGGGCATCAGTTCCGCTTCTAACGTGAACTACCATGTCAAACCGATGATCGAGCAGGGGTTGTTGACGGGTAATAGCAACGCCCGTTCCTTGAACGTGAACTCGGGGATTCCGATTGTCGGTACCGTCTCCGCAGGTGACGCGGTTATGCTGCCCGATGCAGTGGAGTGGGATCAGGTCAGTGAGTTCGATACGATCGATTTCCCTGAATGGCTGGTCGGCGACGTCCGAGACCCGTTCGCCCTCCACGTGACCGGCATCTCGATGATCGACGCAGGGATCATGGAGGACGACATCATCATCATGGAGAAGACCGACCGCGCCCGGCGTGGTGACATGGTGATTGCGCATGTCAAGAGTCGGGAAGAGCACACTGTCAAACGCTACTACCCCAACGGGCCTTCGGTGACGCTGCAACCCGAGAATCGCAACTACGAACCGATGATCGAGGACGCAAGCGACATCAGCATCGAGGGCAAGGTGGTTGGCGTCGTAAGGCGATACTGAGTCAATCGAAGACTGCGCGCCGGGGTTCGTGGCGTCGATTTGCTGCGGCTTCGTTTGCTCAGATGATCGTTGGGTTTCCAACGGATTCGAGCGTCGTTTAGAATCTGGGTTGATGCTGTGGCATCGATCGCAACCAACACTTCTGAAGCCTTATCGGCGCAAGGTCTAGCACGACATGTTTGGCAGAGGCATCGGCCCGTTAGAAATATTCCTCATCGTTGTGGTGGTCCTGATCGTTTTCGGAGCTGGACGGTTACCTGAGGTCGGGCGCGGAATTGGGACGGCGATCAAGGAGTTCCGCGGGACGATCGGCAACAAGAGCGATTCGGAAACTGCCGACTCCGAGAAATCTGAAACTAAGGACGACGAAAAGTCGGCTTAGCTTTGAGCGTCCGTGACGCCGCGTTCTGCGGCGGAATTTGCTGCCGATGCGCGCGTCGCCAGCTTGGTCAATATCAGTCCGAGCTCAAACAGGACGACTACCGGCGCCGCCACTAGGGATTGAGTGACAGGATCGACGGTGGGAGTGACGATCGCGGCGAGCACGAAGGCGAAAAGAATAACCCATCGTCTCTGCCTCGACAATGCTTGAGGCCTCAATACGCCGAGTTTGGCCAGAAGAAACATCACGATGGGAAGTTCAAATATCAACCCCATCCAGATTACGAGCGTCGATACCAACGACACGTAAGACGACAGTCGAGGGGTAACAAGGGCGATCTCGCCGCCAAATTGCAGCAAGAAGTGTATGGCGGGTGGAATCACTAGGTAGTAGGCAAACGCAGCCCCGGCGATGAACAGGAGCGTTCCTCCGGGTAACAGCAGGTAAAGTGTTCGTCGTTCATTGCCCTTCAATCCGGGGCGCACGAACATGATCGTCTGGTAGAGCACGATCGGAAACGCGGCTGCGAATCCTACAAGCACGGACACCTTGGCGGTAACCGTCCAACCTTCGGTGATATCGAGTTGGACCAATCTGGCGGGATCATCTGGTCGAACGCGTTCCAACGCATCAATCGCCGGGCGTTGCACGAAGTCTTGAATCGGGCGATAAAACGCGAAGGCGATTATGGTCGTGATCAAGATGGCCGCGACAGAAATATAGAGCCGCTTTTTCAGTTCGGCGAAATGCGACATCAACTGCGCCGGGCGGTCGTTCACGTCGAGGCTCTCGAATCTTCAGAAACAGACCCCTGCGGTTCATCCGAACCAGTCGCGTCGCGTTCAGGTCCATTAGGAGCTTTTTCGTCGGTTTTCGAGTAACCACTAGGCCGAACGACGGATCGTGCCAGCGACTTGAAATCTGCCGCGTCGGTGGCCAGACTTTGAGCGTCTTCGCGAAAATCATTTAACTCCGACGATAGGTCCCGAACCTCGTCAAGTAGACCGTCTTGATCAAGGCGTTCGCGAATATCTTCCAAGTCGACCGCTTCCTCGACCATTTGGGTGAGTTCTTCGCGTTGACGTCGCAGTTCTGTCATGTATTTGCGAGCCGTTTTGGCGCCTTGAACGAGACGGACAGGTCCAACGACGAGCAATGCGACGAGAAAGACGACGACGAGTTCGAGCCCACCAATGCCCAGGAAATTCACGCCTGACCTCGCTCCTCGTGTGCCGCGCAGGTTGCGTATATGTGAGCGTGGACAAATCCGCTCGCGTCGGGTGGCAACATCGCGCGCACCGCGCACAACGGGAGTCCGACAACGTTGAGGTAGCATCCGAGGACCGATTCTGCGGGATCGAAATCGCCGTCTTGTACGCCATAGGCGCCGGCGCGGTCGTACGGGATGCCAGTGGCGATGTAGTCGTCGATCTCCCGATCGGTGTACCGCCGCATGAACACCTCCGACGCGACCGTATGCGAAAAGACCGTTTGCTGTTGTCGAAAAGGAGCGTAAGTCAGCGCGACGGTGGTGACCACTTCGTGCTTTCGACCGCGTAGGTCGCGCAACATGTTGGTCGCTGTTCGGCGATCTGCGGGTTTGCCGAGAGCTTGTCCATCCAATGAAACGATGGTGTCGGCCGCTACCACGGCCGTGTTCCATGGGATTCGGTTGCGAGATGCGGACAACGCCGCTTCGAGTTTCGCGTTGGCGTTTTTTTGCGTCAATTTGACCACATCCGGCTCGATGTCGCTGCCGATCTCAACCGGCCCACCCGCTCCCGATTGAACCACAAACACCATACCCGCTAGGGCCATGATGTCTCGCCTTCGTTGCGATCCCGAAGCCAAGATGAAACGAAGATCACCCGTGCGGTTCGCGACGAGTGAAACGTGGCTAGGGATTGTTTCGGAAGACGACATGTCGGCGGTCGTGTTTGCGGCGGCCGTCGCGCCGATTAGCTCTCCAGCAGAGCGAGGGACTCGACATGCCTAGTCTGCGGAAACATGTCGACAGGACGAACTGATACCAGTTTAAATCCGCCGTGGCAGAGAGCGTCTAGGTCGCGCGCCATGGTGGTTGGATTGCAAGAGACCATCATTATCTTGCGCGGTGCGAGTTTGTGTAAAGCGTCGAGCGCTTCAGGGGCACATCCGATGCGAGGAGGATCGATGATCGCGACATCTACTCGTTGGCTCGCGTCGGCGAGTTCGGCGGCTGCGAATTCCGCTTTGGCTTCGATAAACGTGACGTTGTCGACGTCGGCGCAGTTTACACGCGCATCTGCGACTGCCGATGCCGATTCTTCGATCCCGATCACCTTGTCGACGAACGGAGCCAACAAGCGCGCAAATGTGCCTACGCCACAGTAGAGATCGACAACGATATCGGTGTGGGTCAAGTCCAGCATCTGGACGATTTCATCAACTACTTGAGAGAGCTGATCGGTGTTTACCTGGAAGAACGACGAAGCGGCAACTTGGAAAGTAGCGTCTCTTACCTTTTCGACGTATTTCTGACGGCCAGAAGGGACGTCTTGGATCTCCGCAGGCAGCAACGGCTGAATGATCATGTCGCCGGTGTTCGTGCCAACGCGGATCGAGAACTGGGTCATTCGATCCAAGCGGTCCTGAAGACGAGTGAGTGTCTCGTTGATCTGGCCGTCCATGATCATGCAGTCGTCGATCCGGACGAAACGTCGGGTATCAGCGTTCATGTAACCGGCAACACCACTTTCACCGCCGCGGCCGACAGTGAAACGGGCGTGGTTTCGGTATCCGAATCGTTTAGGAGAAGGCAATGTCTCCGACACTTCGACATCGCGCAGCAGATCGTATGAGCTGAGCGCGCGGATCACGGTTGCGCGCTTAATCTCGAGCTGTTCGGCGTAGTTGACGTGCTGCCATTGGCAGCCGGAGCACTCGCCGAAGTACCGGCATTCGGGATCGACGCGGTGATCGGACGGTTTGGAGACGCTTTCTACCAACGTTGCGACACGATCGCGGTAGATTTTCACGACGCGTGCGGACACCTTTTCGCCGGGGATGGCACCTGCGATCGTTACGGGAGCGCCATCTAGTTCGGCGACGGATAATCCACGTTCGTCGAACTCGCCAGCGTCGAGGGTTAGCCCATCTCCGATCTCTAGGCCCAGATGTGAAGTGAGATCCGGACCGCGGTAACGTTTTCTATGTTTTCGTTTCGCCATCGAGGGGCGTGATTAACACCCGCCTCACGCCAACCTTGCATTCGCAACAGCTCGCACTGCAGGAGTTCCGAAGGGACGAATCTCAATATACATCTGGCCGGTTTGATACCCTGAAGCTAGGTGATGTCGGCCCCAAAAGCGCGGCTTGGAACGCTACAGAATCAGTTTGTGAATTGACCCAGACGGTAGAAAAACCGTTGACGACGATCGGCTCGTTAAACGGCACTAAGGCCCGAGTGCGCCGACGGTTACCGGAATGGTTCAAGGTCCGCGCGCCTGGCGGAGAAAACTACACCGATCTCAAGAAACGGTTCCGTGGTTCGGCGTTGCACACGGTATGTGAGGAAGCGGCGTGTCCCAACATCGGTGATTGCTGGGAGCGGCGCACTGCCACGTTTATGATCCTCGGCGATACGTGCACGCGGGCATGCTCCTATTGCAACGTCAAAACTGGCTGGCCGGGCGAAATCAACGTCGATTGGGCTGAACCCTTCCGATTGGCCCAGACGGTCAACGCGATGGACCTCAAATACACCGTCGTCACCTCGGTAGATCGCGACGATCTGCCGGATTACGGGTCGTCCATCTTCGCGATGACGATCACTCAGATTCACCGACTGTCGCCGAACTGCAAAGTGGAGGTTTTGATACCCGATTTTGGCGGCGATCACGCGGCGCTATCAAGAGTCGTGCATGCCGGCCCCGAAGTGCTGAACCACAACATCGAAGCTCCGCGCCGGATCTTCAGCAAAGTGCGGCCTAAGGGAGACTATGATTTGTCGCTGGAGTTGATCCGACGAGTCAAAGAGATCGACCCAAACATGCCGTCCAAGTCAGGAATGATGGTCGGCCTAGGAGAGACGAAGGACGAGGTTTACCAAACGATGCTCGATCTTCGGGATGTAGATTGCGATCTATTGACCATTGGACAATATCTCCGGCCGTCGGATCGACATCACCCGTTGATCCGTTTCTACCAGCCCAGCGAGTTCGGAGAGTTTGCTCGCATAGGCATGGACATGGGTTTCAAGCACGTCGCGTCGGGTCCCCTCGTCAGATCCTCGTACCACGCCGATGAACAACACGAATCGGCGATTGACGCGTTGCTGGCGAAACGCGTGTAACGCTCGCAACGTAGATCATTTCCTGGGGGTCGCGGGAAATGATGATTCGATGTCTGAAATCCTTACCTGGAATAGCCGTTTTGGGCGTGTTCGTCGCAACGGTTATTTTCGGTGCGAGTCAGATCGTGCCCACGGTCATCGCCCAAGATCACCGGCACAGTTCCGTCACCGGTTTCTACGGCATCGACGATGAAGGGATTCCGATCCCAGACCGACGCGGTATCATGCTCGTCTTCGACGGCCCGATCAAACCGGAAACGGTGTCGGTCAACACGTTTAGGGTTTCTCTTAACGACGGTTCGTTCGCTGAGGTGGTCGAGACTCGCGTAGACGGGCCATTTGTCTTCTTGAGACTTACAGACGAGTTGGCATCCGATGCGACGCCTATTGTCGGGATCTTGCAGGGTGAAGAGGTTGAAGACCTGGCGGGCAATTCGACGAACCAGCGCAAATTTGGCTTCGCGCAGTTGAAAGACGGCATTGCACCGCGCCTGACCGTCACTTTGAGCGGCGGATCGGGCAGGGGTTCAGGTGATGAGGGTCCCGATCGTCTGACGAATGACACCATCGACATCCGGATCACTTCAGACGAACCGCTGCAGGGTGCGCCGAGAGTGATCGTGGTGTGCAAGGGCCTGAGTTGGATTGAACGCGACGGAAAGCGGGAACATAAACGCGATATCGACAACTTCATTTCCAATCGCAACGGGCCGTTTTCGCATCGACCGCAGGAGCCTTCAGGGACGTCGTACACCTGCGGCTACGACGCTGATGATGACGGAATTGACGACGTGTTTGAGTTGACCGAGGATGTCACGAGCTCCCGTCCTCTTGAAGTGTGGGAATTGACGTGGAGCAACCCGACCGGATTAACCACGAGTCTGATGGACGGTGAACTCGTGGTGGTCGCGTACGGTCGCGATCGATCGCGGTACGACCGTTACGGGGAAACGGTTTCGAATTGGGCGACGGCGCAGGGTGGTTTTGGATATGACACACTTTTCGGGTTCGGATCACTTTTGGAGCGAGTAACGATCCATCCGCCAGAAGGCTCAGTCGTACGCGAGCGCCGCCCATTCGTGTTGCTCGAGTTCCCGGAAACTACTTCGGTCGGTCTGTTGTCCGTCGTATTCGACGGCGAGGAGATCGTCGATGAGTTTGAAGCCGTCATGGGCAACGAGTTCGTTTACTGGCCATTAAGTATGAGGCAGGGGCGACACCGCGTTGAAGTCGATGCCAGCGACTCGGCAGGAAATGAAACCGAGTTCGAATTTCATTTCGAAACCACGCGGCGCGGCGACTTCGTATTGCCTTTGGTCGCCGGGTGGAACGCGGTGTCTGTACCCGCCGATCCAATCGATCCGGCGATCGAGAAAGTCTTCACCAATCCCTCGATAGACGTGGTTATCTCCTGGGATCCTGGTTCGTTAGAGAACCCGTGGGCGATGTCGTTGCGGGATGATGATTCTTGGGAACCTGTGCTGGGACCAGGAGTTGCCGAGATAGTTTCGCGTCGCGGATACTGGGTCAAGTCATCCGAATTCGTCGAACAGACGATTTCGCTAACGCAAACGGTGACAGGCACGGCGAACTGGAGAACCATACCGTGTGGATTCGATCGGGGTTGGTATTTTGTCGGTGTCACTGACAAGAAAGGTGACCAAACCCAAGGCGATTTTGGCGAGCCTCTGCGGAACCACGATGGCGACGTCATGACCGTCGGTGAATATCTGTTTGGCAAGTTTGGGGTTTATTTCCTTTGGGATCCGATCGAGGTTGAATACCGTGGGTTAGCACCTGAGGACGCGGTGCCAATCGGGGCGGGGATATGGGCACATTACGGAGCTGCAGCGTCCTGCCCGTGACGGCCATCAGCGTGTGAATTCGATTAACGAAACGCGCGGGTTTAGCTCCGCAACGGATCGACAACCGTCAAAAACGGAAAACGGTAGAAGTCGGAATCGAGAGTGCGGATCTCGCGGATGCCGTTTTCGCGCATCAAAACTGCGGTGTGGATATCGTGCAAGATGCTGCCTCTGATCCCGGGCGATTGCTCCAGCGTTCGGGTTAAGACATCAAGATGCCGATCTGTCTCGGTCAACACGAAAAAGTTGCCCGTATCGAGAAGGTTGTCGATGAAGCTCAACGCGTTTACAGGATCCCACGGTACCTCGTACACTCGCGGGTGAGTTACGACACGAACGAATTCGTAAGCGGTCCCCCAAGTCAGGTAGTTAGGCGACGGATTGTCGATCAGACGATCGAGGAGTTCCTTGCAAGCAGTATGGAATTCGGCGTCGCTTTTTGCCGCGTACACGAGAACGTTCGTGTCTATGACCAAGGTCGCTTCTCTTCGTCGAATACCCGGTACAACTCGTCCCGATTGGTGATATCCACTAACTCTCGGCCACCTTTCCACGTCGGCAACGGACGGTTTTTGTTTAGAGTCGCGGGTTTACCATCGCCGTATGCAATCACATGTCTGATTCCTGCTTCGACAATGGATGTCATCGTCGTGTTTCGCCGCGCGGCCTCGACGCGCAATTGCCGCATGAGCGCGTCGTCGATATTGAAAGTAGTCTTCATATCGATAACCATATCGGCGATATGGTTATATGGCTTCCCGCGCATGACGCATACTAGTTTCCACTGATCATGCCGACGCTATACATTGTCGCGACGCCGATAGGCAACCTTGAGGATCTGACGCTGCGCGCCACACGCATTCTTGGCGAAGTGCCCGTCGTCGTTGCCGAAGATACTCGCGTCACGCGGAAGGTCTTGACCCATATAGGTGCCAATCCGAAACTGGTCAGTTTTCATCGTCGTTCTTCAAAGTCCGAGGTGCGTCGGATCGTGAATCATCTCGATGAAGGAGATGTCGCGTTAGTCTCGGACGCGGGCACGCCCGGCGTCAACGATCCCGGTCAGGCCATCGTCGCGGCAGCGGTAGCGAATGGACATGATGTGGTTCCATTGCCCGGCGCTTCTTCGATCATGGCGGCGCTGTCGGTGAGCGGTTTGTACGTCGATCAGTTCGTTGCGCACGGTTTTCTCCCGGCAGCGGGTGGAAGGCGTCGCCGACTGCTTAACCAGGTCGCTCAGCAACCGACCGCGGCACTCTTTTTCGAGACGCCGCATCGTCTCCGTGACGCGCTCGTTGACATTGCTTCGATGATGGGCGATCGTGGTCTGGTGGTTTGTCGGGAGATGACCAAGCTGCACGAGGAGATTTGGCGAGGAACTGCAGCCGAGGCGCTCGAACATTTCGACTCGCCGAGAGGGGAGTTTGCGATCGTAGTCGCACCGATCCAAAGAACAGAGTCTGGCGCATCATTGAATCATGAAGATGACGCTTTAAAGCGCATCAAATCAACGGCCGCGGTATTAGCGGATCGTTACGAATCACGCCGAGATCTTGTTGATGCGGTTGCGAAAAAAACGGGTTTGGCGAGGAGGCAGGTTTATCAAGTCCTCCACCGAGACGCGTGACTTGTGCATGGCAATTGGAACGTTTCGCCCAAGTAGAATCGATACGAGGCGCCGCGCCGCTTTTCCTAAACCGATGATTGTGCGACAAGCATCCGCGGCCCGAAGCGAGTCTTAAAGCTTGTCTCGAAACATCCTCGTCTGCGTAGCCTGGCCCTACGTGAACAGCGAACCTCATCTCGGACACATCGCCGGTATGAACGTGCCCGCCGACATCTTCGCGCGCTATCACCGCATGGTCGGTAACAAAGTCGCCATGGTTTCGGGTAGCGATATGCATGGCACTCCGACGGCGTTGCGAGCCGTGGATGAGGGTGTGACTCCTGAAGACATCGCGTTCAGGTATCACGAGATTTGGTCAGGTTGTATGGAGCAGATGGGATTCTCGTACGACCTCTACACGCACACCCACACGAAGATCCACGAAGATGTCGCGCAAGATGTCTTATTGACTCTGGACAAGCATGGTTACATCTACGAAGACACGCAACTTATGCCGTTTTCCGATGCCGAGCAGCGGTTCCTTTCGGACCGTTTCGTTGAAGGTGTCTGTCCTGCGTGCGGTTTTGATGGCGCTCGAGGCGATCAATGCGACGGTTGCGGGCGAACGCTCGACCCGACAGATCTGATCGACATCCGCAGCATTCGCGACGGTTCGACGCCGGTCTTCAAAGAGACGACGCATTTGATGATCAAGCTGAGCGCGTTTCAAGAACGTCTCGAGGAGTGGGTGCAAACCAAGAACGATTGGCGGCCGAACGTCAGGAACCAGACGCTGGGATTTCTTAACGAAGGCCTGCATGATCGTGCGATGACACGTGACATCGAATGGGGTGTACCCGTACCCAGCGATCGGTTCGAAGGCTACGACAAGAAACGAATCTACGTCTGGTTCGAAGCCGTCATCGGCTACTTTTCGGCTACTAAAGCGTGGGCGATCGACGCTGGCGATGAGGGTGAATGGGAGGATTTCTGGCACAACCCGGACGCCGAATCGTATTACTTCCAAGGCAAAGATAACATCCCGTTCCACACAGTTCTGTGGCCGGCGATGTTGATGGGCTACGGCGGCTTAAATCTGCCAACTGATGTCGTCGCGAACGAGTACTTGAACCTCGCCGGCCAAGGATTTTCCAGCAGCCGTAACTGGGCTGTTTGGCTACCCGATTACCTCGAACGCTACGACGTTGATCCGCTCCGCTATTACTTGGCGTCGATAATGCCTGAAACCTCGGATTCCGATTTCACATGGGAGGGCTATCTCGCTGCCAACAACAATGTCTTGGTTGCGACATTGGGTAATTTCGTACACCGCACGCTGACGATAACGACCCGTAATTTCGATGGCAAGGCACCGGTGCCGGGTGACTTAGAAGAGCAAGACCTTTCGGTGTTGGAATCTTGCTCGCAGACTCTCGACGACGTGGCGGAATTGATCGAGACTCGACGCTTCAGACGTGCGCTTTATCAAGCGATGGAGCTGGCGCGAGTCGGTAACCGGTACTTGGATGCTGAGGAGCCATGGCGGACGGTCAAATCGGATCCAGAAAAGGCTGCGCGAACCCTTTGGACGGCTTTGAACGTGATCTCGACGCTCCGCACGGTGTTTTATCCGTTCATACCATTTTCGTGCGACAAGATGCACGATCTGCTAGGGTTTGACGGGGCGCCAGCGACCGACGGATGGAAGCGAAGAGTCGTAGAACCGGGCGCAGCACTACCTAAGCCATCTCCGCTATTTAGGAAATTGGACCCAAGTATCGTCGAGGAAGAGAAAGCGCGTCTCGCGGCACAGCAAATTGGCAACTAGTGATAGGAAAACACGCTCGGCGGCTTCAACCGCTCGATTGGGATGACTAGAACGATATGACCACAGTTCGAACTACCGCTAGCCAGGATATTTTCGCACCGATTTCAGACGACTTGGACCGGGTCGTAGAGGTGATCACTCAACTGAGCATCGACGAAATCGAACGATGTCCTGCGGGCATCGACGCGCTCGACACGCTGGACGAACGTCTGGCGCATGTTATGGAGACACCCGGCAAGAAGATGCGGCCGGCGATGACGTTGCTGGCCTCGAAGTTATGGGGCGTGACTCCCGACGAAAAGGTGATCAGCATGGCCGTGGCCGTGGAGTTGCTGCACATCGCCGCGCTCATCCACGACGACACGGTTGACGATGCCGACGTTCGGCGTGGCAAAGCGACGGCGGGATTTCTCTGGGGTAACAACTTCGCAGTGCTCTTGGGGGACTATGTATTTGCCACGTCAGCCAAATTCGTATGCGCCACGGGATCGGTGCGACTGATCAGTCGCTTCGCCGAAACGATCGCGGAACTCGCTCGCGGAGAACTGCACGAGATGGTCAGCAACTGGAATTGGCCCGTAACCGTGGACGAGTATTTGGCGAGGATCTACGACAAAACGGCTTCGTTGTTCTCCACTTCTGCAGAAAGCGGCGCTGTTCTGGGCGGCGCGAATGAGCAATCTGTTGAAGCGCTCCGCGAATTCGGCTATTACTTGGGGATGGCGTATCAGGTGAAGGACGACGTTCTCGACTATGAATCGACGACAGACGAACTCGGCAAACCCGCCAACCAAGACATATTGAGTGGCAAACTGACGCTACCTGCGATTTACGCGGCTGAAAACCCGGCGTGCAGCTCCGCGATCGAAAACTTCTTCGGCCTATCCGAAGCTGAACGCAATGCCGCGTTGGGAGATTTGTTGGAGAATATCCGTCAACATGGTGGCGTGGAACGCGCGGAAGCAACCGCTTCCGAATACATCGAAAAAGCCCTGCAGCAGCTCGAAGTCGCCCCTCCTTCGGTGAGCCGCGATTGTCTCGCGTCCATCGCCCTGCGCGTCAAAGCGATGTAACCGGATCGCCTGCCCATCGCCCCTCATCGTCGTGGCCGGATCTCGTTGAACGAGAGTTATGAGCGCACGACCCGATGCAAAATAGCGGCATGTGGCCCGAGACGATCATCGAAAAACTGGTTGCCACCTACGGAGAATTCGAGCAGACGCCGAGGTATAACGCTCTTGACGAACTCATCTTCACCGTCCTAACGCAACACACCTCCGACCTCAACGCTGAACGAGCATTCGACAGGTTGCGTGAGACGATTCCCACATGGGAAGAGGTGATGGTCGCAGACCAACAGGCGATTGCCGATGCGATATTCCACGGCGGGATGTCGAATCAAAAGTCGAAGAGGATCAAAGACATCCTGGCCGACATTCTCGAACGGCGCGGTGAGTTAGAAATCGATTTTCTCAGAGACTATTCCTTGGACGATGCTCGGGAGTGGCTGATTGAACTGCCTGGAGTCGGTCCGAAAACGGCTGCGGTTGTGATGTCGTTCGCGTTAGGGATGCCCGCGTTTCCTGTGGATACGCACATTCATCGCGTGTCCAAGCGTTTGGGTCTGATCGACGCGAAGACAACCGCCGATGCGGCACACGGAATCATGGAGTCGAAGGTCCACCCGGAACTGCGGTTTCAACTACACATGCAGCTCATTACGCATGGGCGCCAGATTTGCAAAGCGCGCAGGCCTCTGTGTGGCGAGTGTCCGCTTTCGGAAGGATGCCCTTCGAGTACGGTGTAGGACGATGTCACTATGGCCTTCGCCAGCGTGACGTAATGGTTGTTAGGATGTTTGCGACGAGGTGAAAGCATGAAGATTGTCTCAGTAGAAGCAACGAAGGTCAATTACCCGCGGTTGAAGCCGATGACGGTGCCTCGGCCGGGGCCGTCGCGCAGCGATCTCAACGCCCAAGCGACACCGCTCCGGCGCTACACGAAAGAACCAGACTTCTCATTTGCGCGGAAAACGCCCGGAGGAGATCGCGATACGGGTTGCGTTGTGACGCTCGAAGACGGGACTTGGGGTTTCGGGTTTACTGACCATGGGCGTACCACCGCTTCGTTAATCGACGACTATCTCGCTCCGGTTGTCGAGGGACGCGATGTGATGTCGACCGAAACCCTCTATGACCTCATGATCCGATCTACTTCCGGATTCGGAACCAACGCCCTCGTCGCGTATGCCATCGCCGCGGTTGACCTCGCGCTTTGGGACGCGAAGGGCAAAGTCCTCGAAAAGCCCGTTTACAACCTACTTGGGGGCAGCACCGATATCCTCAAACCGCTTTACTCGACCGGCAACGACACATGGTGGCAGAAGGAACTCGGTTTCCAGAACTTCAAACGTTTCAGCCCCTACGGACCGCCCGATGGCGTCGAAGGCATCAACCGTCTTGAAGAGGAAATCGCTGAGGCGCGCGAGTTAGTTGGACCTGATGCGGAGTTGATGCTCGATTTCTGGATGGGATTGGACATCGAGACTGCGGTCAGGACTGCTGAGCGGTTGCGGCCTTACAACCTGAAGTGGCTCGAAGACGCATTCTTGCCCGACACTCTCGACGAGTACGAGCATTTCCGCCAGCGCGTCCCTTGGCAGACCCTGGCGACTGGCGAGCACTGGTATGGCGTCTACCCGTTCTTCCACGCCGCGAAAGAGGGTCTGGTTGACATCTTTCAACCGGACATCATCTGGTGCGGTGGTCTGACGCCTCTGATTAAGATCTGCCACATTGCCGAATCGGCTGGATTATCCGTGATCCCCCACGGCAGCGGCGGGACAGCGTACGGTCAACACGCGTGCTACGGCTTGGCCGCGGTGCCGATGATCGAGTGCAGCGGTCCGGTGATGACGGAACCGGGCGTCCCGTTGCATGAGAAGGACCGATTGCCGGGGACTGTGGCACCTTTCGAAGGCGAGCTGAAACCGAGCGACGCACCGGGCTTCGGCCTCAACCTGAAGCGCGAGTGGTTCCCGCCGTTTTTCGACTAGGCTCGGTTCAATCCGCTTTGTGCACGGCTTCCAACGACTGGATTATCCCGCGCATGTGGCCTACGCAGTAGGCGATGTACTCGCGCCCCTCGGGACCGTCGGTCGTGAGGCGCATAATGTGGTCGTAGTCGATGCAGCCTTCGTAGTTGACGTCGAACAGCGCTTTGGCAACTTCGTACATGTTCAGGTCACCTGCGTCGGGGATTACTTCCATGTAGCCCTTGTTTTCGGGGATCCTGCCGACCACGTTGCGGAAATGGACGTGGAATAAACGGTTCTGCTCTCCAAAGTGCTTGATGCCCTCGAAGATATTTTGTCCCGATTCGTAGCGAGTACCGACGCAGAACGTGATGCCGTTAGCAGGCGATGACACTTCGCTGAAAAGACGGTCGAACGATTCAAAGCTGTTGATTATGCCCGGATATCCGTGAAGCATTGGAACCGGCGGGTCGTTACCGTGTGTCGCTACCTTCACGCCGGCGGGTTCGGCGACTTCGCAGATCGCTGTGTAGTGCTTGATGTGCCGCGCCCATAGATCTTCTTCGTCGGGAGCGTCCGCCGCACGCGGAGTTGCTAGCGCTTCGGCGAGTTCGAACTTGGCGTGTTTATAGCCGCCGCGACCTTCGACATACTCAATTACCGATGGAAGATTGGTGTTGCTCACGCTAGGGGCATAAGGTTGGACGCCTAGTACCGGGATGTCGAACTCCCCGCAAATCTCAGCGTTGATGCACGCGTTGCGCGTCTCTTGTTCGGCGTTCGGACCGCCCAAATATACGTCGTGGAACTGTCCGGAAAGGCAGTTGGCGCGTTCGATTACTTGTCCAGCTTCTCCGAGCTTTTCGACCACCATCTTCATACCGTCGCGAGTTACCGCTCCACCAGATTCCAAGTATCCGGGCACCATGTCCATGGTGATATCAACGGCATCGACGCCGATCTGCGTCAGGAACTTCAAATCTTCGGGTCGATCGAGCCAATCCGGGCTGATGCGCGTGCCAATCCTCATCATGGTTGTCGCCTCCTCGTGCGGGTGTGCAGATATTGATACCACAGGTTCGAACGTGTAACCACGGTTACCCCTTTAGCCCGAATCGATTTATTCTGTTTGATGCTGAACTCGAAACAGAAACGCACGACGATCACGGGACCAACCATGGCTGAAGATAACGCGACCAAACGTCCGAACATCATTCTGATACTCGCCGACGACATGGGTTATTCAGATCTCGGTTGTTACGGCGGCGAGGTATCGACTCCGAACCTCGACCGTCTGGCGGAAGAAGGCATACGGTTCTCGCAGATGTACAACACTGCGCGTTGCTGTCCCTCACGCGCGTCGCTGCTGACGGGATTGAATCCCCACCAGACCGGCGTGGGTCACATGGGCAACAACATCGAAGGCGAGCCGTCCTATCAGGGATACCTCAACAACCGGTGCGTCACCATCGCCGAGGTTTTGCGTGATGCAGGGTATCGCACTGGAATATCGGGCAAGTGGCATTGCGGTTCGGATCCGGAACGTGCCCATGAGGGTCATCCGCAACTGCAACGCGGTTTCGAGCAGATGTTTTGGTTCGAAGGTGGCAACGGGTACTTTAACCACTCCCGTTTCTTCATCGACCGCACCGCTGTGGAGGCTTCGGGCACCGACTATCTCACCGACATGATCACAGATCATGCCGTTCGGATGGTCGACGACGTCAAGAACGACGACCGCCCGTTTTTCCTGCATGTCGCTTACACGTCGCCTCACTGGCCCTTGCAAGCGTTAGAGGAGAACATCGAGAACTATCGCGGCAAGTATTCAGACGGTTGGGATGCGACGCGCACCGCCCGCCACGAGCGTTTAAAGGCGATGGGTGTTCTGGATGAGAAATGGGATATCGCACCGCGCGATCCTACCGTCGAAGCGTGGGAGGATGCCGCGCACAAGGAATGGGAAGGAATGAGGATGGCGGTTTACTCCGCGCAGGTCGAGCGGATGGACGAAGGCATCGGCAAGATCTGCGATGCGTTGAAGTTCAATGGAGTGGAGCGCGATACGGTCGTCATTTTCCTTTCGGATAACGGGGGATGCGCTGAACTCCTGTGCGAAGACCGTGACAACATGGATGAATCGCGTGTTGTTCCGCTCACTCGTGACGGTCGACAAGTAAAAGTCGGAAACTCGCCCCAAATCATTCCTGGCGGCGACGACACCTACATGAGTTACGACACCCAGTGGGCGAATGTGAGCAACACGCCGTTCAAGCGGTTTAAGCGGTGGACGCACGAAGGCGGCATTGCAACGCCGTTGATCGTCAACTGGCCTGCTGGAATTTCCGAACAAGGTCGCGGTGGTGGAATCTCGCACACGCCGGTCCAGTTGATGGATCTCAACGCGCTATGTATTGACCTAGGAGAAGGTACGTATCCGACGGAGTTCCGAGGTTATGAGATTACGCCACACGAGGGCGAGAGTTTCCGCGAGGTATTGGAAGGGAACGAGAACTGGTCGAAACAGCAACCGCTGGCGTGGGAACATGAGGGCAACCAGGCGGTGCGCGTCGGCGATTGGAAACTGGTGCGTGAGCATGGCAAACCATGGGAGCTCTACAACCTGGAGCAGGACAGAACCGAGTTGACCGACCTCGCGGAAGGCGATGCGGACCGCGTCGCGGAGATGTCTAGCCTTTACTCGGAGTGGGCGCAACGATCTGGTGCGGTCGACTGGCCTCCCGGTCCTCGCGGCAGTTGGTTGTTCCCCGGATTGAACGCCGATGGCACATTCCAGATGCGCGGTCATGGCCACGTGATCCCGCGCGGATTTACGCGCGCGGCCGCAAACGCTCGCGAGTAAACCTATCCGCAACGACTACCGAACTGAAAGTTAAGGAACTGGACAACGATGGGCGGATCTCAAAAGATCGCCGAACGAATAGTAAGTAACTCGCTGTTCGAGTATTTCATCATCGCGCTGATACTCATCAGCGCCGCCATACTCGGGCTGCGAACCGAACCTCAAATCGTTGAAAGATACGAGGGGTTGCTTACCTTGGGCAGCCGGGTGATCCTGGTCATCTTCATCATCGAAGCTCTGATGAAGATGCTCGCGAAGTGGCCGCGCCCCCAAAACTACTTCAAAGATGGATGGAACATATTCGATTTCACCGTCATCGTCTTCTCGTTGGTACCTGCAACGGGAACGTTCGCGTTGATAGCCCGCTTGGGTCGCCTGTTGCGCGTCCTGCGCCTCATCTCGACCATCGAAGATCTGCGCTTGATTGTCGCGGCTCTCGTACGATCGATTCCGAGTGTTGGTCACATTCTGATGCTGATGAGCATCATCGTCTATATCTACGCCATCATTGGCATTCAGCTTTTCCAAAACGATGACCCTGAACACTGGGGGCACATCGGTTTGGCTATCCTGACACTTTTTGAGATCATCACGCTCGAAGGATGGGTAGAAGTGAACGCCCGGGCGATGGAAATTAACTCGTTCGCCTGGATCTATTTCGTGAGCTTTGTAATCGTCGGCACCTTCGTCGTCGTCAACCTGTTTATCGCTGTAGTCATCAACAACCTTGACCGTGCGAAAGAAGAGCGTCTCCGGGAACTCCAACCTCCCGCGTCGCGCGAAGAGTTGCTCAAAGAACTGCGGGCCACCCAAGACAGTCTCCGACGTTTAGAAACGCGGATCTCGGACTTGGGGTAGTGCGACGCTTTCAGCCACCATGATTCATTGATCCCGATCCGGCGGCGGACCTTTCACAAACTCGCCGCCTGCCCCATCTTCCGGCGCATAACCGAGTTCGGTTTTGGCGCGGTTGATGTCGAAGATCTTCCACAAGTTGTCCGAAGTAGCGTAGTAGATGCCGTAGCGAAGGTCGTCAGGAGCATCGATGCAGAGGCGGACTATCTGCGCGGTGTCGCGGTGACTCAACCACAGCGAGAGCGCGAATGGATCAAACGTCGGGTCATCAGTCGAAATCACCCATCCGATGCGGAGGTGAATTGACGAGACGCCGTGGTAATCGTTGTAGTAGCTTCCGATCGCCTCCCCGAAGGCCTTTGACACGCCGTAGAAACCGTCGGGTCGGATCATCGTATCTTCGTTGACAAGGGGATAGTTTCCAACTTCCAGCTTTTCGAATTGGCCTGATGCGATGTGGCTCCACGGTTCTTCGAGATAGTTGCCGCCGGTTGCGTGGTTGGAAGAGGCGAATATCACGCGTTTAACGCCCTCGCGTCGAGACGCTTCGAAAACGTTGTAGGTGCCGATCAGGTTGTTGGGCAGCACGGACTCCCATGAGGCGTAAGCGGCTCGATCGGCCGCCAGATGGACCACTGCATCGACGCCGGCAAATGCTGGTTGCATCGCATCGAGGTCGTCCAAGGAGGCGACATGAGAAGACACACCATCAGCTGTCTTGAGATCGAGCGATGAGAGTTCGTAGCGATCACCGAGCCGATCGATGAGGATCCCACCGATCAGTCCGGCACCTCCCGTGATGAGGACCTTCTTCTTGCCTTTACCTTCAGTCATCAGTTTCGCCTTCCGAATCCTAACTGTGAGCGACGCCTGTCCCACTACTGTCGAGAAGGATAAATCCCGATCAAGGAACTTATCTCGGTCAACCAGCGTCTAGATAATAGTGAGCAACCAGCCAAAGGCAAAACCATGTCCTCAATACGCGTAGCAATCGTAATCGCATTGGCAACCAGCATCGCCTTCGTATTCGCCTGCGGTGGAGGAGACACCGAATCTATCGACTACCGATACGCGGGTGAATCAGGTGCACTCATGGCCCGAGAGGATTCCGGCGGGCGATCCATTGTCGAAACTGTCGTCGTTGAGAGGATCGTCGAGGTTGCCGTTGAAAAAGAGGTGATGAAGGAGGTCGAGTTAGCACAACCGGTTGCAGCGGCCGCCATGGTGAAGGAGATGTCAGAGGCCGAATCCGCCCAAAACGTAGACATCTCTTTCCAACCTCAAAACCGCATCATCGTACGCAACGCGGATATGAGTGTTGAGTCCAATGACCCTATCGCAACCATCGACGATATTGGTGAACTCGCCGTCGTGCGCGGCGGTTGGGTGGTAAACAGCAACACCAGCGACCACGGTTTCTACCACATAACCGTCCGAATCCCTGCAGAAACGCTGGACGCCGTCATCGAACAGATCACGGCCAACGTCGCCAAGGTCATCTCCGTCAATTCAGACAGCACTGACTTCACCGAGGAGTACATCGACCTAGGCGCGCGGCGATCCACCGTCCAAGAAACCGTTGACGCGCTCACCGAACTGCTCCGCAACGAAAACTATGACAGCGTTCAAGAGCTACTCGAAGTCCAAAGAGAGATAACAAACTGGCAAGCGGATCTCGAACGCATCGACGGTCGCCTGGCCTTCATCAGTGAATCCGCTGCGTTTTCCCGTCTAACTGTCACGGTCAGCCGATCACCGATCCCGATGCAGGTCGATGTCGGCGAAGACATCCACATCGGAATCGGCGTCGGACGAAAATACACCGCTCGCTTTTTCCCGCCGGAAGGCTATGACAGCTACGAAATCACTTGGGACTTCGGCGATGGCTCAGGCCCGCAAACGGTCTATGCCGGTTTACGCACGCAAGGTGAGGAAGGTCTCCTAAGCGTGCCGGTCCGTCATACTTACTCGTCAGACGAATTCTCACCCCACGTCGTAACCGTCCGCGTCAGGGCATCCTCTGATCGAGGCTTGGCGGAAGGCGAGGATCAGCTTTGGGCGAACGTCTCCGAACTGCCTCGACTCGACGCATTCATATCGGCTTCGGAATGGGACGTGGAACAAGGCGAGCCGGTAACTTTCACGGCGTCTTTCAACCATCCTGATACGTTGCGCGACCTCAAATACACGTGGGATTTCCGAGATGGATCCCCTGTTGTCAGCGGCTCGGTGGCGAACGGCGAGACTGGTGTCGAGATTGACCACGCTTTTGATAGACATCGTCCCGAATCGTACCGGGTCGTTTTTGAGATACATGGTGATAGCGACGCTGGCGAGGTCAAAGAAACCCATGAGACTTACGTGTCGGTCTACCCCGCTCCGACCGTCGAGGACGCCGATTTCGACGCTGGTGGCACAGCCACCAACGCGGTGAATGCGCTGGTTTCCGTATTCGCGTTTGCTGGGACAGCAGCGATCTGGCTGGCAATCACCTCACCGATATGGCTGATCGTTTGCGGTCCAAACGGTTGATGAACCAAAC
>CAYRHG010000063.1:0-28051 GCA_964424025.1 uncultured Dehalococcoidales bacterium | reverse complement strand
GTCCTTTCTGATGTACTGCGTCAGTGAACACACTTGGATCGCAATTCAGTAAATCACGGATTCGGATTAGTGGTACGCCTTGCCTGTCATCGTTGAATCGTTTTGAAGCAAAAGGTGCCCCATAGACAACGTTGGCGATTTCGTCAAGCGCCCTAACCCCCCACCCCTCCGGCACCAACCCCAGCTCCGACTCAACCATCCGATCCGGAAACAGCCGCCATACCTCCTCCGGCAGATACGCTTCCCGACCCTCCATCTTCGCCCGCACCGGACCTAAATCGACGAACCAGTCCTTGAACACCGCCCGAGCCATCTCCTCCAGCGTCTCATTCATCCTACGATTCAACTCGATCTTGTCATCCAACGTCCCAAGAATGTGCGCGATACGGCGTTGTTCGCGGAGGGGGGGGAGGTTTACAGCGTATCTACTGACGTGATCCCATTTGGCTCTAGGCATCTTTGTACCGATCGAGCCCTGAGTTGCGAAATCGACTACTTCCTGAGTAGCCATCAAATAATGGAGATAACCCGCATCAGTTCCCTCCTGCGGCCGAATGACCCAAATGTCAGTTGAACAAATCCCGTCAAACGGGGCGCGGACGACCTTTCGGAAGAAAGGACGGAGTTTTCCGAATAAGATATCGCCGCGGCGGATACGAGATTTGGTGCTTGTCACATCCTTCGCGGACCCGCGACCTAACAATGCTAACGAGTTCTCACCGATGTGTTCCAAGCCGATGTACGGCGTTTCACCCAACTCTGTTGGCAAAACTGTCTCATTGACGACAACCGCGCAGTCGCCGAGAGTCGTTTGGCGCCACTCTTCTTTCTCACCATTCCGGATCGTCACACTCTCAGCCTCAATCGCGTCGAGGAACGCGTCGGACGCCACGTGCCAATCAACAACATCTACTCGGAATCGCAGGTCCGATTCGGCGAACGCGTCCTTCAAGTCGGCAATTATCCCGCGATCCAACTCCGATTCACCTTTGACTATAAGATCTAAGTCGGAATAGTCCTTAGCTTCCCATTTGGCACGTGATCCAAACGCGCGCACTTCGTACCCGGGAACATGGGTTGACAAGATGGAATCGACGATCTCCAGCTCATGCGGAGTCGCATCAATCATCCTGCGACTCCAACACTTCGAGCAGCGCCTTCGCGTCCAGAGCGAATTCAGGAATATCTCCGAACACTCGAGCTGCGACTTCTTCGTCGTAAATGTGCGAAGTTTCGTTGCGCGAACGGTGATGTGCGAACCATGCGACCGAATCCGCGATTAAACCGAACTCTTGAGCGACGCGGTATCGTTCGCGCCTATCTTCTCCCGCCAAATAACCTGGATTCACGTTTGAACTTAACCAAGCATCGATCAACTTCATGCACAACTCGTACGTGAACTCGAAATTCTGGATCAACCCGGCCCTGAAAACCTCTTGGGCGACCTCATCCAATCCGCCCATGAATTCTTCGTTGTATGTCAACTTGATCGCATTGTCCAGCGATGAAATCGCGTTGCGAAGATGGTCGTACGTCAAAGGCATTGCATTTCACCCATCAAATTCGGTTGCCGACGAGAGCGCACGCTTTAGATCGTACTGTGATGCGGGACGCAATCCTTCTCGCTCAACACCAGTGTAAGTCGAGACGGACTTTTCGTGCTCCCTGAACACTTGACGCCTCATTCTGCCTAAAACCCCAAACCAGCCAAATTATTCTCAATTTCCTCGTCCAACCGTCGCGCCTCCTGCGACTGCTCTCGCCACTGCGAAGTCAACCGGGCCATCTTCTCCTCGTACGGCTCGTCGTCATCTTCCGCCGCTTCGACACCGACATACCGACCCGGCGTCAACACATGCCCATGCTTCCGCACCTCCTCAAGCGATGCAGACTTGCAGAAACCAGCAACATCCTCGTACTCAGTGGACGAATTCCGATCCCGCCAAGCGTGATACGTACCCGCAATCCGCGCGATATCCTCACTACTCAACTCACGATGCGTCCGGTCCACCATCGTCCCCTGCTTCCGAGCATCGATGAACAGAATCTCCCCGCGACGATCCCGCAAACCACCACCTCCACGACGATCCCGTGCCATGAACCACAGACAAGCCGGTATCTGCGTCGAGTAGAAAAGCTGAGCCGGCAACGCGATCATGCAATCCACCAGATCGTTCTCGATCAAGTTCCTACGTATCTCCCCTTCGTTCGACTGGTTGGACGACATCGACCCGTTGGCAAGCACAATGCCGGCAACACCTCTCGGCGACAAGTGATGAACCATGTGCTGCACCCAAGCAAAGTTCGCATTGCTTTTGGGCGGCGTCCCGTAACGCCAACGCTGATCTTCCGTCAGCAACTCACCGCCCCAATCCGAATCGTTGAAATGCGGATTAGCCAAGATATAGTCCGCTCGTAGATCGGGATGCCTGTCGTTGCGAAACGTATCACCCTGCAGGATCTGACCTTCGATCCCCCTGATCGCCAGATTCATCTTCGCCAAGCGCCAAGTCGTGTAGTTCGACTCTTGGCCAAATATCGAGATGTCCCCCTGAGCCTTTCCACCGTTACCGTTGCCCGACGCGTGCGCCTTGATGAAATCGGCCGATTGGACGAACATCCCGCCAGAACCGCAACATGGGTCGTAGACCCTGCCGATGTAGGGTTGGACCATCTCGACCAATAGGTTGACGATGCATCGAGGCGTATAAAATTCGCCGCCCCGCTTACCTTCTGCGCTTGCGAACATAGCGAGAAAGTACTCGTAAACACGACCCAAAGTGTCCCGTGATCGTGTTGCCTCGTCACCAAACTTGACATCGCTGATCCGATCGATGAGTCGACCCAACACCTGCTTGTCGAGGTTTGGGCGAGCATAGTCTTTGGGCAAAACCTCCTTTAGGGACTCGTTGTCTCGTTCAATGCACGCCATTGCATTGTCTACGAGCAACCCGATAGTCGGTTGCCGCGCCTCAGATTTCAGGTACTCCCAACGCGACTCCTGCGGTACCCAAAACACGTTTTTCGCCGTGTATTCGTCCTGTTGATCAGGGTCTGCGCCTTCATACTCCCCTTTGCCCTCAATCAAGCGTTCGCGCAAATCCTCGAACGCATCCGACACATACTTCAAAAACAGCAATCCCAATACCACATGCTTATACTCCGCCGCATCCATGCTCCCCCGAAGCGCATCCGCCATTTGCCAAAGCTGCGACTCGTAGCCGACCGTCGCGCCGTGATCGTTCGACGTGCGGTGTGATTGTCTGCGTCGCGCTGTTGTCATTGTGCAAACCTCTCAAAAATCCATGCTAACGCCATGCGACGCTTGAGGACAACGAAGTCGACGACTGAGGATCGCGATAAAGATGCTTTGAAAGCTCCCGTGAGCTCCTGTCGGGCGCTTCGTCGATTCACCTCTGGCAAATCCGCATATACTGTCGCCGCCTTCGTTTCTGGTGCGGGCTCCGCGCACGGGCATGCCTCGAAACGGGCTTTGAATGGCGTCGGATCAATTGTCCTGCACTTCGATTATCTTCGCCTCTCTGGTGTTCCTGATACGCAGGTCGAGAGTCTTGTGAACCGACGCCAGGAGATCCAGAACCTCGTCCAGTGCTTGAACGATGCCCAACGGGTTCCGCGACCTGTAACGCTCAGGTCTGATTGACCCGATCTGGCCGTCGACGTAACGCGTGAGAATCTTGTGAGGCTCCAGCAGAACTGCCAGCAGGAGCAGGTCCATCTGATACGGCCATTCCACCCGCTCCGTCCAGATCGCGGCGCGAACCTGCTGCACGAGAAAGCGCGCCCATTCCGGATTGCGCGGGAAGATCTCGCGCCCTATGGCGGGCAGCTTGGCATCCATCGTTTTGAACAAGGGGCTGTTCCGCATTTGGTCGCTGTGGGATCGGCGAACATCTTCCAGCGACTGCAGCGCGGATAGGATCTCTCCTCGGCTCGCCGAGGCGAACCGATCTCGGGATCTCCGCATCCGGTCGATCTCTTCGATCAGTCCTTCGAACCGTGAATCGATGTCGAGATCGGTGTCGCATGCGGACGATAGGTCGTTCAATGCCCGAATGCGTTGCCTGGAGATGCCGTTGCGCATCGTCGCCATCAACCTGTCGATGTGTTCGTGGCTGCGGAACGACTCTCCCTGCAGCGTCGTGTGCGCCTTGACAGCCTCTTCGACGGAAATGAAGGAGATGTGTACACGCCAGTTGTCGGGAACATTCCACCGGTTCGACCTCACGTCCTTTACGAATTCCTTTGAGTTCCGGAGCCGGTCGCGCGCCAGACCCAAAGTTTCTACGGACAGCCTCGTCTGTCGTTCCATCTCCTTGTGATGGGAGTTGATGTATCTGTTGCAAAATATGCGGACGGCACCCATGGGCGCCTCGGCGTACTCGTCGCAGATCGTGTCCGTCATGAGCGTCTGCATCTTCGTCTTTGCAGCGCCGAAATCCAGTTCAAATTTACGATTGGCCAATTGATCCCTACCCCGAAATGTTCCAGTGCAACGACTTTTTTCAAGCGTAACTGCCTTCGCACAGTGGTTCAGGCGTACAGCACGAAACATCCGTCGATTAAGAGATTCGGTCGGTACTCGGACCTGCTTTGCGACGCTGAAATCATCTATTCGCATATTTATGTGCGATAATGAAGGGGTGGACAGTCGCGAGTTAATCAGGTGCGCCAAGGCATAAGGTCGGAGGAGTAACACGGTGCTCGCTTCCGATCCGGCACGCGGCAACGGCAGGATCTGCGTCGGCTCCAGTTTCGCGACGGTGCGACTCGGGGTGCTGAGCAAAGGCCAGTTGGCGGCGATGCCGCGTCAACTCGACATAGACCGAAGGGAGTTCTCAATCATGATCTACGCGTACCCGTGTCGATTGGCGCCTGATGAAGTCGGCGAAATGACTGCCACGTTCCCTGACGTGCCGGAGGCAATCACGGGCGGGAGAGACCGTGCCGAGGCTCTCGCGCTGGCAGAAGACGCGCTGACCGTGGCGCTCGCGGGTTACATCCGCGCGAAGCAGGACATCCCCGCCCCGGGCGAAACCGCTTGCGGCCTAGTGCCGGTCCCTGTGCCGGCCGTAGTCGCGGCCAAGCTCGCGTTGTACTCCGCCATGAGGATATCGGTTGCCCAATAAAGACAAAAAAATCAGGTACACATGGGCGGTTTGTCTCGAGGCCAGTTGACCGCGAGGACTGATCGCGGATTCCTGTTCGGTTCGATCGTTCGCAGCCGGGCCGGAGTGGCACGTCGCACGCCGCGCCAGACCTGAAACGACGGCGAACGCCGACGGTCGAGGCCGACGAGTCGCGGGTCCTGCGCCAGCGTTGCATCGTCAGCTCTCGCGTTTGCGCAGCTAGTCGTCGCGGTTCAGAGTCCCGAATGGTCGCGGCGTGGTTCTAAGTCGAAGTTGCGACACGCCCCGTCGCCGGTCAGATAGACCGTTGGACTCGCCCGGGCCGCGGATCGTTGAAGCGTCAAGGCGCAACCATCGTCGGCTACGGATCGAGCCTTGCGCCTCCAGCCATGCGTCTCCGATCGCCGCATCGCGGCCGAAAAGCTGCGCTTTCACGCACGCCGTCTCAACCTGCCCAGTCGCCCGAGCGCCGACACCCGAGTGGGATTCGCTTTCGCCGTCTCCTCGGCGACGGCTCCTTCCGCACGTCCTGCAACCTCATTTGCACAACCGAGGCGTCCCTTTGCGAGCAAACGAAAAAGGTCGGCAGATTTGGCGGCCTAGCGGCGCATCGCTCGTCGAGCGATGCGCCGCCGCCTTTTTTCGCCATGTCGCTGCGTCCCGTTTTGCAGACGCAGATCACGCCACCATCGTTTCCGGCCGGACCAGCATGGCGGAGCAGCCCGGGAACCACCACGGAGTCGAACGACAGCTCGCCCCGGCCGTCGTAACCCGCGCGGTAGGCGTACTCGGCTTCAGCTCCCCAAGGTACTCGTCCGCCAGACCTGATGGATTCGCCGCCCGGGCCGCCGGCGCCGCGAACGACGACAACGCGACGCTCGCCCTTGCGCCAGCCAAGCACCTCGACCTCGGTGGGAACGACGCGCGCCTCCGACCTCGCCCGCCGGAAGAGCACGCCGTGGCCTTCAAATCGATGCTGCGCAGACGCGGCGTACGCGTCGTCTCCATCACCGAGCACGACGACGACTCACCCACCGGCAGGCTCATGGAGGCCATCATCGAGAGCGTCGCCGAGTTCTACAGCGAGAACCTGCCCAGCCCAGCAATTCGACAGAAACACGGCTCCCTCCTCAACAACGACAAACGAACCCGGGTTCGGTTACAAAATCGACGATGACAAAGTGGAAGAAAAGACGGAGATCAGGTTCCGGCAACATGAAGCACTCGCCTGCGTAGACCGTCTCTCATACGAACCCTCGATGCCTAAAGTCGAACAACCTGCAGACCGTCCCAACCCGAGATCGACGAGACGCCCCGCGTTAGATATCCAGGTGGTTGACATGCTGGCGATAGCGTGATAGCGTGCCTGAAAAGCGTCCCTAGCGGGGTAGTACCCAGAAAGGAGGCGGATGATGAGGTTCAAAGGTGTCTCGACCTGGTGGGCTAGTGTAGCGGCGATGGGGGTTGTGCTGATCACGTTTCTGAATGCGCCCAGCGCAACAGCTTCGAATACCGTAGGCTGGCAGGTGAGGATAGGTGATCAGCAGTCAATCAGCGTAAATGCGAATGACATCGGTACCGCATTGTTCCAAGGCGAGTTTGTAGTGGAAACGCGTCTTGACGCGTCCGGCAACTTAACCCCGCAATCCGTGTGTGTCGGGTTCCCCGAAGTGGAAACGGTTCGGAACATGTACCACAATGACGACTACAGCATCCAATTGTTGCTGGATACGAGCACCTGCAGGATCGTGGTTGATGATTTACGAGGCACAAACGTTCCGGTCTCGATGTCCAGCGCGGCTTCCGAATCGCACCAAGAACACTGGGGGCGCGCTATCGTCAAGGCGCTTGAACTCGGCGGACTAGGACGGGGATTTGCGTTGACTCAATCAAAGGTGATGCTTGATTATTCCAGTTCGCTGAAGGTCTACGACAGCTCGCATATCTGCGAGGTTCAATCCCCAGCCGCGCTAGCTGGTGTCTCTTGGCACAACGACGAATGCGTAGCGTCGCCGGTAACTCGCCATGGTTCCTACATCAAGACCAAGACCACCGGGGATTTCCACGCGACTCGGCTCGGAGGAAATGTTTGGCAAGAGTCGATTCACAGTTCTTCGGCGGAAATTAAAGGTTACTCCACGAAATACGTCATCACTTGCAAATGGTCGCCACCATCCATAAAAGACTTAAGATGGGGGCCATTTCGAGTGGCTTTGGAATGTAGACCCGATGAATCGTAGCGAACTTGGTTCCGATGCGCTGATAGTGGCTTGCGAGTTCAACGCATTAGCCTAGTGCTGCGAAGCGAGCAAGAACTACCATCGGTGTCTTGTGATTCCAATTGCTTGTCAAGCAACGCGGTGAGTGATACATGGTTCGGATTCTCCATCCCGATGACATAGTATATACAATTCAAGTCTTTTGGATTTATAGTCTTGTGCCGATTTTCTTAATTATCCCTGCAGTTTTCATGCTGGCAAACCATTGTTCGGACACACGTCGATGCTCATATGCATCAAAAATCGCCAATATTATACTTGAGGACAGTCGTTTTCATCGATTCATTGCGATAACCATGTTTCTCAGTATGGTTGCGCTATCGATATCCATATTATCACTTCATGATTTTACGCGTGGTTTTGTCGAGGAAATCCTCATGCGACTTGGATATCACAAGCACTTGTTCAAAGAACTCTATACGTTTTACTCCATTACTGCATTGTTCATCGCGCAGCTGCTGTTGCCGATTACTACGCTGTTAATGGTGCTCGTCTGGTATTTGATCGCACTCATCCTTAGACGCAATATTGCTCTCTTTGTCTTGGCGATATGGTTTGCCTTTCGAATCGGACTGATGAATGCGTTTCTCACCGAGACCGATCTGAACGTGCAAGATCATCCCGGAGCCCGCACCGTGTTCGGATCGTTCATTGGACTATGGGTCTGCGTTGTTTTCTCCGCAGGCTCGGTCGCTATCAGCAGATTGTTGTTGCGAAACGCTCGCCCAGCTACGAAGGTCTTGGTCATCGGCGCCTGCTTGTGTCCGCTCATTGTTTTGATATGGGGCGCGTCTGAGATCAGTATCGGTTGGTTAACGATCGATTTTGCGATCACAGCATTCATACTTGGATGGTTGTTGAGCGCAGTCTGCCGCCCCGCGAGTGTACGTGGCGATATCGCCCCCGTCGACCGGATAGAGATGTCGCCTACGATCCCATCGGTGTCGCCGTCGCCAAGGAAGTGGTTCGTTGCCGGCGGATTTCTACTTGTGGCGGTTTTTCCCTCTATCATGTCGAAGTGGGCTTTTCACAGCCTGCTCGGGCTCAGCCTCGATGGTGCGGTAAAGTCGTGGGCGACAATCTGGGCTGTTGCTTTGGCGCTAGGTTTTTTTGCGTTCACAACCGCCATACGCTACGAGTGCCGGGGTCGGGCCGGCGAATTGGGGACCGCAGCATTCCTGAGCGCCTTCGCGATCATGATTTTCAATTGGGGCGCAGAATCCGACGACAAGTTGATGGCCTACGTCAATGATGTCAGTGTTGTGTTTACGATGCCAGTCTTGCTACTGGGAATGCTCGCCTTGATTGCAACCATCGTCCTTGACACGCATCGGTGGACATGGCCGTTCTGGGCGTGTTACCTCTTCGCATACATCTTCGTGCATTCGATGTCCGGCAGCGGATATGTGAACGACCTGTCAAAGTTCGATCTTTTTTCTTGGATCAACATGTCAGCAATCGTGTTCATCTTTCTCTTCGCGATACCGATCTGTTTCGCGCGAGCGTACCGATCCCAACAGCGAACGCTCGTAACGTTTCCTTAACGAACTATCCGGTTAGAGCAGCATCGGGTGTCGCGGAGCGACCTCGGCACCGTTTTTTCGCACTAGCAACTAACTTTCAACTACACTTTCGCCAGTGACTAGCCGCACAAGCTCCGATGACTCTTTCCTCCGGCACAACGCGATGTCCCCGATGCCCTAGGTAGATTTGGTAGATACGGCGACCAGTTCCTACCCGAAACGTTTATGGCTGCGCAGGTCGAACTCGAGAAAGCCTATGGCGCCTTCCGAAAAGATGTCACATTGTAGGAAGAACTCTCAAATCTCCTAACCGACGACTCGGGTCGCCACGCGGCGAACCTCGGCCAAAATCTCGGCGGAGCGCAGATCCGGATCAAACGCGACGGTCTCGTTCACACCGGCGCCCACGAGATCAACAACCCATGGGCCAGACCGCTATCGCCGGTCGCACAGGCTAGAGCCGCATCTTCGCCAAGACCGACACCGGGCAACGCGGCGTCGCCATTGCCATCGCGTGCGCCATGGACATCGACGGGCTAGAGTCGCAAGCCGATCTGATAAGCCTTTCCGGGCGCAAGATCTATGGATCGCCGGGCATCGGTGCGCTGTTTGTGCGTCGGGATTGGGGTTGCTGCGGACATCCTGCTTGAACCTGATGCCGTTGACGAACGATGCAGAATAGCGCGCCAAAGGAACACGTTCATCGATGAATTGCGGGCGCTAGGATGTCCAATTGCTGTCAACGGTCCCGAGGGAGAATCTAGACATCCTGGGAACGCTGATTTACGATTCGAAGGCTTCAACGCCCATGACTTACTCAACGCGCGCCAACCACATCTTGCAGATTCCACAGGCGCGGCCTGCACCTCAGGCTTTACCGAACCGTCGCACGTACCGCGCTCCATCGGTCTTACCGATTATCAAGCAGAATCGTCAATCCGATTCAGTTTCGGAAGATTCGCAACCGAGGACGAGATCGAAAACGCTGCATTATTGTGTCGAAAAATAATCTGAACCCGCGCTGGGTTGATCCGTGTTCGTGCGTCTAGTAAAACCGTCTAGTTGACGATCGGTATCGAATTCTGATCGATCAAAACCAACGATGAACCGCAGGCTCACGCGGATAATCATCCGGCATGCCGCGGTCTCCCTTTTGGATCACGAAGTCGCGTCGATCGCGATACAAGCGTGCTCGATTAAGCACGTAGTCGACGCCAGGTTTTAGGTTTGCCCAATGGGTCATCAACCAGTACTTGCAGTCTCCAATGAATAGGTAGGTGTTTTTTCTCCGAAAAATTTCGCAGGTGACCCCCTCGCCGTTTCGAAACCGTTCGCAGATCAGTTCAACCAACTCCGGTTGGTTGTCGGTCTCGGCGAGAACGTATTCGTGCGGCCAAGTGTGCCTATAAGTGATCGCCTCCCGCCACGGCGCCCGCTCGACAAGTTCCAACAATGTGATGGATTTTCGCATCGATCCTCGCATCAAAACTCTCTACCAGATACCGCTTTAATTCAGAACACCTCAGCTCTTAGTAGCCTTTTATGGATCGTTGGATGTCACCGTCAGGATGGACACGCGACAATCCAAGGTCAGGATCCACAACAATAACACTCGATGACCTACGTGGAGGTTCAGCGTATCGTTGGCTAATCCCAAGATTTCTTTTTCCCGCAAAATTGTAGTTTCCGACAGGGATTTAGGAACTCCGTGACTGTACCGATGATCGTCAGCCAGAATATTTTTGCTGACGCGAATTTTTCCACCCAACTTGGGTTTCGTGATTGAGCAACGATCCTTAGATTCAAGGTAAGTGACGTACAAACACCTTGAATCGGAGGAACACATTGGACGCATTGACGGACATCCCCGCCGTTAACTACCACCTGTGGAAACCCTGCAACATGAGATGCGAATTCTGTTTCGCCACCTTTGTGGACATTAGTCCTGAGACGATCCCCAAGGGCCATCTCGGACGCGAGGGATGCTTAGCCATAGTGACGGCACTGGCTACGGCTGGTTTCCAGAAGATCAATTTCGCCGGCGGCGAGCCGACGCTCTGCCCATGGCTGCCTGATCTTGTCGAGCTAGCCAAAGAATTGGGATTCACCACCTCGGTTGTTACGAACGGAACCAGAATCACCCAAGAGTACATTGAGGAACTGAAAGGCTGTCTCGATTGGGCGGCGGTCAGCGTCGACTCGGTCGTTCCGGACACGCTGAAAAAGACGGGTAGAGCAACGGTGAAGGGGCCCTTGAGCGAGGGCGACTGCCTGCGGATGATCGACGTTCTTCGCAAGTACGATATCCGCGTGAAGGTCAACACCGTGGTTACGAACGAAAACCTCGGTGAAGACCTTACCGAGTTAATTGTCAAGGCCCGCCCCGAGCGATGGAAATTGTTGCAAGTTCTTCCCGTCGGCGGACAAAACGACTACCTAGTGGATCCATACGTTGTCTCATCACATGAGTTCGAGCGCTATGTCGAAACAGCCAAGAGGGTGGAATCGTGCGGGATCGCCGTGGTGCCGGAGACCAACGATCTGATGACTGGCAGCTACGCAATGATCGACCCGGCGGGGAGGTTCTTCGACAACGTTTGCGGAACGCACACGTACAGTCGACCGATTCTCGAAGTGGGAGTGAAACAGGCGCTTGGGGATGTGTCGGTCGACGTTGAGAAATTCCTTGCAAGGGATGGACTGTACGATTGGAAACGTATACCTGCGAGCACTCAGGCCTGACCGGCGACTACCGAGCAGAGATGGAAAAGGCGATCCAAAAGGAAGTTCCCCCGCGTCTTCCGACCAGCGGTCAGATACTCGGTTCCTTGGTCAGGAGTTTGAACCTCGATGACCATCGGCTGCGCAGGAAGGCTGCGCAACGGTTCTTCACAGGACACCGAGTCAAGCAATCCACCCGCGCAGAAATCATCGATGGTTTCGCCGACGCGCTGGCTGCGATGGGCTTCAATTTGAACGATGGTCGCGAAGAAACCTCTCGAACACCTGTTTTGGCTGAGACAATCGATTGGCACGCGACTCATTGGGACAGGCTCAGGACCGTTCTGCTGCCGAGGATGTCGCGGGTTTACCCGAGCCATCTGCCGGTCGTCTGGAAAACCTACATCAGGCTCGCCGCGATAGATCTGGCTTTCAGGGTCGCGTCGCATTTGCGCCTGACCGATCGACCATCGGCAACTCTCGAGATTCTCGACTCGACAAGTATACGGCGACGAGGCGCGTACTTGAACCGGAAACGAGGGTGCGCCGGTATTTCGGTTTTGGATTTCGCCGACGAGGCCGGGGTCAGCGGCAACACTGTGGACAGTTGGTTGTATGGCGGCGCAAGGCCCCGTGACGAGAACCTCGTCAAGATCTCAACCACTTTGTCTTCAGGCGTTGAGCCATTAGCCGACGAAGCCATTCTCCGTGAACTGAGGCTGCTCTACTGGGTCAGCGACGTCGCGGAAACGATGAGCAGACACCTCGGGAGCGGGACCGTCGAAGACATCATTGTCCGATTTCACAAATACGCGTCGCTGGTTCACGACGAGATCAGCGACGCAGGTCAAAACTGTTTGAGTATGAACGCCATCGCGGAACTTGCGGCTCGCGGAACCCGCTCTCCTGTAGCTAAAACTTTATTGGCGCAACTGGTGGATCGAGAAACGGACCCTGAGTGGAAAAAAGACCTCTCTGCCGCTGGTTCAGACTGGATAGGCAGAGTCCTGAGCGTCAACTACACGTTGCACCGGTCAGAAGAGGTCGCGCTCATCGAAGAAACAGACGGACAGATACTCGAAAATTGGGGGATCAGCGATCCAAAGGCCTATGAACATTACCTGCATGGGAGGGAGCTGTTTGATGCTGGCCAGGTGCGCGAAGCTATTGCCGAATTGACCAAGGCGGTTGAGTTCGACCCTCTTGATCCGGCTAACCACCTGACATTGGCATCGGTTAAAGGCGGTATCGGTTCGGCGACTGCCGACCGCAACCTCGTCGACGAGGCTCTGGAAGCGTGTTGGATCGCGGTGGCTCTGGATCGGAATTGGATCGCCCCTTGGACGGAGATCGGGTGGTTGTTGCTCGTTTCCGACAAACCACAAGAAGCGGTCGAACATCTGCGCAGCGTAAGACCGCGATGCGGGCCGCTTGATGGCAGGTACTATCACGCATTGGGTCTGGCGCTAGGCCTGATCGGAGAACACGCCGAAGCGCTCGCTGCTCTCGAATCCTCGCTTAAAATCGACCGGAACGATCCCCGTGTTGCCATCGATGCAGCCCTTGCGGCGTTCCAAGTTGGAGACAAACTCAAAACTAACGAATACCGCAAGATGGCGCGTCACCTCGGGGTTTCGGATGAATTGGATCGAAGTATTGCATTGGCAAAAATTGATCAAACCGATAAGCCGATCATTGCCGTAGCCATGCTGGATGAACAACGATTATCCGCTCTGGACGTCGCAATAGCGCGCCGTCCAAACGATGTAGAGGCCTGCATTTCGAGAGCGAAGATCCTCTTCAAAAGACGCAACGACGAGCAGGCTTTGTCAGATTTGGACGTTGTCCTGAGACTCGACCCGGACAGACCCGGCACCCACTTATTGCGCGGGATCGTCCGCGGTTACGCGGGCAGGTACGAGTCTGCGATTGCCGACTTGTCCGAGGCGATTCGCCGAAACACCGAAGTCGAGATGGCGCACTACCACAGGGCGTTGGCATACGGCGAAATTGATGATTTGGGCCGTGCGATCGATGATTTTAACGAAGCGATCCGACTGAGGCCCCAACATCCCGACGCGTATCGAGCCAGGGGCGATTGCTTGCGTTACCAAGGCGAGTACGAACTGGCAATCTCCGACTACAGCGTTGCCATCGACCTCGATCCTCAAGATGCTGTCTCGTTTCGCGGACGCGGTTCAGCGCATCGTTTGAAACACGACTTCCATGCGGCCATCGATGATTTCGATGCCGCCATCAGTCTGGAATCAGATGATCCCTTTGCCTATCGCTTCCGTGGGGATGCGCATCTCGCGCTGGGAGCCTGCGACAGAGCGGTAAGCGATTTTGACGCCGCGTTGAAACTCGATCCCGAAGATGAAGTCGCGTACCGCTGGCGAGGCACAGCCCACCTTTGCATGGGTGATCTAGATTCGGCGCTGTTCGATTTTGACGCCGCGATCACCCGCAACCCGGAGAACGCCTACGCGCACCAATGTCGCGGGTTAGTCCGAGAGGCGATGGAGGATCTGGAAGGAACGCGGAACGACTATCGTCGCGCCCGCGAGTTGGGTTACGACGAATCCCCCTGATGACGCGAAGTGCCAAAACCCCGCCCATTTGGACAACGACGGCCGGCTTGGATCGAGCAGATCGTGATTCGTTCGCGGTGTCCCGTCGTCCAGCCGTGAGATGGTTCGGCCTCTGAAATGCGCAACACTGACGCGGCGCGAACCTGTATGACTCGGTTCTCCCTAGTTGCCGTCTGTCTCGAGAAAGGAAGGCCGCTTTACTTGTTTCGTAAGGGCCTTTATCCAGCTGACGGAACGCCGATACCGGAACAAACAGAAAAGTCTCCGCTCATAGGGGCAGTCGTCGCGCCGCATCCGCGGCGCGACGACATGTCTTTCTCCTACGTCCGACTCCGATCCCATGTTTTCGCCTAGCTTCATCCGAGCGGTGGCCTGGTCGGGGAGACTACGCTGCTATTGTCTCGGGCCGTACCAGCATGTTGGAGCATCCCGGGACGGCGACAGTGTCGAACGACAGCTCGCCCCTGCCGTCGTAACCAGCCCGGTAGGCGTACTCCGCCTGTGCTCCCCAGGGCACCTGGCCTCCCGCCCTGATGGATTCTCCGCCGGGACCGCCGGCCCCGCGCACGACGATCCCGCGACGCCCGCCCTTGCGCCAGCCGAGAACCTTCACCTCTGCCGGGACGACCCGCGCCTCCGACCTCGCCCTTCCGAAGAGCACACCGTGCAGCCGCTTCAGCACGCCGGGCGAAGGATCGCGCAGACCGTTGACGATCTGCGACATGTGGCCGGAGCTGATGCCCGCGCGGCGAGCAGCCTCGTTCTGACTCATCCCGTGAGCGTTCAGCCGCGCGAACACCGCATCGCGGTCCACGGCGGCGGTCCGCGCCGGGGCGATCTCCGCAGGAGCCTGGAGGGCCGATTCCACACGCGCCCGGACCTTCGGACCCATTGTCCTATGGCCGCGGGAGGCCTGCACCATGTACCCGTAGGACACTCCGACGCGTTCGGCGAGGTCCCGCATGCTCATGCCCATCTCACGGGCCCGTTCACGAATGCGACTGCTCTCGCCAACGACCAAGGCTTCGGTCCGTCCGACGTAGCCCTGCGCGGGAAGCCGTCCCAGCACGGCCGCGGCCTTGCGTCGTGTCCGCGCGGTCCAGGGCTTGCGCCCCGTTGCGATCTGCGACAGGTGACCCGGCGTCACGCATATCAGCGCTGCGAGCTCTTTCATGGTCAGACCGTTGCGTCTCGCGGCAGCCCTGAGCGCGGTCTCGCGTCCGGCGCCGCCACGCGAGGGAGACGTCGGCTCGTGCCTCGCCTCGATCGTCTCGACTGTTTCCGGCGTGGAAACGTGGCGTTTGATTGCGATAGTCGTCATTTCGCTTCCTCCTGTAAAGAAGCAAGCGGAACCGCCCCCGGCGGGAGACGGTCCCGCTCGGGGTGATGTTGTCGTTGCGGCACAGGGCCGTGCGCGGCGACGCGCACCGTGAGTGTCCGATAGCGAAGCCGAGTCAAGATCGGCTCGGGCCCCTTCCGGACGCGGCCGTTTCACAGCCGGTGCGAAGGAACGCGCGTGGCCGATCAGGCGAGCCGCGCCGTCCGGCGCTTGCGACGGACGCGCGACGACTTGTCCAAAGGCCGGAGACCTCTCAGGCTCCGCCGCGAGACTTCCGTCCCCAGCCGCCAGCGCATGCCGAGAACGGCGAGGACCACCAAGGTCCTGCCATCGCCGACAGGCGTCAGCGCCGCGGCCTTCCCGGCGCCCTGGCTGTAGAGCTGCACCTCGCGCCCGGCGAATCTGCGCCGGACGGTGTCCGTCCACTCCGCGTGCGCCCAGCGAGCGGCGTCGGGATCGGTGTCGCCGACGTCCAGACCTTCGAGCACCGCCAGCGCCCCGTCGAGGTCGCCTCTGCGGCGCATGCGCCGGGCGTCGTGGATGCCGCGCCCGACGCTCTGCTCCCACGTCTCCGGCGCGGTCCCGAACAGCGTCGCGACGAGGTTCTTCGCCAGTTCCTCCAACGAGCGGCCGGACCGCTCGTCTTTTCCGTTTCTCGTTGCAAGTACGGCGGCCTTGTCGCTCAATGTCGCGGTGGTCATTTCAGTCTCCTGATCTGGTTGTCTCCCGGACGCGCGGCATCCCCGGCGCACGCCGGTCTTCTGAGTTGGTGGTCGGTGTCTAGTGCCGTCGGGCGAGGACAGATGCTCTCGGCAGCCGAGGGATGCGGGTCGGGGGCTTGGGGAGCGTTGCTCGATGAGACGCGTCTCATCCACGGCCCGAACAGGACGTGCGGGATGGAACTGGAGGCGTCGGTTTGAAGACCCGTGGCGTTCGGACTCGCCGGACACACAGATCTGGGGACGTCTGCGAGCGGCGGTTCAAAACCGTCGCGGAGACGCGGGAAAGCGGCCGAGGCGCGGATGCGCTTCGAACCGTGAGTTCGTCGGAACGGGACGTCTCAGGACGTGCCGGTTCAAGGGTTCCCGTCTTTCCGGACGCCGGGGAGCTTGTGCTCGACCGTCTATACGCCTCGCGCTTCGGGAAAGCGTTCGTCCCTGTTGGGCGGACGCTCGGAGAGCTCACACTCGATCCGAAGCGTCGACGCAGGTGCGGGACTACACCCTCCGGTTTTCTACGGCTGGAAACCCGGAAAAAGCCTGACAGCAGACGCGATTATGAACCAATCGGAGCGCGAATGGAAGGCTCGGAAGCCGTTTGCTCGCGGCTGCGTAGCTCCGATCCAACCAGTTCATGGCAAGCAGGGCGAGGAGCGGGGAGAGGCGTACAGATCGACACGCCGAGATTGCCGTCACAAAAACGAGAAAGTTTCGAACCCCACGCCAAGCGATCAAGCATTGCTCTTGAATTGCGATCATTAGAATCGATTACGATACTTGCGCAATAATCCTGCGCATGATAAACTGGACCATAACTAGTCGACAAGGAGTTGATTGATGAACGACCAACGCATCGAAGTGATACAAGGCCCCACCCTTGAGGGATCGATCATGACCGTGGTAGGCGTGATCACCGCCGAAACCCTCGTAAGGCATCATGCCGTCCCGCGGAGGGATGTGCTGCGCGGGACCGGATACCAGCGCGACCCCTCCCCGAAACGTGTGAACGACCTTGCAGGAAGCATCACTCGCCGCGAGGTCGACTTGCCGACATCGGTTTTGCTCAGCCTTCGCAGCAATGGCGCGGACGATGTCCTCAATCGCATAGGTCCGGACGCGTACGAATTGATCCTGGACCCGGAAAAGGCGGCCACAGAACATCAACTGTTCGTGGTCGATGGACAGCACAGAATATCTGCGTTGGAGAAGGCGATGAACGTAGATCAAGCCGACGTCTTGAATGTCAAAATCCCTTTCGTCTGCATGGTCGGCGCGGACGAAGCACAAGAAATGGCGCAGTTCCACGTCGTCAACTCGAACGCGAAGTCTGTGCGCACCGATCTAGCCCTTGATCTGCTGCGCGCCCGCGCGGAACATGATCCGACGTTTGCGCAGCGTGTGATGGATGCTGGTCGCAAATGGGAGTTGGACGCCCAAGGTTTGACGCAACACCTGGCGACCGCGTCCAGCACATGGAAGAAACGGATTCGTCTCGCCAACTCGCCAAAGGCAAAGACGACCGTACCGTCCGCCTCTTTCGTCAAGTCCTTGCAACCTCTGCTGGCCCAACCCACGCTGTTCCGAAGAATTCCCTCGACCGAGCAGCAAGGACAGGTCATCGACGCTTACTGGAGGGCGATACGCCGTGTTCTTCCAGAAGCTTTCGAGGATCCGCCCAAGTTCAACATTCAGAAGGGCGTCGGCGTGGAGGTCATGCATTCGGTGTTGCCAAACGTCCTGGACCACGTGCGAGCGACCGGCGCCTCCGTATTCAAACCAAGTTCGTATCAAGGACTCGTCGAAGAGGCATTGCTTTCCATCGAGGCACCGAACGGCGATGGCGAAATGGTCACGGGAGCCGATTTTTGGCGTACCGGACGAGATGGAGCGGCGGGAATATATACCTCCGCTGCAGGCAAACGGCGTCTTGCCGAACTAATCGAGGCAAGATTGCCCGAACCTGTGCTCTAGCCGCGTCGTCGTCGCTCAAGATCGCGGACCGAGTTCCGGATCGGGCCGCGATTGATTCAATGCCCTTGGTAGAAGGCATACCGCCATATCCAACGCTCGGGAACCCAATCGCACGGAGAAGGTGCTAGCTCCCTGCGCATTCGGCGGCTTATCACGGCCTGGCAGATTGTTCGGCATGTCGTACGGTCTTCGCTTGACCAACGTCGAATTGAACACCCTCGCCCGATATCGTTACGCAGGTCGCGGCGCCATACCGCCGCACGGAATCATCGCATCACGCGTTCCTGCCAAATATTGCGTGATCCAACCACCGCGACGTCCACCGTGGCGATGCCATGTCCGGTCGCTTTTGTAACCTTTGGCGCGCACAGATTGCCGAGATTTGCTGCGAACCCGCCGTCAGTCTTTGCGCAGGCCCAGAGTGCAGACGCGGCGAAGCCGCCGCCGCCGAATCGCCCTGCGCAGGTCCGCCTGCGCCTCGCCCACGCTCCTCCGTCGGCGACGGATCTCGTCCCGGCGCTCGAAGCGATCCCACGGATACTTCGCTGGAGGCAGGGTGAGACGGTGTGCGTCGATCAACGCGATCTCCAGCTCCAGGATCCGCAGCTCGGTCTCCAGCTTCGCCACGCCGTCGGGCAATCGCCGGTACGCCGACCACGCCTCGCGCCACTCCCGCAACGCCCCAGCGGCTTCGCCGTAGATCTTCTCCTCGTCCGGGACCGGTTCGGCGGGAGCGAGGCCGAATAGCCACGGCTCTCTCTCGGCCGGGGACGTCTGATGCGCCTTCGGTGCCGCTTCAGGCTCCGGAACGATCCAGGCACGCGTGAGGGCCGGCGCGTCCGGAGGCTCGGGTTCCGGCGGTGGCGCGTCGCGAAGCCCGCGCATCTCTGCACGCATAGCGTCCAGCGCCGCCGACACCGAATCCGTCATCGCGTTTCCGGTTTGCTCCAGCGCCTCGACGCGCCGCTCCAGATCCGCCATGCGGTCCCGCTGCTCCGCAATCACTTGAGGTTCGGATCCCTCGAGCAGGTGGCGCGCCAGAGCGTCCGACACGCGACCCGTCAGCCGGCCCGAGGACGCGGCGCGGGCGACTGTGTCGTAGCTCACGCCCAAGATCTCCGCCGTGTCCGCCCTGCCGTGCCTTTCGACGAGGTCCAGCAGAAGCGCCACCAGCCGCAGCTCGTGCACGTTCTCCCGCCTCGGCGCATCTCCGTAAGACCCCGTGGTCTTTTTCATCTGCGTTCTCTCCTTCCTCGCGATTCCGCGAATCCAAAGCGGGGCTCTGCAAAACGCCCGTTCCGAACAGGTTCGCGAAAACGCGAGGTTTGAACTTGCGCACGTCCTGTTTGGGTGGACCCGGCGCCGGACGCCATCGCTTGCTCCAGTCACGCGCCGACGTGCCGCAGACGCCGTTTTCTCTCGGGTTTTCGCTTTGCACAGGACAGATTCGCGTTTTCGCGTACAAAGCCCATCTCCTGTACACGCCCATGACATCACACGGCATCCCTCCGGCGCAACGCCCCATAAGGGAGGACGCGCGTGACCCTGTCTCATAAGACGTGACGCGGGAAAAGAAAGACCGGCTTCTAGAGATTCGGGAAGTCTGCTGAGTTAGCCGGCCTACCCGAACGGCGGCGTCAACGGGCGACCTGGTGGACAACCAACGGGGAACCGATGCGGTCAAAAGGCCGAAGAGAAGCCTATGCGGATCTCACACGTGGTTCGGGAGGAGATCGGCGCGTGCACGCCAGATGGTGCGCAGATTGAAAGCCGATGCCCGCAACATCCACTCTGCGGTCACGGCGGCGATACGTGAGGAGCCGATGATCGACTGGAAATCTTCAGACGCATTGCGCAGCCTGTCTTCAGGACGAATCAGCTTAAGCACGACAGATCCTGGCCGAGCCATTCCCGTGTTCGTGATCGGCGTGGACAGTAAAATTGAGACCGAGAGCATGTTTGCCGTTTGGCGATACATAATGTGTCAGCAGCCGACCGTCCACAACGACAACAGGATCGTTTTTGCCGATCCGAGTGACCACTGCATCGTGCAATGAAATCAGGGATACCGGAATGAGCCAAATAGTCAGCTTCATCAACTATAAGGGGGGAACGGGTAAAACGACAATCGCGGTGGAAACCGCCGCGACGCTCGCCAGGAGACACGGATTCAAAGTGCTGCTAGTGGACTTGGACCCGGCAGACCAACGCGTCCTTCTATCTAGTATCCGAGCAGGCGTGGGAGCGATGGGCGGAGACTAAAGGGTCGTTGAAAGATATCTTTCAAGCCGCCATCAACGAACAGGACATCGATGTTGGCGAACTCATAATGAAGAACCGATACGACTGTATCGACCTGCTCCCCTCGCATCTCGATCTGCTGCCGGTGGACCTAGATTTGGCCGCCAAATGGGGCGCGCAGTCTTCCGAGGCCAAGATGATCATCAGAGACAATCTTGGGCCTGTGATCGAACGGCACGGATATGATTTTGTCGTCATCGACTGCCCACCCAATCTGAACCTTGTGACGCAGAACGCGCTCATGTTGAGTGATTCGTATGTCGTCGTGTGTTTGCCTGAGTACTTCTCGGTCAGGGGCATCGGGTTGATCGAAACTCAGATCCACAACATGATTGGTCAGGTCAACAAGAATCTCTCTAGATTCGGCGCGAGCCAAATAACCGGTCCAATAATGCGAGGGATCATCTTCAATAGAATCAGATATCGGTCGGGCGGCACCATCGCACAGGAGAACTGGATGAGCGCGGTCCGCCGAATACATCCAAGCGTCACATTCGACAACTTCGTCGCTGAGACTGTTCGGATTGCAGAAGCGTCCAACGAAGGTCCGATCACATTTTCAGATAGGACTGGCGATAAACCCTATGTCGAGCAGTTGATTCGAGTAGCCGAAGAATTCTTCGACAAAGTCGTGAGACCGGTGGAGCAGCACGATGCGTCTTGACGAAATCGAAACTACCTACGATCTGGCCGATCTACTGGAACAGGCGGTCAAAACGTTACGAGACAATCCGTCATTCGAATTGTCAGGATCGAGGTCCGGAAAAGGTCATCCGATTCGCTCTTCGAAACGTCGGGGAGGGCGAGAATCAGTTGACGAGAGAGTGCTGGTCATGGAATTGGCTGAACAGATCCCTAACATGATGAGAGAAGAGGCGGAACTTCGATTGGAGCCGCTGAAAATCGCTTCGTTGAAGGAGTTAGCTAGGGAGTTCGGCATAAGAGTTCCCAGCAAGGCGTTGAAAAGCGAGTACATTCAGATGCTATTGACGCAGCTGTTCGACGTTCCCGAAGGGCAACAGTTGATCAGAACTTTCCACGAGCGGCATCGGACTTAATCGTTGCTTTGGTAGACATGCTTAGCGTTTGCGGACGGCTTCCTTTGGCCGAGAATGGCATTCCGACGGTCATGGACATTCTCGACTCATGGCGTGTCGGTTTTCGCATCTACGGCATCGTTTCTGGTCTTACTCATGAGCCCGCACTCCTCCCACGCGTTTCTGTGCGTCCCGTTCGAGGCACCGATGATCTGCACGCAGTTCGGCTTCTAGCGTAAACCCGCGTTTTGCACTGGGGCCCGTCCTGTAAAGATGGAACCCGAACAGGACGGGCATTGCTTGCTTACATCACTCGGGATCAAGACGACCACATCAAACTCACCAGGGAATGGAAGAGACCGCGATGAAAAAACCGTGGTGATCAGGTTTGATCCTGTTGATCGTGCCGGGTAGCGTTACGCTTTTTCTCGCATACTGCAACTAGTCGGATCTGGTTAGGATGGCGAGTAGCTGCCTATTGAGAATGCCACTCTTGGGTGGGTGCGTCGTGGATGCGTGAGACGTTCCCGCAATCGCGTCCTTTGACTGATCGGTCGCTGGTTCACTAAACTGCCCGCAACAGGCTTCCAAATGACACAGGTTGACCGACGTCAGGACACTGCCCATCCCGCCGACAACACCTCCGCCTGCTCCAACACCGTCTGCGTAGCCTTCTCCTGCATATCCGGCGGATAGCCATACCTCCGCAACGTCCGCCTGACCAACACTCTCAGATTCGCCCGCGACGTCTCCCGAATCGTCCAGTCGATCGTGACGTTGTTCCGCACCGTCTTGACCAGAACACGCGCAATCTCACTCAGCACCTCATCGCCCATCACCTTCACGGCGCTGTCGTTAGTCCCTAAAGCATCGTAGAACGCCAACTCGTCGTCCCGCAAACCCAACTTCTCACCCCGCGCGTTAGCCTCCCGCATCTCCCGCGCCAACTCGATCAACTCTTCGATCACCTGTGCCGCCTCGATTGCCCGGTTGCGATACCTGCGCAACGCCTCCTCCAACATCTCCGCAAACGAACGAGCCTGAACAACATTCTGCTTCCGGCGTTTGGAGATCTCACCTTGCAGCAACTTCCGCAGCAACTCCACCGCCAAATTCTTCCGCTCCATCGCCTTCACCTCGACCAAAAACTCCTCCGACAGTATCGAGATATCCGGTTTCTTCAAACCAGCCGCTGCGAATATGTCGATAACCCCATCCGGCGAAACCGCATCCGCAACGATCTGCCTTATCGTCTGATCCAAATCCTCACTCGGAGTGCGCTCGCTCTCCGCGCGCTTCACCAACGCCACGCGCACAGCTTGGAAAAACGCAACATCGTTCCTTATCGCCATCGCCTCGTCACGCGGCGTCGCCAACGCAAACGCTTGCGACAATTTCCTCACCTCGCCCAAACACCGTTCCCGCCCATCCTTCAATGCCAACACGTGCTCTTGAGCCGCCGGAATAAGACTCATTTGAGCCGCCGCACCACCAGTCGACCATGTCGACCAGTCAAATCCATGGAAAAGACCCTTACATATCTCGTACCGCTCTTGAAGGACAGCGACCGCCGTGTCTTGATCCAGATCTTCGACTGCATTGCCGGTTCCACCACTCTCCGTATATGTCTTAACCGCAACCTGCAAAGCCGGAGCCAATCCCAAATAGTCAACAATCAACCCGCCGGGCTTATCTCTGAACACCCGGTTCACTCGTGCGATGGCCTGCATCAAGTTATGACCCCTCATCGGCTTATCTGCATACATCGTGTGCAGACTCGGCGCGTCGAACCCCGTCAGCCACATATCCCGTACCAACACCACTTTCAACTCATCAGCACTGTCTCTGAACCGCTTCGCCAATCCCTCGCGCCGAGTCTTGTTCCGAATATGCTGCTGCCACTCCGGTCCATCCGACGCTGATCCCGTCATCACAACCTTGATCTGACCCTTGTCGTCATCCTGATCGTGCCACTCAGGCCTCAACGCAATCAACTGTTCGTAAAGATCGACGCATATCCGACGGCTCATACAGACAACCATCGCCTTCCCCTCCATCACCGCCAACCGCGCCTCGAAGTGATCGACTATGTCCTTCGCGATCAGCTTCAACCGTTTATCCGTACCGACAACGGCTTCCAATTGCGCCCATTTTGTCTTCAGGCGCTCTTTACGATCAACCTCTTCTCCTTCAGTCGCCTCCTCGAAATCAACGTCGATCTGCGGACGCTCATCCTCGTTCAACTCCAGCTTCGCCAAGCGACTTTCGTAGTAGATCGGCACCGTCGCTTTGTCTTCCACCGACCGGCGAATATCGTAGACGCTGATGTAGTCGCCAAAGACCTGTTTGGTGTTCCTGTCCTCCGTCTCGATCGGCGTGCCCGTAAACCCGATGAACGACGCGTTTGGCAAAGCATCCCGCATATGCGCCGCAAACCCGTCCACAAAGTCGTACTGGCTCCGATGCGCCTCATCCGCAATCACAACGATGTTCCGACGGTCCGACAACGTCGGATGCCGATCGCCCTTTGCGTCTGGGAAGAACTTCTGGATCGTCGTGAACACCACGCCACCAGACGAAACCGACAACTTCCTCCTCAAATCCGCCCGACTCTCCGCCTGCGTCGGCGTCTGACGCAACAAATCGCTGCACCTCGAAAACGTCCCGAACAACTGATCGTCCAAATCGTTCCGATCCGTCAGCACCACGATAGTCGGATTGCTCATCGCCCGTTCGCGCACGATCCGGCCCGCATAGAACGCCATCGTCAAACTCTTACCCGCACCCTGCGTGTGCCAGACCACGCCAATACGCTTGTCACCGGGATCGCCGCCGGGCTTGCGACCCGTCTCGTACCCGCTCCCGGTGTCAACCAGCAACCCGTGTCCATCCACCAACTGAGACGCCCGAACTGTCTGATCTACTGCAAACTCCACCGCATGGTACTGGTGATAACCCGCCATCTTCTTAACCGGCACGCCGCCACCATCACCCTCGAACACGATGAAGTCCCGAACCATCTTCAAAAACCGCCTCGGTTCGCACAACCCACGTATCGTCACCTCCAACTGGGGGATCGTCGCGTCTGCCACTTCGTCGCCTGCAATCGTCCGCCAAGGCTTGAACCACTCCTTGCCGGCCGTCAACGTCCCGACCCTTGTCTCCAGCCCATCCGAAACCATCAGCAACTCATTCATCGAAAACAGCGTCGGCAACTCCGGCTTGTAAGTCTGCAACTGCTGCCACGCCGTCCAGATGGTCGCGTCCTCATCCGTCGGATTCTTCAACTCGATGATCCCCAACGGCAAACCGTTCACAAACAGCACGACATCTGGCCGACGATGATGCTTGTTCTCAACGACATTGAACTGATTAACCGCCAAGAAATCGTTCGCTCCAACATCCTCGAAATCAATCACCTTCACCTGCCCACCACGAATACGCCCATCAACATCCCGATACTCCACATTCACGCCCTCGACCAGCATCCGGTGAAACGACTCGTTCTTCACCTCCAACGAAGTCCCCTGCGGATCCATCAACTTCCGATACGCATCATCCAACGCCTCAAAATCCAACTCCGGATTCAGCCGCTCAAGGGCATTCCGCAACCGACCCTCGAGGATCACCACACCGTAATCGTCCCGTTCCGCACCACCAGATTCAGGCCCTATCTCGTTGCCATTGACCGTTGACCAATCGATGTCGGTTAACCAGCCAAGGGCCAGCTGTTCGACATCGTCTTCGGTGATGGTGGTCATGGTTCAATCGCGTATGCGCACTCGAGCATCTTCCACAATCCAAAGATGGCCTTCTGGAGATGATCTGTCCAGAGTACGGATCAAGCGGATGCCCATTTCCATCACCGTGTCTCGGGACTGATTGGCGAGACGAAAAACGATGATGCCGGGATACTCCCTAGGTGGATACGCCCTAATATCGGCGAAGCCCACGTCCTGCGTTACCAAGACGCGTTCTTCAGCGAGGCAGGCTGCCAAGACCTCCGGGTCCGAAGCACCACCCATTTCCTCGTCGAGCACGGTATCTGCGTCATGGTCAGAATCCATGAATAGTCGCTTGAGCTGAAGCGGAAGATTCTCGTCAAGCTTGACCCGCAAAGTGTGTGCCTATGCACTCAACGGCACTATGCGTTCCTTGGCAAGCTCAGCACCGTAGAGCAACGCCGCCTCGACTGCATCAGCGGAAACCGACGGGTAGCTCTCAACAATCTCCTCAACGGTCAATCCAGCAGCGAGGTTGTCGAGAACCACAGATACCATCACCCGAGTGCCGGCGATGCAGGCCTGACCGTGACAGACGTTGGGATCAACGGATATGTACTCATGCCAACTCACGATTGCTCACCTGCAAGATGCTTTCCTGCGCTCCATCTTAACGCAACGATGCTTCAACGTCGCATCTCCCTACCACCCATCGTCGATGCCGCTCACCCCACCAAATCCCTCACGCTAGAGTTCTCGATAGCGATCCAAATCGCCAAACTCCCGTGCAAACCGGCAAACAAGTAAGGCACCAAACCCTCAATCCTCGAGACTTCCTGATAGGTCTCGCCGCGCCCTTCTTCTGCCAAACGCCACTCACGTTTGTAGATGGATGCCGGCAAATGTTCCTCCAACTCGTGAATGATCTTAAACTTGACGCGGTTCATGTTGGCATATGAATTGATGATTGCAAACCAAACCAGAGATACCGCAATCCCCACTAAAGGTATCCCCAACGCCGTCCATCCAAGATCGATATTCGCGTACTGAAAACCGTACAACGCCACGATCGCCGCGCTGAGTGTCAACATGTAGCGATTCGAAGCCACCCTTCTCGCACTCACATTCTCCGCAGACTGCACGTAGAGCTTGTACTGCTCCAGCAAGTGCGCGTTGAATGAGTCACCATAAGTCTCCTTCGAATGGTTGAGCAGAGGCTTGTCCGGATGTTTCGTCACGACTTAGCCTTCTCGGCGATCAGCCTTTTGAGGTTGGGCCAACTCCACTTGTGAATTTCATCAGACTTAAGGGACATTCCGGGCCTGATACAAGGATGGTCCGGACGCCCTCTCAAGAGAAAGTAGGGAGTATCTTCATCCTGAGCGAATGTAACCTCGGCTGCGACGCCGCTGGCCGTATCTGTGTGCCTGCCGCAAATCACGATGACTAGATCGCATCGTCGGATGATCGCCCGAACTCTCTTCCTCCAAACTTCGTCATAGGGTTCGCGGAGCGACTCATCCTCAATTTCGAACGGTGAATCGGGATTATCTGCTTGACCGACTAGGTTGTCACGCAAGTCGGGATCGTTGTGGTAGTCGAAGCTGATGAACACTCGCTTCTTTGCCGTGGGGTTTCCCTACGTGCTAGACGCGGTTGCCAAATGCTTCCGCCACAAATAACTCGCAAACGACGCACACGCACCCAACATGAACACCGCCTCGTCCTGCCCAACATTCGACTGACCCTGATCCAGCAGCAAGTGCCTCACCCCTTGCTCATCGCTGGCGCAACCGGTGAGCTTGTCCAGCCCCTGTTCCAACGAAGACGTGTGGCCCCGTCACGAATTCGACAACCCCTTTCACTGAGCGATGGAATTCCGAAAGGAGATCTGGGACAGATCTTGCTCTTGTCCAGTGTTGCTCTTCATAGGCAAAGCGTGTCGCGATTCGAAATGATGGGCAAAGCGGTGTATCCGCATTGTTAAATCTGAGCAACACTTTGTCGGTTTCAATCCTTGCTAGGTACTCTGTCCCTTTCAGAGGCACCCTTTTGTTCGAATCATCAAGTTCAGGATGATTGACTCCGAAAAGCATTGGATCAGTCCCGTTTGAAGCAACGACCGCTACGACTAAATGTCTGTGCTTTTCGATGTTGCTAAGTTTGCGAATGGCTTCGAGAATCGCAACATTGAAGGGAAGACCCATCCCACCTGTATACGGTTGTAAACGCGCGATCAGCTCCTCATGCTTTTGGCTTACGCCTTTCAGACTGCCGCGCTTCTTCGCTTTCCGCCAACCATCGCAGTCTGTAGTGATGGGGAATTCGTTGAACCTCCCTGGCGGATGTCCATTGTCAAGGACTAACTGCCAAACCAAGTGATCAAGACTGGAGCGCAGGTTGTGTAGGATTTCGCCAATAATGACCGACCAGTCAACAGGTACATTAGGCATCTCGCCGCGATATACCCAGACCTGCTCGTCGACATCCTCATGCACTTCTCTGACAATGCCTGCCAACACATCCTCGCAGAGCTTGTCTGCCTCACCTGCGATCGTTTGGATATGTTTTTCGGTCCGGCGAAGCTTCGCGTGAATGCCAGCGAGATTCATCTTGCCCATGCCACCTCCACTCCCACCTCCCCCGAAACCAACCCCGGCAACAAGGCATCCCTCTTCGTTGCTAGAGAGCGAGTTTC